>NZ_JBITTM010000002.1:0-325151 GCF_044541955.1 Kitasatospora sp. NPDC085464
CACCCACCCCCCCACGGCGCGCAGCCTGGGGGCGGGGCGGGGTTCGCCCGCGGGCCCCGGGGGGGCGGGTGGGTGGTATGGCGCCCCGCCCGACTCCCCCCCCACCGACGGCGCCCTCAGTGCGTCCGGCGCGTGACCAGCTCGGCGAGCGCCAGCAGTTCGTCCGCCGCGGACGGCTCCGGTACGGCGGCGGCCAGCTGCGCCATCGCCGCGGCCATCCGCTCGCAGGACTGCCCCTGCGCCCATCCGCGCCCACCGGCCCCCTCGACGGCCGCCGCACACTGCGCCAACTCCTCCTGGCTCAGCGGCCGTTCGAGCACGTACAGCTCGGCCAGCCGCGCACCGTCGACGGTCCCGGAACCCAACGCGGCGACCACCGGCAGCGACTTCTTCCGGGCGACCAGGTCCGCGCCGACCGGCTTGCCGGTCACCGCGGGGTCCCCCCAGATGCCGATCAGGTCGTCGATCAGCTGGAACGCCAGGCCGATCTCCCGGCCGAAGCCGTCCATCGCCTGCGCCGCCTCCTCGGAGGCGCCGCCGTACAGGGCGCCGATCGCGCAGGCGGCGCCGAGCAGGGCGCCGGTCTTGGCCTCCGCCATCGCCAGGCACTCGGGCAGCGAGACGTCGTTGCGCTGTTCGAAGGCGCAGTCGATCTGCTGGCCCTCGCAGAGCTCGACCACGCAGTCGGCGAGCCGGCGGATCGAGCCGTGGGCGGCGGGGTGGGTGTCCTCGGCGAGCAGCCGCAGGGCGAGGGAGTGCATGGCGTCCCCGGCCAGGATGGCCTCGGTGGTGCCGAACACCCGCCAGGCGGTGGGCCGGTGGCGCCGGGTGTCGTCCCGGTCGATGACGTCGTCGTGGAGCAGGGTGAAGTTGTGCACCAGCTCCACCGCGGCGGCCGCGGCGGCGGCCTCGCCGGGCGTACCGCCCAGGGCCTGGGTGGCGGCGAGGGCCATGGCCGGGCGGATCGCCTTGCCGGCGGAGGCGGTGGCGGGCGTGCCGTCCGCCTCCCACCAGCCGAAGTGGTAGCCGGCGACCTTGCGCATCGTGCCGGGCAGCGAGTCGACGGCGGCCCGCATGACCGGGTCGACCAGCGCGCGGGCGCGGGCCAGGATGTCGGCCGCCTCCTGTCCCTCTTTGTGGTCCCGCTCCAGCGTGGGACTCGTCATGGGTCTCCCCCTTCTTGGCGCCTGTCGTGGAATGGCCCGGCGCGGACGGGCCGGGGTCGCACTGCGGGTGTCGGCGGCGGCCGACTCGGTGGCCGCGCACGGCGCGGGCGGCGCGGGCCCGGGCATCCCCGGGCGCACCCGGACGTACGCGGGACGTCCCCGGACGCACGCGGACGTACGCGGGACGTCCCCGGACGCACGCGGGCGGCGCCGGGGCACGGCCGAACTGCGCCGGGACGCGCGAGGACACGCCGCCGGCCGGGGTGCAGCGGGCACCCCCGGCCGGACGGCGCGGATCCCCGATCGGGCCCGCCGGAGCCGTCAGTACTGCGCGATGTCCACGTTCTCCAGGACGCCGACCGCGTCCGGCACCAGGATCGCGGCGGAGTAGTAGGCGGTCACCAGGTAGGAAATGATGGCCTTGTCGTCGATTCCCATGAACCGCACCGAAAGGCTCGGCTGGTATTCGTCCGGAATTCCGGTCTGGTGCAGCCCGATGACACCCTGGTTGTCCTCGCCGATTCGCATCGCGATGATCGAGCTGGTGCTCCCGCCGACGATCGGGATCTTGTTGCACGGGAAGACCGGCACCCCGCGCCAGGACATGACGTGCCGGCCCTCGACCTCGACCGTGCCCGGGTTGATGCCGCGCTTGTTGAGCTCCCGGCCGAAGGCCGCGATGGCCCGTGGGTGGGCCAGGAACATCTTGGTGCTGCGCCGGCGGCTGAGCAGCTCGTCCATGTCGTCCGGGGTGGGCGGGCCGGAGTGGGTCTGGATCCGCTGGTCGTACGCGGCGTTCTCCAGCAGGCCGAACTCGGGGTTGTTGACGAGCTCGTGCTCCTGGCGCTCGCGTAGGGCCTCGATGGTCAGCCGGAGCTGGTGCTCGGTCTGGTTCATCGGCTGGTTGTAGAGGTCGGCGACGCGGCTGTGCACCTTGAGGATGGTCTGCGCGACGCTCAGCTCGTACTCGCGGGGCTTGAGCTCGTAGTCCACGAAGGCGCCGGGCAGCTCGTACTCGCCCTGGTGGCCGGCGGAGAGGTCGATCGCGGCCTCGCCGTGCTTGTTCTGCGCCTGCTGGAAGCCGTTCAGGTACTCGATGACCTGCAGCTGCAGCGCCTCGGAGCGGTCGTGCAGCTCCTGGAAGGAGGGCCAGGACAGCGCCATCACGGTGCCGGAGGTCGCGGCGCGGACGGTGTACGGCCAGGTGCCGCCGCCCTGCTGGACCGCCTCGTCACCGAGGTGGTCGCCGTCGGCGAGGGTGCCGACCACCGTCTCCTCGCCGTACTTGCCGGTGCCCATCCGGTCGAGCTTGCCGTGCGCGATCACGAACACCTCGGTGATCGGCGTGCCGGCCTCGACCAGGACGTCCCCCGGCTCGACCTCCCGCTGCACGAAGCGCGCGGCCAGCTCCTCCAGCACCGCGTCGTCCTGGAAGCCGCGCAGCACCGGCATCTCGCCGAGCGTCGGCGGGACGATCCGCACCTCGGCGCCGGTCTTGACGAAGCCCACCCGGCCGCGACCGACCGAGTAGCGCAGGCGGCGGTTGACCCGGTAGGTGCCGCCGGACACCTGCACCCAGGGCAGCTTCCTGAGCAGCCAGCGCGGGCTGATGCCCTGCATCTGCGGCGCGGACTTGGTGGTCGTCGCGAGGTTCCTCGCGCCCGCCGTGCTCAGACTCTGCTGCTGCCGGATCTCCGTCTGCGCGCCCGGCGCAGGAATACCGGCATTGGTTTCGGTCGACATGAGGGGAGCCCTTCGCATACCCGATACCCGATGAAGTGTCGCCTTGCACATTCGTGTTGCAGCTTCATGGTGGGCCCATTTGAGGGCAGCCCGCAATCACTCGTTCGAGTGGTTCGGAATAGCCAAACAAATAGTACGAATAGATCACCTGATCGATATTTGTTCGACTATTTATTCGAACATACCGGGATCCGGCACCCCATCTTCCCCCATCCACCCCCTCACCCGCCCCACCCCTTGACACTCGGAGCAGCGGCGTGGCTGCCCTTCCCCACACCCCCTCCCCCCGCTACTCCCGCTGCCCCCGCTACAACGGCCCGTTCCAGTCGAGCGTCGGCTCCAGCACCCCTTCCAGGGTGAGCAGCCAGCGCTTCACCTCGATCCCGACCCGGCCGCCGCCGAAACCGCCGATCCCGTCCGCCGCCACCACCCGGTGACAGGGCACCAGCAGGGGGACGGGGTTGGCGGCCATCATCTGCCCGACCGTCCGGGCGGCCAGACCGGGCTCGGTGACGTCCTCGAACACCCCGCTGCGGGCCGCCAGTTCGCCGTACGTCACGGTCCGGCCGTAGGGCACCTCGCGCCAGAGCGTCTGCAGGACGGCGCGGTGCGGGCCGGAACTCAGGCTCCAGTCGATCGGCAGGCCCAACTCGTGGGTGCGGCCCGCCAGGTAGGCGCCGATCCGCTCGGTGACGGCGGCGATCTTCGATTCGTCGGTGCACGGCGGCGCCTCGCCGTCGTGCCCGCCGTAGCCGGCTGCCGCCACGCCCCGCGGGGTCACCGCGACGTGCATCGGTCCGCTGGGCAGGGGCGTCGGCACGGTCAGCCAGGACATCGACCAGGACTGCGGCACGCTCGGGCCCCCACCCTCCGCCGGACCGGCCGCCGGCCACCCCGGCACCCGGGGGGCGTCCCCGCCCCGCGCGTCATCGTACGGCGGCCGGGCGCCCCCGCCCCGCGCGCCATCGGCCGGGCGGCCGGCCGGTCGGCGGTGGTCGGCTCCGGTCAGAGCCGTCCCTTCAGCTGGGTGGCGAGCGCCTGGGCCCAGTGCGCCAGCTCGGCGCGGTCGGGGGTGCGGCCCTCGCACAGCAGGGCGAGCTGCGCCTCGTTGATCCGGTTCGGCCCCGGGATCTCCAGCAGGTAGGCCATTTCGGCCAGTACGACGGCGAGCCGTTCGGCGTCCGTGTGGTCCAGGGTGACCGCGGACTCGTGGTGGCTGATGGTGAGCGATCCGGGCATTGGTCGACCTCCTCCGTCACCCCCCGCACCCTCCACGGTACGACCGGGTCGGCCGCCCCGCCCGCCGCGGAGGCGTGCGTGCGCGGGTGGGGCAGCCTGTTGCGCTCCGGGGCCGGCCGGGCGTGGTGCGCGGTGGGCCGCACCTGGGGCCGGGGGTGCGCCCCGGAGCCGTCCGAGGGGTTGGTCAGTACTCCGAGCCCTCCTCCCAGCGGCGGTTCCGTACGGCCGGTATGCCCAACACTACGGCTCCGGCCGCCAGTTGCCAGACTGATCCGAACACGAGTTGCGTGTCCACGCCAAATCGGCTCCCCAGCAGGCCCGCCAGCGCCAGGCCGAGCGGGCCGAGCGGGCCGAGCGCGAAAGGCCCGAGCACGCCGAACGAAGTCACCCGGCCGCCCGGTGCGGATGCTCCTCCGACTCCTCCTCCGACGGCTCCTCCGACTGCTCCTCCGGCGGCGGCACCGCGCGACGCCCGCGGTCGAGCAACTCGTCCAGGGAATCCGCCAGTTGCGGCAGGCTCGGCCGGTCCTCCGGGGCGAGGCGGAGGCAGCCGTCGATGGCGGCGGCGAGGGGGCGCGGGAGGCGGCGGCCACGGGTCACCGGGGGGACGGGGCCGTGCGGCGACGGTCCGGGGAAGGGCTCGGTGCCGGTGGCGGCCTCGTAGAGGGTGACGCCGATGCCCCAGACGTCGGTGGCCGCCGTGAGCAGACCCCCGGAGGCCTGCTCGGGGGCGAGGTAGCCGTCCGTGCCGATGCCGGGCGTGCCCGGTCCCGGGGGCCGGGCGATGCTGAGGTCGAGCACCTTGGCGTGGCGGCAGTCGATCACGATGTTGGAGGGCTTGAGGTCGAGGTGCAGCAGGCCCTGCCGGTGCAGGTAGCGGGTCGCCGAGCAGAGGTGCAGCCCGAGCACCGCCAGGTCGGTGGCGGCCGGCCGGCGCGGTCGGGTGTCCAGCAGGTGGGCGAGGGTCTCGCCGGTGAGGGTTTCGAGCACCGCGTACGGCTGCGGGCGCTCGCCCGTGCCGTAGCCGCGCACCAGGTGCGGGTGGGAGAACTCGGCCAGCCAGCGGCCCTCGCGGAGCAGGCGCTCGCGCAGCCGGCGTTCGCGGCGGCGGTCGGGCCGGAGCACCTTGACCACGCAGCGGCAGTCCCGCTCCTCGCTCCAGCAGTCGTACACGTCGAGCCAGCCGGTGCGGCACAGGTGCGCCAGGACCTGGTAGCCGGGGGCGATGGGCGCACCCGGGGGAAGCGGCTGACGGGTGCTCATCGGGGCACCTCCTGGAGTGGTGGGTGGTGCAGCCGGTCGAGCCGGGCGTAGCCGTCGTCGGTGGCCAGCAGCTCGCGGTGGGTGCCGCAGGCGGCGACGCAGCCGCCGCGGAGCAGCACGATCCGGTCCGCCTTCCGTACGGTCAGCAGGTCGTGCGAGATGATGATCGTGGTCCGACCGCTCATCAGCCGCCCGAGCGGCTCCAGGATCCGCCGGCCCGACTCCACGTCCAACCCGGTCGTCGGCTCGTCCAGCAGCAGGACGGGCGCGTCCCGGACCATCGCGCGGGCGATGGCGATCCGCTGCCGCTGCCCGCCGGAGAGCAGGCCGCCCTGCCGGCCCACCAGCGTGTCGTAGCCGTCCGGCAGCCGGCTGACGAACTCGTGGGCGTCCGCCGCCTTCGCGGCCGCGACGACCTGGGCGTCGGTCGCGCCCGGCCGCCCGTAGGCGATGTTCTCCCGGACGGTGCCGTGGATCACCAGGGTCTCCTGCAGCAGGACCCCGATGTGCTCCCGCAGGTCGGCCAGGGCGAATTCGCGCAGGTCGATGCCGTCGAGCCGGACGGCCCCGCGCTCCGGGTCGTAGAAGCGCAGCAGCAGCTTGGCGATCGTCGACTTGCCGGCCCCGCTCTCCCCCACCAGGGCCACCGTCTCGCCCGGTTCGGCGTGGAAGGACGCGTCGAACAGCGCCACCCTGGTCGTGCCCGGGTAGCGGAACCACACCCGGTCGAAGGCCACCGCGCCACGGATCCGGCGGGGGCGCAGCGGCGTCGGCGGGTCGGCCACCTGCGGCCGCTGGTCGAGCAGTTCGATGATCCGCTCGGCGGCGGCCGAGGCCGAGTAGAAACCGTTGCTGAGCCGCGAGATCCCCCGGATCGGGCCGTACAGCCGGCTCAACAGAGCGACGAAGACGAGGAGTTCGCCGAGCGTCAGGCGGCCGCTCGCGAGCTCCCAGGCGCCCAGCCCGAGCACGGTCAGCGCGCCGAACAGTTCCAGCAGCTCGACGATCGGTGCGAACAGCGCCCGCAGCCGGGTCGCGGCCATGGTCGCCCGGAACCGTGCCTGGCTCTCCCGGCGGAACCGCTCCTGCTCCCAGTCCTGCCGGTTGTACGCCTGCACCAGGGCGATGTTCTCCAGAGTCTCCTCGGCGAGCGCGCTCACCGAGCCGCTGCGCCGCCGCCGCTCCCGCGAGGCGGCCTTCACCCGCACCGAGAAGCGCCGCGCGGTGAACCAGAACACCGGCCCGACGACGAGGGCCGCGGCGGCGAGGTCCCACCGCAGGTAGAACAGCACGCCGAGGAAGACGGCGAGCTCGGCGACGTACGCGACCGCGTCGAGGATGCCCGAGAGGAGGAAGGTCTCGACCGCCTCGACGTCCCCGGTCAGCCGCGACAGGACGTCGCCGAGCCGCCGCCGCTCGAAGAAACCCAGCGAGAGGCCCTGCAGGTGTCGGAACACGTCCGTGCGCAGGGCGAGCAGGAAGCGCTCGCTGACCCAGGTGGAGGTCGTCTCGTCGGCGAAGCGCAGGCCCCCTGCCACCAGCGTCAGCCCGGCGTAGCCGAGCGCGACCGGCAGGAACAGCCCGAGCCTGCGCGGCACCAGCACCTCGTCGACGACGACCTTGAACAGCCAGATCGCGGCCGCGTCGACCACCGGCCCGAGCAGGACGAACCCCAGCAACAGGGCCAGCCAGCGCCGACCCCCGCGGGTGTAGGGCCAGAACCGTCCGAAGGTCCGCCGCAGCGGCACGACCGGGGCCTGGTCGACGACCGGGCCCGCCGGGCCGTCGCCGTCACCCGTGCCGACTGTGCCGACGGTGCCGGCGGTGCCCACGGCTGTCAGCCGCCGCAGTGACCACACGGGACGAGTCCAGCCCGAGGGAAGTGGCCGGGCCGTTGCCGGCCCGGCCCTGACAGGACGGCGGAGCCGTCAGTGCCGCGAGTTGCTTCCATGACGACGGCGACGACGGTCGTTGGTCTTCGAGGTCCTGGTCTCCTTGCCGGTACCGGTCCGCTTCCGCGGATGCCGCATCGCCGGCACCAGGTTGGCCAGCATGCTCATCACTGCCACCTCTCTGTAGGTCGTTCGATCCCCACCCAGGGATACGCGCCGGAGGGCGGGAGCACTCACCGGCCGTCGATGCGATTCGGCGGCCTTCGCGAACCGGACGTGACGGGACGCCCGGCGGCCGTTACACACCCGATGGGCCGCCGTGACACGACCGGCCGAGGACCGCGACACGGCCCTCCTACCGTCACTGTCGACGCCCCGGCCGAACAGGCCGACCGAACCAGCGGGGCCGGACCTGCCGGTCCCCGGCACCGGCACCCGGCCCACCGGCCGGAGGGCGTCCGCGACGAGGACGTGCGCGTCCGGCGCCGACCGCGAACGTCCTCGGCCACGAGCGCGACCGACGTACCCCACCGATGCAGATGGAGAACACCGCATGAGCAGGAGCCGTACCGACCGCACGCCCGCCCGCCGTGTCCTGGCGGCCTGCGCCCTGACCGGCGCCGCGCTGCTGGCCGCCGTCACCGGCGGCCAGGCCTGGGCCGACGGCGCGCCGAAGACCGCCACGCCCACCCCGGGCGTCGTCGCCTCGCCGGCTGCGGCCGCCGTGCCGACCGCCACCCCGGCACCGGCCGACCCGAAGGCTCCGGCGCCCGTCGCCACCCCCTCCGCGGCCCGCGGCGCCGAGTCCCCGAAGGCCGTGCCCGCTCCGCAGGCCCCCAACGGCACCCAGCCGCAGGTCCGCGAGGTGCCGAAGGGCGCCGCGCAGGCCGGCGACGGCTCCGGTGCGACCGACGGCTCCGGCCTGATGCTCGCCGGCGGCGGCGCCGTCGCGGCCATCGGTGCCGGGGCGCTGGGCTTCGCCGTCCTGCGCCGCCGCTCCGGTGCGCGCGGCTGACACCGGTCCCGAGTCCGCCGGGTACCCCGGCGCCGTCCCCCCGCATCCGGCCGGTCGGGGGGACGGCGCCGGGGCCGCCCCCGCGGCGGGGACCGGCAGCCGCGACCTCGCCGGAGCCGGGCAGCCCGCCTGCGGCGGAGCCGGGCACGGCCGCACACGCGGACACGGAGACCGACACGAAGACCCGCGCGAAGACCGGCACGCAGAGCAGCGTGCAGACCCGCGCGAAGACCCGCGCGACGGCCGGCACAGGCGCGCACGCGGGCGGCGCCGCGCCGCCCGACCCGCTCCGAGCGCCCTGCGCCGTACGGCCTTCGGCACGGCGGGACTGCTCTGCCTGGTGCTGGGCGCGTCGCTGGCCCTGTCCGGCCGGGAGACCCCGGTGGTGCGGATCGAGGCCTCCGGCCACGGCAGCACCGCCGACACCGCGCCGACGGCGCCCGCCACCGGGACCGCCGCGACGCCCGCCGCCACCGCCCCGAAGCCCCTCGCGCCCTCGCCCCCGACCCGCCTGCTGATCCCCACCGCCGGGGTGGACGCGCCGGTGGCCGACCTCGGTCTGAACGCCGACGGTACGGTCCAGGTGCCGCCGGCCGACCGCGGCGACGAGGTCGGCTGGTACCGCAACGGCCCGACCCCTGGCGAGACCGGGCCCGCCGTCCTGATCGGGCACTACGACACCGTGCACGGCCCGGCGGTCTTCCGGCAGCTGCCGAAGCTGCGGCCCGGCGACCCGATCCACGTCCGGCGGGCGGACGGCAGCACCGTGGACTTCAAGGTGCGGACGCTGCTCCAGGCCGCCAAGGACAGCTTCCCCACCGAGCAGGTCTACGGCGACACGACCGCTCCCGCGCTGCGGGTGATCACCTGCGGCGGGCGGATCGGTTCGGACGGCCACTGGACGGACAACATCATCGTGCTGGCGGACCCGGCCTGACCCGCGCCGGGGCCCGGCCACCCCGCCGGCCCGGCCGCCCCGGCCACCCCGGCCGCCCCGTCCATCCCGCCGAGGCCCGGCCATCCCGCCGGGGCCTTCCGCCCCGTCCGGAACCGCCGGCCGCCGTCCGGGCGACCTACCAGCAGGACGGCCACGGGGGCGACGAACGGCACCGCGCCGCAGACCAGGAGGACGAGCACCGACCGTGGCAGCAACACCCCCACCCCGCCGCCGGCCCGGCGCCGTCCCCGTGGCGGCCCTGGCCGGCCTGGCCCTCCTCCTCGCCCTCGCCGCCCTGGCGTTCGGCCGGGCCACCCCCGGTGACCTGCAGGACCACGGCCCGGCCCGGACCGTCACGCGGCCGCCCGTCCCCCGGCCGCTCTGGCCGAACCTCGCCGCCTCACCGGCGCCGGCTCCGTCCCCCACCGGGACCGGCGGCACCGCCCAGGCGCCGCAGCCCGTACCGGACCTGACCGTCCCCGGGCGCGACATCACCGCGGTCGACGTCCGCACCGTCCTCGCCAAGGACCCGTCGCTGAGCCGGGAGGAGCGCCAGGCGCTCGACTCCTGCACCGGGTGCGAGGTCCGCGCCCCCGAGTTCCGCGACCTCACCGGCGACGGCCGGCTCTCGATGATCACCACCGTCGTCACGCCCGGGCCGGTGGTGCTGCACGTCTACACCCTCGCCCTCGCCGAGGACCGCCTCCTGCCCGTCCTGCGGGTGCAGGTCCAGTCGGCCTTCAGGGCCGAGACCATCGGCTCCGACCTGTGGCTGTACGAGTCGACCAGCCTCTACGTCCGCACCAGCAGCCACTACCACTGGGACGGGCTCCGGCTCGTCCTGCAGGAGCGGAAGGACGTGGGGCTCGGCGTGCTGCCGCCCACCGGCGCCGACCCCGCCCCGCCCACCGCCACCCCCAAGTCCGCCGCGTCCCCGGCCGTCGGCCCCCGTCCGACCGGAACGCCGGAACCGGCCCCCGGCGCGGCCGTCCCGTCCCCGCGCGCACCCCGGACGACCGCCCAGCCCACCGCCCAGCCCTCCGCCCCCGCCGTGTCCCCGGAGCCGAAGCGATGATCCCCGCCGCCACCACGCCCGCGCACCCGCACATCCTCCTGGTCGAGGACGACGAGGTGATCCGGGAGGCCACCCGGATGGCCCTGGAGCGCTACGGCTTCCCGGTCACCACGGCCGCCGACGGCCTGGAGGGGCTGGAGGCCTTCCACGCCGTCCGGCCCGACCTGCTCCTGCTGGACGTCATGCTGCCGCTGCTCGACGGGGTCGGCCTCTGCCGCCGGATCCGCGAGGAGAGCCAGCTGCCGATCCTGATGATGTCGGCGCGCACCGACCCGGTGGACGTGGTCTCCGGCCTGGAGGCCGGCGCGGACGACTACGTCGTCAAGCCCTTCGAGAGCGCCGTCCTGGTAGCCCGGATCCGGACGGTGCTGCGCCGCATCCGCGTCGTCCCGGCGACCGACGCGCCACCCGCCCCGGCTGCGCCCTCCGCGGACGCACCGCCAGCCCCGCCCGCCGCCCACGCCCCGCTGCCGCCGGACGCCGCGGCGCCCGCGCCCTCCACCGCCGTCCGCAGCTTCGACGGGCTGCTGGTGGACACCGACAGCATGGAGGTACGGGTGGACGGCCGCCTCGTCCCGCTCACCCCCACCGAACTGCGGCTGCTGCTGGAGTTCACCGCCGCGCCCGGCATCGTGCTGGAGCGCTCCACCCTGCTCGAACGGGTCTGGGACTACGAGTGGGGCGCCGACACCCGGGTCGTGGACGTCCACGTGCAGCGGCTGCGCGCCAAGATCGGCTCCGGCCGGATCGAGACCGTCCGCGGTTTCGGCTACAAGCTGCGGCGCCCGGCATGACCCTGCGCCGCCAGATCGCCACCGCCGTCGCCGCCATCTCCGTCCTGGTCGCCGTGGCCGTCGGCCTGCTGGTCCACCAGGCGATGATCCGTCAGCACGTCGACCAGGCCCGCGCCGCCGCGCTCACCGCCCTCGACTCGACCCTGACCGGCTACGCCGACAACCGCGAGGTGGCCGGCCGGGCCACCGCGCCCGACGACCCCGCCCTCCCCGACCGGCTGCGCACCCTGGCCCGCAGCGGCCGGCAGGGCACGCTGCTCGCGGCCGACGGGACGGGCGAATCGATGTGGGCGGCCGGCCCGGTCCCGGACGGAGTGGTCTCCGTACGGGTGGACTTCACCCAGGACCGGCAGGCCATCGCCGACCTGGACCGGATCATCCTGCTCACCGTCGTCGCCGCGGTCTTCACCACCGTGCTGGCCGGCGTCCTCGTCGCGGACCGGATCAGCCGCCGCCTGCGCACGGCCGCCACCGCCGCCCGGGGCATCGCCGCCGGCGGGACGGACACCCGGATCGGCGAACTCGTCGACGGCAAGGACGAGGTCGCCGACCTCGCCGCCGCCGTCGACCTGATGTCCCGCACCCTGCACCGCCGCCTGGCCGACGAGCAGCGCTTCACCGCGGACGTCGCCCACGAGCTGCGCACCCCGCTCACCGGCCTGGTCACCGCCGCCGAACTGCTGCCGCCCGGCCGCCCCACCCAGCTCGTCCAGAACCGGGTCCAGGCCCTGCGCGTCCTGGTCGAGGACCTCCTGGAGGTCTCCCGCCTGGACGCCGACGCCGAGTCCCCCGACCTCGCCGCCGTCCCCCTGGAACGCGCCGTGCGCCGAACCGTCTCCCTCACCGGACTGGACGTCACCGTCGAGGTCGCCGCCGACCGGCAGGTCCGCACCGACCTGCGCCGGCTGGACCGCATCCTCGGCAACCTGCTCCTCAACGCCCACCGCCACGGCGGCGCCCCCGTCCACCTCCACGTCGAGGGCCCCCGCATCACCGTCCGCGACCACGGCCCCGGCTACCCCGACGACCTGCTCCGGCACGGCCCCCAGCGCTTCCGCACCAACGCCCCCGAGCGCGGCCGCGGCCACGGCCTCGGCCTCACCATCGCCACTGGCCACGCCCGCGTCATCGGCGCCACCCTCACCTTCACCAACCACCCCACCGGCGGCGCCCTCGCCACCCTCACCCTCCCGCCCGACTGACACCCCCTCCCCCGAACGCCGAAGGGCCGGCCCGACAACACGTCGGACCGGCCCTTCCCACACGGAGCCCCCTGTCGGGTTCGAACCGACGACCCCCGCTTTACAAGAGCGGTGCTCTGGCCAGCTGAGCTAAGGAGGCACGGTGGCCGTCCGCGAGGCATCACGGCGGCACCGGGGGCAGTCTACCGGGCCGGGGTGGCGGGGGGGTGGGATATCCGGGGGTTGGTGGGGCGGGGCGGGCGTGATGGAACCGATGCCGAAATCGGGCCGGTGGGGGCTGACAAGCCGCGGAACCGCAGGTAGCGTCGCCGGGAGTCGGCTTCGTGTGGTGGTTCAGACCACTGACGGGACGACGGACAACTACACCCCCCCTTTACTCGGATCGTCCGGCACGTTCCTGCCGGTGAAGGAGAGCAACAACCATGGCTTCTGTCACGTACGACCAGGCGACCCGCATCTACCCCGGGGCCGACAAGCCCTCGGTGGACGCGCTGGACCTGGAGATCGCGGACGGCGAGTTCCTCGTGCTGGTCGGCCCCTCGGGCTGCGGCAAGTCGACCAGCCTGCGCATGCTGGCCGGTCTGGAGGACGTCAACAGCGGCGCGATCCGGATCGGTGACCGGGACGTCACGCACCTGCCGCCGAAGGACCGGGACATCGCGATGGTGTTCCAGAACTACGCGCTCTACCCGCACATGACCGTCGCGGAGAACATGGGCTTCGCGCTCAAGATCGCCGGCGTGAACAAGTCGGAGATCCGCACCAAGGTCGAGGAGGCCGCGAAGATCCTCGACCTCACCGAGTACCTGGACCGCAAGCCGAAGGCGCTCTCCGGCGGTCAGCGCCAGCGCGTCGCGATGGGCCGCGCGATCGTCCGCCAGCCGCAGGTCTTCCTGATGGACGAGCCGCTGTCGAACCTGGACGCCAAGCTCCGCGTCTCGACCCGTACCCAGATCGCCGGCCTGCAGCGCCGCCTGGGCATCACCACGGTGTACGTCACCCACGACCAGACCGAGGCGCTCACCATGGGCGACCGGGTCGCGGTACTCAAGGACGGTCTGCTGCAGCAGGTCGACACCCCGCGCAACATGTACGACAAGCCCGCCAACCTGTTCGTGGCCGGCTTCATCGGCTCGCCGGCCATGAACCTGGTCGAGGTGCCGCTGGTGGACGGCGGCGTGAAGTTCGGCGGCTCGGTCGTCAACATCTCGCGCGAGAACCTGGCCGGCGCCGGCACCGACAAGACGGTGACCGTCGGCATCCGCCCCGAGCACTTCGAGATCGTCCCCTCGGGCGGCATCGAGGGCGTCGCGGTGACCGTGAACGTGGTCGAGGAGCTCGGCTCGGACGGCTTCGTCTACGGCACCACCAAGATCGGCGGCGAGGACAAGGAGCTGGTCGTCCGCGTCCCCGGCCGCCAGATCCCGGCCCGCGGCGAGACCATCCACGTGGTGCCGATCGCCAACGAGGTCCACGTCTTCGCGACCAGCACCGGCAAGCGCCTGAGCGTCTGCGACTGACGCAGCCCGCCCCGCGAGCGGACGCCACGCACGAACGCAACGAGCGGACGCAGCAAGCGAGCGATCAGCGAGCGGACCCCGCAAGCGAGCGATCAGCGAGCGGACCCCGCAAGCGAGCGATCAGCGAGCGAACCCACCGGAGCCCGTCGGACCCTCCCCGGTCCGGCGGGCTCCGCCCGTACCCCCGGCGTCAACACGGCGCGGGGACGAACCCGGACACCGTGTCACTCGATGGTGTAACGGAGGGCGATCCACCCCGTACCCACCGCTACTCTCCTGAGGGTGAAGCAGCTTGTGCGCCGTATCGGCCAGACCGTCGCCCTGACCCTGCCGGTCGTCCTGGTGACCACCGGCACCCTCGCCGTGACCCGGGTCCCGTGGGCCCCGCCGACCGGGCTCGACCAGCAGGTCGTGGCGGCGTCCAGCGGCGACGGCGCCGGGATCGGGCGCTCCGACAGCGCGGCCGCCACCGCGGCCAAGCCCGCCGACGGGCTCGCCCCGCAGGAGTCCCTGCGGGTGGTCCTGCTGGACGAACTGCGGGCGAAGAACCCGTCCGCCGCGCTGGACCTGCTGGAGCGCTCGATGCGCGAGCAGCCCTCGTTGACGCCGTACTGCACCTCGCTGGCCACCGAGTTGGGCAAGGCCGCGGTGCGCAAGTACCAGGGCGACGTCCAGCGGGCCCGCTCCTTCGCCCGTCCGGTCTGCGACGGGGCGTTCGCGGCGGGTGTGACGGGCTGACGCTCGCCGGTCCGTGGCCGGGGCGGCGGGCCTATCGTTCAGACATGACCGCTGACTCCGGCCCCACCGCCGACCCCGCGTCCCCCAACTCCCGGCTGTCCCAAGGCACCTCGCCCTCCGAGAGCTCCGCGGACGCCCCGGGCTCCGGGGGCTCCCCGGGCTCCCCGAGCGCTCCGCAGCCCCAGGGCTCCCCGCAGTCCCTCCCGCCCCGGCCGACCTCGACGCCGGTCACCCAGGCCGTCATCCTGGCCGGCGGCCAGGGCTCCCGGCTGCGCCCCTACACGGACGACCGCCCGAAGCCGCTGGTCGAGATCCCGGGCACCGGCACGCCGATCCTCGGCCACCAGCTGGCCTGGCTGGCCGAGGAGGGCGTCACCGACGTGGTGATCTCCTGCGGGCACCTCGCCGACGTGCTGGAGGAGTGGCTGGGCAAGGCGGACCTGCCGCTGCAAGTGCGTACGGTGGTCGAGGCGGAGCCGCTCGGGCGCGGCGGCGGGCTCAAGTACGCGGCCAGGGCGCTGCCCCGCCCGGACGAGCCCTGGTACGCCACCAACGGCGACATCTGGACCCGCTTCAGCCTGCGTGAGATGGCCGCCTTCCACCACGAGCGGGACGCCGTCGCGACGCTCGCGCTGGCCCGGCCGCGGATCCCGTGGGGCGCCGTGGAGACCGACCAGTTCGGCAACGTGCTGGACTTCATCGAGGCGCCGCCCTCGCCCTTCCTGATCAACGCCGGCCTGTACGTGTTCAGCCCGGAGTTCGCCGAGCTGCTGCCGGACGTGGGCGACCACGAGCGCACCACGTTCCCCCAACTCGCCCGCGGCAAGCGGCTGGCGGGCTACCAGCTGCCGCAGGGCGTGTACTGGCGCGCGATCGACACCGCCAAGGACCTCACCGAAGCGGCCAAGGAGCTCGCCGCCGGCGCCGGCCGCACTCCCCAGTAGCGACCGAAGCCCAGAGGCCGCCGCACCACCGGCAGCCACCGCACCGACGGCGACTGCAGCACCGACCACGGCGCCGGGAAACGCCGGTCGGCCGGGTGCTCCCCCGCGGAGCCCCCGGCCGACCGACGCGTCAGCAGCCTCAGGTCGCCGTCGGCGCCCCCGGACGGGAAGCGCGGCCGTCGCCCGACAGGTCGGCCAGCGGCGCGCTGCCCAGCACCCCGCCGAGCAGCCCGGGGCCGGAGCTCGGGCTGGACTTGGGCGCCGAGCCCGAGCCGCCGGGGCCCGGGGTGCTGCGCTGGGCGGGCGCGGAGCCGCCCGCCCCGGCGGACGGGGCGCCGGTCGCCGGGGAAGAGCCCCCGCCGGTCTCCGACTTGCCGGAGTGCCCCTTGCCGCTCGGCGTCGGGGTGGCCGGCTTGGAGGTCGGCGCGGTGGACGGGGTGGTCGCGCTCGGCGTCGGGGTGGCCGGGCGCGGGGCGGCGGGCGAGGGCGTGGTGGACGGCCCCTTGCCGGCCGGGGCACCGGACGGACTGCCGGACGGCCACACCGGGGTGCCGTAGTCGGTGGCCGGGCGGGTCGGTGCCTCGTGCGCGCGGGCGCCGGTGCGGACGGCGGCGCCGAGCATCGAGCCGAGCAGCAGGGTCAGGCCGACGACGACCGTGGTGACCATCGCGCCCCGGCGCAGCACCCGGCGGCGCAGCGCCCCGGAGGCGTCCGCGCCGAACCGCCGCCAGGCCTCCAGGTTGAGCCGGCCGTCCAGCGAGGCGAACGGGGCCCCGGCGATCAGCAGCGGGCTCCAGGCCGCGAGGAAGATCAGGTCGGGCGTGTCGTAGACCGGTACGGCCCGCCAGCTGACGGTGAACAGCAGCGCGGCGGAGAGCACCATCGCGGCCCCGGCCGCGAGCCGCTGCCAGAGGCCGAGGACGGTCAGCACGCCGACCACGATCTCGGTGAACGAGACGACCAGGCCGGCCCCCACCGGGTGCGCCATGGCGAAGGCCAGGAGCGGCTCGGCGACCTTCCAGGGGTGCAGCGAGGACAGCCAGCGCATCATCGAGCCGCGCTCGCCGCCGTCGAAGTACACCGGGTCGCACAGCTTGCTGAACCCGGCGTAGACCGAGAGCGAGCCGAGGACGGCGCGCAGCGGCAGCAGCACCAGGCCGAGGTCGACCCGGCGGCCCGGGTACCAGGGCTGCCGGCCCTCGGCGTCGGCGGCGGAGACCTCGGGCAGCTCGCCGCTCGGGGTCCAGCCGTGCGGCTCGCCGACCGGGCCGACGCCGGCGTCGGTGGCGGTGCCGTTGCCCTCCCGGGGCTGGCGCGGGACGGTCCGGGCGCCGGCCAGGGACGGGATCACCTGGGTGTCCGCCTCGGCCAGGCCGACGCCGCCGCGCCCCGGCGCTCCGCCGTGGCGCACGGCCTCCAGCAGTTGGGTGGCCGCGAGGTCCCCGGGGGGCGCCTGGCCGGTCCAGGTGACGGCGGTGACCCGGCCCTTGCGGCGCTGTGCGCCACCGGCCACGGCCCCGGCCAGCGCCGGGACGGCGGAGGCGGGCACGACGACCTGCGGGGTGACCAGCGGACGGCGGATCAGGCCCTGGTTGGCGTACGGGTCGCCGAACGCGGCGCCGGTGGACAGCAGTCCGACCGGTGCATCGATCAGCGGCGCCACCGGCGCGCCGAGCCGGAGCCGGAAGCTCGCCTGGGTGCTGCTGAGCCGCGCGGGGTCCGACTCCACCTTGACCGTGTTGAGACCGGGGCCCGCGTCTATCCCGGTACTGCCGCCGCCGAACAGGGGGCGCCGAGGTGTTCTGGTGTCCACGCCCGTCTAACCGGGTGACGGCCGCTTAGGACACTCTCCCGGGTGGATGTCCGGCGCACACTTGAAGTGATCATGAAAAAAGCGATCGGGCCCGGTCGGACCCGATCGCCTTCCATTCGGACTGCGGGCAATTCGGAAGATCGCCTGCGCCCCGGCCGTCACCCGTGCTCAGGGCCGCGCCCGCCACTCGCGCTCAGGGCCCGGCCCGTCACCCGTGCTCAGGGCCCGACGCGCACCGCCACCTTCCCGACCGCCTCCGCAGCCGCTCCGGCCGCCTCAGCGCTTGGCGCGCAGCCGAGCGGCCTCGTACAGCACGATGCCCGCCGCGACACCGGCGTTCAGCGACTCGGTCAGGCCCGACATCGGGATCCGCACCCGCATGTCGCAGGTCTCCGAGACCAGCCGGGACAGGCCCTTGCCCTCGCTGCCCGCGACGACCACCACGGGGCCGGTCAGCAGCTCCAGGTCGCCCAGCTCGGCCTCGCCGTCGGCGGCCAGGCCGACCACCATCAGGCCGGCCTTCTGGTAGGCCTCCAGGGTGCGGGTCAGGTTGGTGGCCCGGGCGACGGGCAGCCGGGCGGCGGCGCCGGAGGAGGTCTTCCAGGCACCGGCGGTCATGCCGGCCGCGCGGCGCTCGGGGATGACCACGCCGTGCGCGCCGAAGGCGGCGGCGGAGCGGACCACGGCGCCGAGGTTGCGGGAGTCGGTGACCCCGTCCAGGGCGATGATCAGCGCGTCCTGGCCGGCGTCGGCGGCGTCCGCCAGCAGGTCGTCGGGGTGCGCGTACTCGTACGGCGGGACCTGGAGCACCAGGCCCTGGTGGTTCATCCCGCCGGTCATCTGGTCCAGCTGGGCGCGCGGGGCCTCCATCAGCGGGATGCCGCGGTCGTTGGCGGCCTGGAAGGCGTCGCGGACGCGGTCGTCGGTGTCGATGAACTGCTGGACGTACAGCGCGTTGGCCGGCACGTCGCCCTGCAGGGCCTCGACGACGGAGTTGCGGCCGAAGACCAGCTCGGCGCTGCCCGCGCCGCCGCGGCCGCCCCGGCCGCCGGCACCGGCCCGGCGCATGCCGGCGCGGGCCTTGGCGTCCCGCTCGCGCTTGATCGCGGCGTTGGCGGCGCGCTGCTTCGGGTGGCCCTTGCGCTCCGCGCCGGGAGGGGTCGGGCCCTTGCCCTGGAGCGCCTTCCGGCTGTGCCCGCCGGTACCGACAGACGCGCCCTTCTTCGATCCGGGGTTGCGGCGGTTCCTGCGCTGGCTGTTGCCGGCCATGGCTGTACTTCCTGTCTGTCCGGCATGCCCGGCCGCCCCGCTTCTGTCCGGCGGCGGCCGACGGCATGCGCTACGTCATGCGGGAGGGCCGCACCGGTGCGGCACGGCCCACCCATCACCCCGATCGTCAGATGGGGTTACTGGCTGTTGATCGTCCAGCGCGGGCCGGACGGGGTGTCCTCGATGGCCAGCCCGGCCAGGCCGAGCTGGTCGCGGATGGCATCCGCGGTGGCGAAGTCCTTGCGCTGGCGCGCCGCCTGCCGCTGGTCCAGGACCAGGCGGACCAGCGAATCGACCACACCGTGCAGGTCCTCGCCGCGGTCCGTCCCGGCCCACTGCGGGTCGAGCGGGTCGAGGCCCAGCACTCCGAGCATCGCACGGACCTCGGCCAGTCGCGCCACCACGCTCTCCTTGTCGTCCGCGTTCAGGGCGCTGTTGCCCTGGCGGACGGCGGTGTGCACGACGGCCAACGCCTGCGGCACACCGAAGTCGTCGTCCATCGCCTCGGCGAAGGCCGGCGGCACCTCGGGCGCCGCGTCGACCGTGCCGCAGCGCTCGACGGCGCGCTGGACGAAGCCCTCGATCCGGCCGAAGCCGGCCTCGGCCTCGCGCAGCGACTCCTCGCTGTACTCGATCATCGAGCGGTAGTGCGGAGCCGCCAGGTAGTAGCGGAGCACGATCGGCCGCCAGGCACGGACCATCTCGGAGACCAGCACCGAGTTGCCCAGCGACTTGCTCATCTTCTCGCCGGCCATGGTGACCCAGGCGTTGTGCACCCAGAAGGCGGCGAAGTCGTCACCGTAGGCCTTGGACTGGGCGATCTCGTTCTCGTGGTGCGGGAAGATGAGGTCCAGCCCGCCGCCGTGGATGTCGAAGGCCGCGCCCAGGTACTTGTGGGCCATCGCCGAGCACTCCAGGTGCCAGCCCGGACGGCCGCGGCCCCACGGGGTCTCCCAGCTCGGCTCGCCGGGCTTGGTGGCCTTCCACATCGCGAAGTCGCGCTGGTCCCGCTTGCCGGTCTCGCCCTCGCCGCTCGGCTGGCGCAGGTCGTCCAGCTTCTGGTTGGAGAGCGCGAGGTAGTCCGGGTAGGACTTCACGTCGAAGTAGACGTTGCCGTCGGCCGCGTAGGCGTGGCCCTTCTCGATGAGGCCCTGCATCATCTCGATCATCTCGGGGATGTGCCCGGTGGCCCGCGGCTCGACGGTCGGCGCCAGGCAGCCGAGCGCGGTGTAGCCGTCGTTGAAGGCGCGCTCGTTCTCGTAGGCGATCTGCCACCACGGCGTGCCGAGCTCGCGCTCCTTGGCGATGATCTTGTCGTCGATGTCGGTGACGTTCCGGGCGAAGGTCACCTGGTAGCCGCGGTAGGCGAACCACCGCTGCATGATGTCGAAGTTGAGCCCGGAACGGATGTGCCCGATGTGAGGCGCCGACTGGACGGTAGCGCCGCACAGGTAGATCGAGACACAACCCGGTACAAGCGGGACGAAGTCGCGTACCTGGCGGGTGCTGGTGTCGTACAGACGAATGCTCACAGCGTCAAGCGTAGTGGGCAGCGGGGGGTGCCCCGCCACATTCCCCGGGACGGGGGTGCACGATCCCGGGGAACGGCAGGTCGCGGGCGGAACGGATCAGAGGCTGCCGACCACCTTGCGGGGGGTGAGCCGCACGATCACCCGGACGTCGTCCGGGCCGTCCCAGGTGTACTTGTCCACCCCGCGGTACTTGGCGGCCAGCTCGTCGATGAGGTCCCGGCCGCCCTCGGTGGTCATGGTGACCTCCCCGCGCGCCTCCAGGTACTCGTACGGGCTGTCCGCCGGGTTGAGCAGGATCGAGACGCGCGGGTCCCGCACCAGGTTGAGGTGCTTGCGACGGCCCTCGACGGTGGAGAACAGGATGTCGTCGCCGTCCCGCTTGACCCAGACCACCGAGGACTGGGGGCTGCCGTCGGGCTGGATGGTGGAGACCACGGCGAAGCTCTTGCCGTCGATCAACGCCTTGGCACGGTCGGAGAGTTGGGCGGTCATCTGGCGAACCTCATCTCGTCGGCGGCGGTAACGGCCCGAGGGGGAAGCCCCGCGCGGGCCCGAAGCCGAACAGTATCGACTCGGGCCCCCGCGCCAGCTGGTGAACACCCGTCAGGTGCGGATTTCCTCCGCGCCCCGCCCGCCCCACCGGTCCGCCCGACCACCGCCCCACCGGTCCGCCCCACCGGTCCGCCCGACCGGCCGGCCTCAACGCCGCTCGTACACCAGGGCGGTGGCGATCGCGGCCAGCCCCTCGGCCCGGCCCGTCAGGCCCAGGCCGTCGGTGGTGGTGCCGGAGACCGAGACCGGCGCACCGGCGGCCTCGGACAGCGCGGCCTGCGCCTCGGCCCGCCGCTTGCCGATCTTCGGCCGGACCCCGATCACCTGGACCGAGATGTTGCCGATCTCGAAGCCCGCCTCGCGGACCAGCCGGGCCGCCTCGCCGAGCAGCTTCACCCCGGAGGCGCCGGACCACTCCGGGCGGTCGGTGCCGAAGTGGGCACCCAGGTCGCCGATCCCGGCGGCCGAGAACAGCGCGTCGCAGGAGGCGTGCGCGGCCACGTCGGCGTCCGAGTGCCCGGCCAGCCCGACCCCGGCGTCCGGCCACTCCAGACCGGCGACCCACAGCGGGCGGCCGGCCTCGAAGGCGTGCACGTCGGTGCCGATCCCGACGCGGGGCATCACGACGGCGGGGGCGCCGGGGGCGGCGGGGGTCTGCGGGTCAGTAGGCATCAGCGGCCCTCCGGCGGGCGAGTACGGCCTCGGCGAGCACGAGGTCCAACGGACGGGTGACCTTGAACGCCTCCTCGTGGCCGGGCACCACGACGACCCGGTCGCCGTAGCGCTCGACCAGGCCGGCGTCGTCGGTGACCGGCGGTGCGCCGGCGGCGCCGGCGCTCTCCTCGGCCAGCGCCTTGGCGTGCACCTCGACCAGGGTGGCGCGGTCGAAGCCCTGCGGGGTCTGCACCGCGCGCAGGGTGGACCGCTCGGGCGTGTCGAGCACCGGCTCGGGGCCGCCCGGGTTCGGCTCGACCCGCTTCACGGTGTCGGCCAGCGGCACCGCGGGCACCACGGCCCGCGCCCCGGCCCGCACGGCGGCCGCGACGGCGTCCACCACCTCGACCGGCACCAGCGGACGGGCCGCGTCGTGCACCAGGACGATCTCCACGTCCTCCGGGATCGCGGCCAGGCCCAGCCGGACCGACTCCTGGCGGGTCGCGCCGCCGGCCACCACGCGGATGTCCTTGCCGTCCAGCCCGTGGCTGTCCAGCAGGGCGACCACCTCGGCCACCCCGTCGGCGGGTGCGGCGACCACGACCAGGCCGACCGCCCGGCTGCGGGCCAGTGCCCGGACGGCGTGCACCAGGAGCGGCACACCGCCCAGCTCCCGCAGGGCCTTCGGGGCCCCGGGGCCCAGGCGCTCACCGCGCCCGGCGGCGGGCACCACTGCTGCTGCGACTGCTGCTGACGCGTTCAGGTTTCACTCCTTCGGCGAAGTGGGTATGGCCATGGCGTGCCCGGCGGGCGCAAGGGCCCCTTCCGAAGAACCACGGTCCGCTGCCCGCCGCACAGCTCCGCAGGACCCGTGTCCGCGCTCCGCGGGAGATCCGCGAAAGGGCGGGTACGGGAACGGTCCCACAGGCCCCGGCCGGTTCGGTGGGCCCGGGCGGGAGGCGTCGTCCGGACACGCCTCAGCGCCCGGAGTGCCACTGCACCACTCCCGGACGGTTCGTCCGAGGAGCGGCGCGCCGGCACCGGGCGCTGTGAGCGTTGGGCGGCAGCCCGACCGCATGCGGTGACGCGTGCGCTACGAGGCGAGGACCTCGTCGAGCAGCGTTTCCGCCTTGTCCTCGTTGGTGTTCTCCGCCAGCGCGAGCTCGCTGACGAGGATCTGGCGCGCCTTCGCGAGCATCCGCTTCTCGCCGGCCGAGAGGCCGCGCTCGCGCTCGCGACGCCAGAGGTCGCGCACAACCTCGGCGACCTTGATAACGTCGCCCGAGGCGAGCTTCTCCAGGTTCGCCTTGTAGCGGCGGGACCAGTTGGTCGGCTCTTCCGTGTACGGTGCGCGCAGCACCTCGAAGACCCGGTCCAGACCCTCCTGGCCGACTACATCGCGCACGCCGACGAACTCCGCGTTCTCGGCGGGCACGCGGAGCGTCAGGTCTCCCTGCTGCACCTTGAGCACCAGGTAGGTCTTGTCCACACCTTTGATCTGGCGAGTTTCGATGGCCTCGATCAGCGCGGCCCCGTGATGGGGGTAGACCACCGTGTCGCCAACCTTGAACGTCATGTGACAGGACCCCTTCCGTGGCTTTCCAGAATAACACGCTTCTCGGCGCACCCGAAGGGCGTTTTCGCAGGTCAGGGCAGGTCTCGGGGCTTGACAAGCACCCCCATGACGTGCTGCGACCGGTGTTCGAGAGGGGCTTCCCGCAGGTCGGAGGCGGTTCCGGGGTTCGACGAAACCCTTGCGCAACACCCCCGCAACCATGATTGGATCTTGAGCTTTCACCCCTTTTCCGGTCGCGGCCCAATCGTTATTCGATTTTGGTCGAAGCTTGTCCGCGATGTGACCTGGACATGGCGGACGTACCGCCGGACGGCTCCCGGCGGCCCCCGGGAGTGCGACACGGGGACCACCCCGTGAGGAGCGCATAAGTGAGGTCGATAATCTGAGACCTGACCTACCGACACGTGACTTAGGAGAAGCCGCCGCCGTGAGCCGCAGCCTTCGACGCGGCAGCATCGCCGCCATCGCCGCCATCGCCATCGCCTCGCTGTCCTCCTGCGCCGCCGGCAACACGCCGGACACCCTGCAGGTCAAGCCCGACAACGCGGCGGCAACCATCGGGACGCACCTGAAGCTGAACAACATCGTGGTCGTCACCGGGGAGGGCACCTCCGGCGACTACACCGGGCCCGCCAACGTGGTCGTGAACATCGCGAACACCTCGGACGTCCCGGCCGAGCTGCAGTCCGTCACCGTCGACACCGCCGCTGCGACCCTGGCCGACGCCGCGGGCGCCCCGCTGACCGGCCTCGTCATCCCGGCCGGCGGCGCCGTCGCGATCGGTGGTCAGGGCAACCCGACCGCCACCGTCCCCAACGCCACCGTCCACGTCGGCGGCTTCGCCGCCACGACCTTCACCTTCAAGGACGGCCAGAAGGTCGACGTCCAGGCCGGCGTGAGCCCGGACGGCAAGGGCCTCTACAAGGGCTACGGCCCGACCCCCTCGCCGACCGTCGCGCCCGTCAAGACCACCCCCGGCGCGACCGCCCCGGCCGCCGGTGCCACCACCACCCCGGGCGCCACGACCACCCCCGGTGCCACCACCGCCCCGGGCACGGCCACCGGCACGGCCGTCCCGGCCGGCGCCACCACCCCGGCCGTCCCGGCCGCGCACTGACCCTGTGCACCGCCTCCGGCGGGCCCGCCCGGGCCCGCCGGAGCGACGCGAAGGCCCCCTCCGGCGACTGCCGGCGGGGGCCTTCCGCGTAGGACGCGCAGGAGGGGAGGCTACGGCTTACGGCTCGAACTTGTAGCCCAGGCCGCGCACGGTGACCAGGTAGCGCGGCGCGCCCGGGTCCGGCTCGATCTTGGCCCGCAGGCGCTTCACGTGGACGTCCAGGGTCTTGGTGTCGCCGACGTAGTCCGCGCCCCAGACCCGGTCGATCAGCTGCATGCGGGTGAGCACCCGGCCCGCGTTGCGCAGCAGCATCTCCAGCAGGTCGAACTCCTTGAGCGGCAGGTCGACCTTGGCGCCGTCCACGGTCACCACGTGCCGGTCCACGTCCATCCGGACCGGGCCCGCCTCCAGGGCGCCCGGGCCGCCGCCGTTGTCGCCCGCACCGCCGTCCTCGCCGCGGCGCCGCAGCACCGCGCGGATCCGGGCGACCAGCTCCCGGGTGGAGTACGGCTTGGTGACGTAGTCGTCAGCGCCTATCTCCAGCCCGACGACCTTGTCGATCTCGCTGTCCTTGGCGGTCACCATGATCACCGGGACGTTCGACCGCACCCGGAGCTGGCGGCAGACCTCGGTGCCGGGCAGGCCCGGCAGCATCAGGTCAAGCAGGACGAGGTCGGCACCGTTGCGTTCGAACTGCTCCAGGGCGTCGGGGCCGGTGGCGGCCACGGCCACCTCGAAGCCCTCCTTGCGGAGCATGTACGAGAGGGCGTCGCTGAACGACTCCTCGTCCTCGACCACCAGTACTCGGGTCACGATCAAGCCTCCGGGGCAAACTGCGGGGTTGTGTCTGACAGGTGTTGTTCCCGCTCCCCGGCGGGGAGCGAACGGCCGGTGCGGTCCGTGTGGGCCGTACGGTCCGTGGTGAGGGTCCGGGGTGCCGCGGCGGGCGCGGCGGCGTGCGGCTCGTGGTCGGGCTCGGCGTCCGTCCCGGCGGGCCGGTCGTGGTCGGCGGAACGGCCGTGGTCGGCGCGCTCCGCGGGCTCGTCGTGCTCGTCGTACTCGTCGGGCTCGTCGGCGGGCACCTGCGCGGCGGGCAGGCGGAGGGTGAAGGTCGACCCCTGGCCCTCGACGCTCCACACCGACACGGTTCCGCCGTGCGAGGCGGCGACGTGCTTCACGATGGAGAGGCCGAGGCCGGTGCCGCCGGTGGCCCGGGAGCGGGCCGGGTCGACGCGGTAGAAGCGTTCGAAGACCCGCTCGCGGTCCTTCTCGGAGATGCCGATGCCCTGGTCGGTGACCGAGATCTCGATGAGCTCGCCGTCAGCCTCCCCGAGCGCCGCGGCGCTGGAGATCCGGCGGGTGGCGATCGCCACCCGGGTGCGGGGCGGACTGTAGTTGACGGCGTTCTCGACCAGGTTGCCGAGCGCGGCGGCGAGCTGGCCGCGGTTGCCGTGCAGGTAGAGGCCGGCGATGCCGCCCGCCGCGATGAGGATCTGCTTGGCGGCCGCCTGCTGGCGGCAGCGGTCGATCGCCTCGGCGATCAGCTCGTCCACCGCGACCGGCTCGGGGTCGACCATCAGCCGGTCGTCCTGGACCCGGGAGAGGTCGATGATCTCCTGAACCAGGCTGGCCAGCCGAGCGGCCTCGACCTGCATGCGGCCGGCGAAGCGCTGCACCGCCTCCGGGTCGTCGGACGCGTCGACGACCGCTTCGGACAGCAGCGACAGGGCGCCGACGGGGGTCTTGAGCTCATGGCTGACGTTGGCGACGAAGTCCCGGCGGACCGCCTCCACCCGGCGCCGCTCGGTCTGGTCCTCGACCAGCACCAGCACCAGCCGGGAGCCCAGCGGGGCCACCCGGACGGAGACCGCGAGCGGCTCGGCCGCGCGGGCCGCGCCCGGTCGGGGCACCTCCAGCTCGACCTGGCGGATCTCGCCGTCCCGGCGGGTGCCGCGGGCCAGCGCGAGCATCTGGTCCACGGCGACCGCACCGCCGCGCACCAGGCCCATCGCGTACGCCGCCGAGCTGGCCTTGACCACCTCGTCGCCCTCGCCGAGCACGATCGCGCAGGAGCGCAGCACGGAGAGCACGGTGTCGACCCCTGGCGGCAGGGGCGGCTCGGGGTTGCCGGTGCCCAGTGCCTGGTACCGGCTGTGGTTCCTGCCGCTGGTGCCGCTGTACTTGCCCCTGGCCTGCTCGCGCTCGCTCCAGCGGAATGCGATGGAGGCGGTGAGGCCGACGCCGAGCCCGGCTATGGCGCAGGCAGCGGCGGCGGCCACGTTCACGTCCATGTGGCCAGCGTAAGCGCACGGCCAGGCCACTCCCCAAGGGCTGGATCAAGGCATCGATCACACGTTGCCGAGAATTCACCTTCATGTAGCTGTCGATTCACCGCACTGGCCGTGCTGCGTCGCCCTGGCGGCGGAAAGTTGGCCGGGCAGCCCGTGTGGGAGAGACCGGTGTGCCGTTCGACGGCCACCGGCTCAGGTGTGCGCGTACGATGCGCGCCACCAGCAGCGGTCGCCCGGACGCCGCAACGGCGGTCGGACGGGTCGACCGGTCGGCACCGCCACCGACACAGCTTCTGAGGAGAGAACATGCGCGACGCGTACCACGAGGAACTCGATGCGATCGGCGACAGCCTGGTCGAGATGGCCCGGCTGGCCGGCTCCGCCCTCGGCCGCGCCACCACCGCCCTCCTCGACGCGGACCTGGCGCTGGCGGAGAGCGTGATCGCCGCCGACGAGAACATCAACGAGTTGCACCACGAGCTGGAGAACCGGGCGATCGACCTGCTCGCCCGCCAGCAGCCGGTCGCCACCGACCTGCGGATAGTCGTCACCTCGCTGCGGATGAGCGCCGACCTGGAGCGCTGCGGCGACCTCGCCCGGCACGTCGCCAAGGTCGCGCGGATGCGCTACCCCGACACGGCCGTGCCGCGCGACCTGCACTCCACCGTCCTGGAGATGGGCCAGCTCGCCCAGCGCCTGGTGGCCAAGGCCGGCCTGGTGATCGCCACCAAGGACGTCGACAAGGCCCTGGAGATGGAGCAGGACGACGACGCCATCGACACCCTGCACCGCGAGCTGCTGTCGCACCTGATCGACGAGCGCTGGCACCACGGCATCGAGACCGCCGTCGACATCACCCTGGTCGGCCGCTACTACGAGCGCTTCGCGGACCACGCGGTGTCGGTCGCCAAGCGCGTGGTGTACCTGGTGACGGGCGAGCACGTGGCCGAGTTCGTGGCCGCCTCCGAGACCTCGGAGGCCGGCTCGGCGGAGTGAGCCCCGTTCCGAGGGCCACTCCCCGAGGGGCGGGTAAACCCGTGGCGGCGGTGGTGCGGGCGCACGGTCTTCCGTACGCCCCACCACCGCGCGCCCGTTGACGCTCCCTCCGTCCGGCGGTTTCACTCGACGTATCGGGCGCCGCAGTGCGCCCGCTTCACGGAGGGAACGCTCGATGAAGGCCAACCCGACCCGCCCGGCACCCGCCCGCGACACCGTCGAGCCGCCCGCCCCGAAACTGCTGCCCGTCCTCGCCGCCGGCTGCGGCTGCGGCCCGGGTTGCGGCTGCGGCTGCCAGTCCGGTGCGCCCTGCCAGTGCGGTGGCGCGGACGGCGGCTGCTGCGGCGGGCACTGACGGCCTCGGGTGCACGACCGCCGTGGGCGACGGCCGTGCACCCGGTGGCCCGCGCCCGGTCCGCACCGGACCCGCGCCTTACCCGCGTCAGGCGTCAGGCGTCAGGCGTCAGAACGTGACGTCGGTGCAGGAGTAGAAGGCGTTCCCGGTGTCGGCGATCTCCCAGACCGCGACGATCACCTGGTGGCCGGTGCGCCCGCCCGGGACGGTCGCGGTGTGGCTGAGCGTGCTCGGCACCTGCTTCCCGCCGTACGGGACGGTCAGGAAGGGCGTCAGCTCCAGGCTCGCCCGGGTGACCGGCCGGCTCGCGTCGTAGCCCGGCTTGGTCAGGTAGTACTTGAAGTTCGTGGTGGCGTGCCGGGCGGTGAACCGCCAGGTGAAGGTGAGCTGTCGGCCCGCCGTCACCGGTGTGGTCGGCCAGGCGCCGCCGTGCGGGTCGTCCAGCTCGGCGAAGCGCGCGTTGCCGCCGGCGCAGATGGTGCCGTCGGACGGGCCGGCCGACGGGAAGCCCTTCGGCCCCTCGACGCTCTGCGGCTCCCACTGGATATCGCCGCAGTCCCAGGCGACCGCGTCCGCGGCGCAGAGCGCGGCCCGGCTGGGCGGGGTCGAGATGTACCCGTGCGAGGACGCCGGGAGGGCGAAGGTGAGCGGGATCGCCAGTGCGGCGACCGCCGCCCCGACGATGTGACGTGTGCGCATGGTGCTCCTCCGTGGGGGTGGATGGAGAGTGCGCCGGGGCGCGGACGCGCACGTGGGGGTGCGGGCCCGGACGGGGAGGTCCATGGCATGCCCGCGCCGGCCCGGTGCCCTCACGGTAGGAGCCGCCGCCACCGCCCGTCAATGGTCTGAACCATTTTCGGATTCGCCCAACTCGCCTGCTGGACAAGCCCGTTGAACGCAAAGGCCCCGCCCCGGCGAACCGGGTGGCGGGGCCTGCTCGCCCTCTCGGGCGTGCTGCTCGGGCTTACTTCTTGCCCTGGTTCTTGACCGCCTCGATGGCCGCCGCGGCGGCGTCCGGGTCGAGGTAGCGGCCGCCCTTGGTGACGGGCTTGAAGTCGGCGTCCAGCTCGTAGACCAGCGGGATGCCGGTCGGGATGTTCAGGCCGGCGATGGCCTCGTCGGAGACGCCGTCGAGATGCTTGACCAGCGCGCGCAGGCTGTTGCCGTGGGCGGTGACCAGGACGGTCTTGCCGGAGGCGAGGTCCGGGACGATGGCGTCGTACCAGTACGGGAGCATCCGCTCGACGACGTCCTTCAGGCACTCGGTGCGCGGACGCAGCTCGCTCGGGATGTCGGCGTAGCGGGCGTCACCGGCCTGCGAGTACTCGGAGTCGTCGGCCAGCACCGGCGGCGGGGTGTCGTAGGAGCGGCGCCACAGCTGGAACTGCTCCTCTCCGAACTCGGCCAGGGTCTGGGCCTTGTCCTTGCCCTGCAGCGCACCGTAGTGCCGCTCGTTCAGGCGCCAGCTGCGGCTGACCGGGATCCAGTGGCGGTCGGCCTTGTCCAGGGCGATCTGCGAGGTGCGGATGGCGCGGCGCAGCAGCGAGGTGTGCAGCACGTCGGGGAGCAGACCCTCCGCGGCCAGGAGCTCGCCACCACGGGCGGCCTCCTTCTCACCCTTCTCGTTGAGGTCGACGTCGACCCAACCGGTGAACAGGTTCTTCTGGTTCCACTGGCTCTCGCCGTGACGGAGCAGGATGAGTCGGTACGTCGTGTCAGCCATGGGCCCCAGCTTAGTGGAGGGCCCGAAAACCCCTGGTGGGGACCTTACCGAGCTGTGTAACGTGTGCTCCGCGCATCTGCCACTTACATGCGTCGGCTGACCGGGCCTGCCCGCGCCGCTCAGCGGACGCCTGCCCTCGGGAGCCCCCACATGCTCGTCGCCGACCGGTTCCGACGAATGATCCAGGAGACGGCGGGCGGACTGCCGCGCCGGTTCTGGTGGCTCTGGGTCGCGACCCTGGTCAACCGGCTCGGCGCCTTCGTAGTCACCTTCCTGGCGCTCTACCTCACCAGCAGCCGCGGGTACTCCCCTGCCTACGCGGGCCTGGTCGCCTCCCTGTTCGGCCTGGGCTCGGCGGCCTCCTCGATCGTCGCCGGGGTGCTGACCGACCGGATCGGGCGCCGGCCCACCCTGCTCGCCGCCCAGCTCGGCACCGCACTGTTCACCGTCGTGCTCGGCTTCACCGACGGCCGGGTGGCGATCGCGGTGGTGGCCTTCCTGGTGGGGTTCTGCAACAACGCCACCCGGCCGGCCATCTCGGCGATCATCGCGGACATCGTCCCCGCCGCCGACCGGGTCCGCGCCTACTCGCTGAACTTCTGGGCGATCAACCTGGGCTTCGGCCTCTCCTCGGCGGTCGCCGGTCTGATCGCCACCCACGGCTACCTGATGCTCTTCCTGCTGGACGCGGTCTCCACGGTGCTGTGCGCCGTGGTGATCTTCCTCAGGATCCCGGAGACCAAGCCCGACACCCCGGCGGGCGCCAGGGCCGACGAGCCCACGGTCGGCCTCGTCACGGTGTTCCGCGACAGCCGCTTCATGGCCGTGGTCGGCCTCACCCTGCTGCTCGCCCTGGTGCTGCAGCAGGGCGCCACCACCCTCGCGGTGGACATGGACCGCCAGGGGATCACGTCCTCCGAGTACGGCCTGGTCATCGGACTGAACGGACTGCTGATCGTGCTGCTGCAGATCCCGCTCACCCGGTGGGTGGAGAGCCGCAGCCGCTCGGCCATGCTCGCGGCGGCCTCGCTGTTCATCGGCTGGGGATTCGGGATGACGGCCCTGGCCGGGTCGTCCGCGTGGTTCTACGCCTTCACGGTGGCGGTCTGGACGGTCGGCGAGATCCTCTACACCCCGACCCTGATGGGCCTGATCGCCGAGTTGTCGCCGACCCACGCCCGCGGGCGCTACCAGGGCGTCTACGGGCTCTCCTGGTCGCTCGCCTCGTTCCTCGGCCCGGCCGTGGGCGGTGTGCTGCTGGAACGGGCCGGCGGCGGGGCGCTGTGGGGCGCGTGCGGGGTCATCGGCACGGTCGCCGCGGTCGGCTACGTGACGCTGGGCGGGCGGACCGGTACCGCTGTCGCCGCCCGCTCCGGCGAGGTCGTCGCGGTCACGGCTCCCACGACGGAGGCCGTCCCGGCACCTGCCTCGGAGGCCGCCTCGGAGGCCGCGAAGGCCCCCGCGGGCGCCTGAGCCCCGGCGGCCGACCCGCCGTCAGCCGTCAGCCGGCGGCCGGGGCGGAGCCCGGAGCGCCGTCCCGAGCGTCGTCCGGGGCGGCGAGGTGGGCGAAGGCGGCCAGGTTGCGGGTGGACTCCCCGCGCTTGGTGCGCCACTCCCACTCGCGCCGGATCGCCGAGGCGAAGCCCAGCTCCAGCAGCGTGTTGAAGGGCTCGTCGGCGTTCTCCAGCACCGTCCCCAGCAGCCGGTCCACCACCACCGGGGTGAGCGCCTCCAGCGGCAGCCGGCCCGCCAGGTAGACGTCGCCGAGCGCGTCGACCGCGTAAGCGACGCCGTACAGCTTGGTGTTGCGCTCCAGGAGCCAGCGGTAGACGGCCTCGTGGTTCTCGTCCGGGCGGCGGACCACGAAGGCGTTCACCGACAGGGTGTGGTCACCCACCCGCAGGGCGCAGGTGGTGCTCAGCTTCCGGGTGCCCGGAAGGGTCGCCACCAGCGTGTACGGGTCGGTGGCGGCCGGCTCCCAGGCCACCCCGGCGTCGTCCAGGGCGGTGCGCAGGAGGGTCAGGGCCTCGTCCTTGGTGCGGATTGCCATGAAGGTGACGTTACTCGCCGGTACCGGGCGGGCGCAGCCTCAGGTGAGCCGGCGCCCGTCGGGCCCGGCCTCAGGTGAGCCGGCGCCGGGCGGCGGCCAGCCGACCGGCCGGGCGGGCCAGGCTGCCGGCGTACACCTCGGCGGTGGTCGCGGCGGCGGTGTCCCAGCCGAAGCCCGCCGCGTGCCGGGCCGCCGCCGCACCGCGCCGGGCCACCAGCGCCGGATCGGTGACGTACGGCTCCAGGGCGTGCGACCACTCCAGCGGGTCGTGGCCGCGCACCAGGCTGCCGGTCTCGCCCTCCCGCACGGCGACCGGCAGGCCGCCGACCGCGGCCGCCACCACCGGGGTGCCGCAGGCCTGGGCCTCCAGCGCCACCAGGCCGAAGGACTCGCTGTACGAGGGCATCACCAGGGCCGTCGCCGCGCGGTACCACTCGGCGAGCCGCTCCTGGCCGACCGGCGGGTGGAAGCGCACCACGTCGGAGATGCCGAGCTGGGCGGCGAGCTTGTGCAGGCTCTCCGGCCGGGCGAGCCCCGTGCCGGACGGCCCGCCGACGACCGGCACCACCAGGCGCTCGCGCAGTTCGGGGCGGCGGGCCAGCAGCGCGGCGACCGCCCGCAGCAGCACGTCCGGGGCCTTGAGCGGCTGGATCCGGCCGGCGAAGAGCAGCACGGCGGCGTCCTGCGGCAGGCCCAGTCGGGCGCGGGCGGCGGCCGGCGCCGCGGCACCGGCGGGGCGGAAGACGTCCAGGTTGACCCCGGGGTGGACGACGGCCAGCTGGTCCGGCCGGGCGGAGTAGTGCAGCGCCAGCTCGGCGGCCTCCTCGGTGGTGTTGGCGATCAGCCGGTCGGCCGCCTCCACCACCTGGGTCTCGCCGATCACCCGGGCCACGGGCTCGGGCGTGTCGCCCTCGGCCAGCGCGGCGTTCTTGACCTTCGCCATGGTGTGCATCGTGTGCACCAGCGGGACGCCCCAGCGCTGCGCGGCCAGCCAGCCGACCTGGCCGGAGAGCCAGTAGTGCGAGTGCACCAGGTCGTAGTGGCCGGGGCGGTGGCCCGCCTCCGTGCGCAGCACCCCGTGGGTGAAGGCGCAGAGCTGGGCCGGCAGGTCCTCCTTGACCAGGCCCTCGTACGGCCCGGCGGTGACGTGGCGGACCAGCACGCCCGGCGCCAGCTCGACCGTCGGGGCGTCGTCCGAGCAGATCGCCCGGGTGAACACCTCGACCTCGATGTTGAGGTCGGCCAGGCGCTTGGCCAGCTCGACGATGTAGACGTTCATCCCGCCGGCGTCCCCGGTGCCGGGCTGGTGCAGCGGCGAGGTGTGGACGCTGAGCATGGCTATCCGGCGCGGCCTGCGGCGGCCCGGGACGAGCGACTGGAGCCGGCCGCGCGCGGGCACGGCGGACTGGGCACGGCGTACCGAACGGACGGGGTGCTGGATCACCTGGCTGAAGCCTCCTCTGTGCGGCCCGTCTAGGCGGTCCGCGCCGGGCCGCCCGTTGTCCGGTGTGCGCTGCCCCGTCCGGGCACACATCACCACCAGTGTGCCAACCACGCGGGCGGCGCCCGGCATTCCCGCTTCGGCCCACGAGCATCACCGGACCGTCCGACCGGCCGAACGGACCGGCATCACCCCAGGTCAGCACGGTGCCGCCGGGCCCCGACTACCCTTCTGGGCATGGCTGCCTCCTTCGACCCCGCGACCGCCGCGCCCTCCCGCGGGCGGACCGGGCGCCCGGTGGGGACCGTCACCCGGGGCACCACCAACACCAACCGGCTGCGCCGGATGGACCGCTGGATCGCCCACACCCTGGGCCGCACGCTGCGCGCCGCCGCGCTCCCGCCGGTGGCGGTGGACCTCGGCTACGGCGCCGCGCCGTGGACGGCCGTCGAGCTGGCCGCCCGGCTGCGCGCGGTGCGGCCGGACGTCCGGGTGGTCGGGATCGAGATCGAGCCGGAGCGGGTCGCGGCCGCGCTGCCGTACGCCGAGCCGCCGCTGCTCACCTTCCGGCGCGGCGGCTTCGAGGTGCCGCTGGACGGCGGCGCGCCGGCCCGGCTGATCCGGGCGGCCAACGTGCTGCGGCAGTACGACGAGGCGGCGGTGGCCGGGGTCTGGGAGCGGCTGTGCGCGCGGCTCGCCCCGGACGGCCTGCTGGTCGAGGGCACCTGCGACGAGATCGGGCGGCGGCACGTCTGGGTCGCGCTCGGCCCCGAGGGGCCCCGGACGGTGACCTTCGCGGCCCGGCTCGGCGGCCTCGGGCAGCCCTCCGACCTCGCCGAGCGGCTGCCGAAGGCGCTGATCCACCACAACGTGCCGGGCCGGCCGGTGCACGCCTTCCTGGCCGACTTCGACCGGGCCTGGGCGGCGGCCGCGCCGTACGGGGCGTTCGGGGCCCGGCAGCGCTGGGTGGCGGCCTGCACGGCGCTCGCGGGCAGCTGGCCGCTGGTGGACGCGCGCGGGCGGTGGCGGCAGGGCGAGGTCACGGTGCCCTGGTCGGCGCTCGCCCCGTAGGCACCGCGGCTGCCCGTGGCGGTCGCGGTGGTGGCGGCCGCGGTCCCGGGTGTGGGCGTGGGCGTGGGGCCGCGGTGCCGGCGGGAGCTGGTGAGCGACCCGATACATTCACTCGAACGAGTTATCGAATATCTCTGGCGTGTTGACGCCTCGTCACGCCACGATGGACCCGACCGAGCGGCGACACCACACGCCGCCCGGTGCGCACCACGCCCCGCCGTCAGCCGTCAGTCGTCCCGCCCGAGCAGCTCCCGCCGGGCCCGCTCGAACACCTCGTACATGTCCGACCCGAACAGCACGAACCGCACCTCCACCGGCTGCGCGCCCGCCTCCGCGTCACCGCTGTCCAGCACCTCCGCGACGGCGCCCAGCGCGATCCGGGCCGCGTCCGCCGGCGGCCAGCCGTAGATCCCGGCCGACACGGCCGGGAAGGCCACCGTGCGCGCGCCCAGCTCCGCCGCGACGCGCAGCGACTCGCGATAGCAGGAGGCCAGCAGCTCCGCCCGCTCCTCGTACTCCTCCGCCCGGTACACCGGCCCGACGGTGTGCACCACCCACCGGGCGGGCAGCCGTCCGGCCGTCGTCGCCACCGCGCGCCCGGTGGGCAGCCCCTTGCCCCAGTGCGAGGCGCGCAGCCGGCGGCACTCCTCCAGGATCTGCGGCCCGCCCCGGCGGTGGATCGCACCGTCCACCCCGCCACCTCCCAGGAGGGACGAGTTCGCGGCGTTCACCACCGCGTCCACCTGCTGTTCCGTGATGTCACCCTCGACCAGGGTGATCCGTGTCACCACCGTCTGCCCCCTTCTCCGCCCCGCGCGGCAGCCGCCGCACCGGGCATCCGAGCCGTCGTCCGAGTCCGATCACCACACCGCCACCGGCGTGGCAATAACCACAACGGCGCCGGTCGGCCGAAGAAATCCCCGGAGATCACGTTATGGTCGCGAGAAGTTCCCCGACGCACGGTGCCAGCCGGGCACTGCGGACGGACGTCGACCGTTACGCAGTCGGGGAAAGGGAGGAACCACCGATGCCCGCAACGGGAGACGGGCGGGCACCTGGTGCCGCGGACCTGCCGGGCGCCCACGGCGCCCCCGTCGGCCATGCCCGCAAACGCCCGGCCACGACCGGCCCGGTGACGGCTCCCCCGATACCTCACCCCCGCTCGCAGGCGCTCCGGGCCGCGCACGCCGCCCACCCCTCCCACATCGCCGAGGTGGCCCCCGCACCGGGCCCGGAGGGCCCCGCCGACGGCGCCGCGCCGCTGCGGCTGCTGGTCATCGAGGACGACGCCTCGGACGCCCAGCTGATCAAGGCGGCGGCGGCCGACAGCGGCACCTCGATCGAGATCCACTGGGCCCGCGGGCTCGACCAGGCCATCGCCCAGCTGGCCCGGCCCGCGCTCGCGAACCGGCGCGGCCGCTCCCGCGGCCCCGAGTTCGGCTGCGTGCTGCTCGACCTCGCCGCACCGGCCGACCTGCCGCACCCGTCCGACTCCTCCGACGGACTGGAGGGCCTGCACGAACTGCTCCGCCGGGCCCCGCACATCCCCGTCGTGGTGCTCACCGACGCGGCCGGGGCCGAGCTCGGCGCGGCCGCCGTCGCCGCCGGCGCCCAGGACTTCCTGATCAAGCACGAGACGGACGGCCCGCTGCTGGCCCGCGCCCTGCGCTACGCCGTCGAGCGCAAGCGCGCCGACGAGTCGCAGCGACGCCTCGTCGAGGCCGAGCTGCGCGGCCAGGAGAACGCCCGCCTCCAGCGCCACCTGCTGCCCACCCCGCTGCTGGACGGCGCCGGCCTCTCCTTCACCCGGCGCTACCGCCCCGGCCGCCGCCGCGCCCTGCTCGGCGGCGACTTCTACGACGCCGTGCGCACCGACGACGGCACCGTCCACGTCGTGATCGGCGACGTCTGCGGGCACGGCCCGGACGAGGCCGCGCTCGGCGTCGCCCTCCGGATAGCGTGGCGCACCCTGGTCTTCGCCGGCCTCACCGGCGAGACCCTGCTCACCACCCTCCAGCACGTGCTGGAGCACGAGCGGCGCAGCGACGAGATCTTCGCGACGCTCTGCATGCTCGTCATCGCACCGGGCGGCTCCGACAGCGCGCTCGACTCGCTCGGCACCGGCGAGACGGCCCGGCTCTACCTCGCCGGGCATCCGGCCCCGCTGCTCCTCGGCCGCGACCACGAGCCGGTCACCCTGCCCGCCGACCTCGCCGGGCCCGCGCTCGGCCTGCTGCCGTGCCACGACGGGCAGGCCGCCTGGCCCGCCCACGAGATCGAACTCCGGCCCGGCTGGCGGCTGTTGCTCTACACCGACGGCCTGATCGAGGGCCGGGTCGGGGCCGGCTCCCGCCGCCTGGGACAGGACGGGCTCGCCGGGCTGGTCGGCGACCACCAGGCCGCCGGGCTGACCAGGGGGCGGCTGGTCGACAGCGCCATCGCCGAGGTCGAGGAGCTGAACGGCGGCGCACTGACCGACGACGTCGCGGTGCTGCTGCTGGAGCGCAACCCGGTGCAGCTGATCCTCGGCTGACGGGCCGGCAGCTCGACAGACCGGCAGCTCGACGGACCGGCGGACCGACGGACCGACGGGGCGCCGGACACGCAGCGGCCCGGGCGGGTGAACTCCCCGCCCGGGCCGCTGCGTTGTCGCTTTCCGGCCTACCAGGGGCCGTACGGGCCGGTGTTGCTCCGGCCGCCCCGGCCGCCGCCTCCGGTCAGCGCCCGGATCGCGGGGCGGACGTCCACCACGTAGACGATCGAGGCGACCAGACCGGCCAGCGTGCCGATGCCGGTGAAGAAGTTCACCCCGAACAGGAAGTCCCAGCCGAAGGAGATCGCGAGGATCGCGACCCAGAACCCCTTGGTCTTCTTGTCCGCCGCCCGGTACGCGTCCTCCCGGCGGGTGGCCGCGTCGACCAGGGCGAACAACTTGTAGGCCAGGATGGCGATCGTGGCCCACCAGATCGGGTTCAGGTAGGAAAAGGCCAGAATCTGGAGCACTCCGACCATCACGATCTCCTCAGTCTCTCGATTCCGGCGTCACGACCGCCGTCCATCCTGGCACGGCGGCCACCCGCACGGGTGTCAACGTTCCGTGGCCACCGGATGTGCCCTCCGTGGAGGGCCGTGCTCACTCCGCGTCGGCGGCGGCGGACTTGCGAGCCCGGGCGGACTTCTTCGGCGCCGGCTCGGCGGCCCCGTCCGCCACCGGTTCGGCCTCGACGACCGGCTCGTCCTGCACCGGCTGCGCGGCCGGTTCGGCGGCCTCGGCCGGCGCGGCCGGCGCGGCCGGGCGGGCCTTCTCCACCACGACCTTGCCGCGCTCGGCCAGCTCGTCGTACGTCTCCTTGGCCTTCACCGCCAGCTCGACCGCGCGGCCCACCTGCTGCAGGGCGAAGCCCTGGGCGCGCTCCTGCAGGGCCTTGAGGTCGGTGGGCAGGGCGTTGACGGCTTCGCCGACCTTGGCCGGAGCCCCGATCAGCAGCGACTGCGCCTCCTGGAGCCTGGCGCCGGCCTTCTCCTGGGTGCCCTTGCGGTCCGCCGCCAGCGCCTCGACCTTGCCCGGCACCTCGCGCAGCTTCTCGTACGCGAGGTCCCCGGCGCCGGCCAGGGCGTACAGCGGGGTCGGGTCGCTGAGGGTCTTCTTGATCTCGTCGGTGATCGGCATGGTTACCGGTCCTCCCGGTGGGTGTTCTGGGTGGCTGAGCCGTCGGTCGTCGCACCGGGGACCGGAGCGGCGTTCTCCTTGAGGAAGGCGTCGTAGACCGCGAGCAGCGCCTGCTTCTGCTGCTCGTTGATCAGCGGATCGGCCAGGATCGAGGCCCTCAGTTCCAGGCCCTCACCCCGCCGCTCCTCCAGGATCCCGGCCTGGACGTACAGCGTCTCCGCCGAGATCCGCAGCGCCTTGGCGATCTGCTGCAGGATCTCCGCGCTCGGTTTGCGCAGCCCGCGCTCGATCTGGCTGAGGTACGGGTTGGACACGCCGGCGGCCTCCGCCAGCTGCCGCAGCGAGTACTGCGCGCTGCGGCGCTGCTCCCGGATGTACTCGCCGAGCGAGCCGACGTTGAGTGAGGCCATGCGGACAGCGTGCAGCACCCTGCTTGCAAATGCAAGCAGGGTGCTAGCGCGAGCAAACGTGTCGGGCCGGCGGGCCGGTCAGGACAGGTGGGCGAGCAGCAGCTCGGTGAGCCGTTCGGGGGTGCGCAGCGGGAGGTAGTGGTCGGCGGCCGGGACGAGGTGGCCCCGGGCGCCCGGGATGTCGGCGGCGAGCCGCTCGGCGATCGCCGAGATCTCGGGGTGGTCCCGGTCCCCGTGGAGGACCAGGGTGGGGGCGCCGACCTCGCCGAGGCGGGACTCCGCGGACCGCTCGGGCGCGCCGGCCAGGTAGCGCTCGCTGACGATGCGGCGCGCCGTGTTCTCCTCGACCATCGCCGCGATCAGCTCGCCGCCCGGCGCCGTCCGGCCCATGGCGGCCCAGACGGACAGCTCCAGTTCGGCCAGGGCCGCCGCGTCGCCCCGCCGGCGGGCCTCGGCGTAGGCGGTGGTCCCGGGGGACGCCGGCCAGTCGTGGCCGCTGACCGAGGCGCCGACCAGCGCCAGGGCGGTCACCCGGCCCGGATGGGCGAGGGCGAAGTCCAGCGCCGTCTCCCCGCCCATGCTGAGGCCGACCAGCGCGGCGCTCGCCAGGGCGAAGTGGTCCAGGACGGCGCGCAGGTCCTCGACGTCGTCGAACGGCCGCTCCGGCTCGGTCGAGCGGCCCAGCCCCCGGGCGTCGTAGCGGATCACGTCGTGGTGACGGGCGAGCTCCGGGAGGACTGCGTCCCACAGCCGGGAATCCATGCCGGAGCCGTGCAGCAGCACCACCGGGCTGCCGGAGCCGTCGCGCGCCGCCCACAGCCGGCCTCCGCCGGGGGCGGGGACGTGGACCTCGGACCCGGGGCGACCGGTGCGCTGGCTCATGCGGCGATCCTCTCAGAGCCCCCGCGCGGCCGGACCGGTCCGGCCGGGCACCGTCGGCCGGGCGGGCACCGTCGGCCGGGCGGGCAGACAGGCAAACAGGCAGACAGGCAGGCAGTGCCTGACCGGTGCGGTCAGGCGGGCTCGGGAAGTCGGATGGGCATCAGGACGGAGAAGGTGCCCTCCCGGCCTGGGGTGCGGATCGCCAGCGGGGCGATGGGGCCGCCGAGTTCGAGCCGGAGCTGTTCGGGGCGCCCGGCGTCCAGTGCATCGAGGAGGAAGTCCCGGTTGACGGCCACCCGGAACCCCTCGGGGGCGTCGTCGTCGGCGACGGCCAGCCGGCCGTCACCGGTCAGGGTGAGGACGGTGACCTCGCACTCGGCGCCGTGCGGGCCCGAGGGCAGGGTCCGCGTGGCCCCGGCCTCGACGGCGGCGCGCAGGTCGGCGGCGGGGAGGGTGATCCGGTGTTCCGGTTCGAACCTGGTGACGGCCCGGTGGTCGGGATAGTCGAGGTCCGGGGCGGCGCCCTCGATGCGGTGCCCGCCCGTCTCGGCGCGGACCAGGCCACCGCCGAGGGTGAGCGCGACCTCGCCGTTCCCCGGGCCCAGCAGGGCGCGGAGCGCGTCCACCAACGGGGTGGGGACGATCGTGCCGGCCACGGGCTCCTCCGGCACGTCGCCGGAGGCGGGCACCTCGGCGAAGGCCATCCGGTAACGGTCGGTGGCGACCAGGCGCAGCACCGGGCCGTCCGGCTCGAACAGCACCCCGGCGAGGGAGGGCAGCTCGGGATCGCCGCCGACCGCGAAGCGGACCGCGTCCAGGGCGGCGGCCAGCGCACCGGCCGGGACGGTGAGGCACGGGGCGGCGGGGCACGAGGCGGCGGGGCCGAGGACGGTGGAACTCGGGGCGGCGTGGCCCGGGGCGGTGGAGCGGTGGTCGGCGGGGTCGGTGGTCATCGGCTGCTCCCTCTGGTCGATCATCGCGCGGATCAGGGAGAGCTCGCGGCGGGCGTCGGCGAGGCCGTCCTCCAGCCGCCGCAGGTGCGCGTCGAGCACCCGGCGGCCGTCGCCACTGCCGGGTGCGGCGCCGAGCACGGCGCGGATGCCGGCCAGCGGCAGGCCGACCCGGCGCAGCCGGGCCAGCAGCCGGGCGTCGGCGAGCTGGCCCGGCCGGTACCAGCGGTAGCCGGTCTGCGGATCGACCCAGGCGGGCGCGAGCACCTCGGCACCGTCGTAGTAGCGCAGGGTGCCGACGCCGAGGCCGCTGGCTCGGGCCAGCTCGCCGATGCTGTGCAGCTCGCTCTCCATGCCGGTGACTCTGCGGGCTCGACCTGGTCGAGGGTCAAGCCCGCTCGGCGCCGGCCCCGGGGACGGCCAGGTGGGTCAGCTTCTGCGGGTTGCGGACGGCGCGGATCGCGGAGATCAGGAGCGTGCCGTCCGTCCCCGCGACGAAGTCGAACACCGAGACGGAGTCGACCGCGCCGTCCACGGTGACCAGCAGGCCGGGCTCGCCGTTGACCAGGACCGGGTGCACGGCGGCGTCCTCGCCCAGCTGGCGGAGCACGCCGAGGGTGAAGCGGGCCACGTTCTCGGCACCGGTGACCGGGCGCAGCGCGGCGCGGATGACGCCGCCGCCGTCGCTCCAGGTGGTGACGTCCGGGGCGAGCAGTTCCAGCATCCGGTTGAGGTCGCCGCCGACACAGGCCGCCAGGAACCGGTCGGTGGCGCGCCGGCGCAGCTCGGGCGGGGCGTCGTAGCGGGGCCGGCGGGCGCGGACGTGCGCCCGGGCCCGGCTGCCGACCTGCCGGCAGGCGGTCTCGGTGCGGTCCAGGGCCTCGCCGATCTCCTGGTAGGAGAAGCCGAAGGCCTCCTTGAGGACGAACACCGCCCGCTCCAGCGGGGACAGGCTCTCCAGCACCACCAGCAGGGCGAGCGACACGGTCTCGGCCCGCTCGACGCCGTCGGTCGCGTCCGGCTCGGCGACCAGCGGCTCGGGCAGCCACGGGCCGACGTAGGACTCGCGGCGGACGACGGCCGAGTCCAGCCGGTTGAGGGCGAGGTTGGTGACCGTACGGGCCAGGAAGCCGCCGGGGCTCGCGACCTCGCCGGTGACCCGGCTCCAGCGCAGCCAGGTGTCCTGGACGAGGTCCTCGGCGTCGGCGACGCTGCCGAGCATCCGGTAGGCGATGCCGAAGACCATCCGCCGGTGCCGCTCGAAGTCGGCCAGCCGGGTGTCGGCCGGCCGGCCGCCGGACGGCCGGGTGTCGTTGCTGTCGGTCATCCCCGGGACGTTACCGCACGGTAGTGGCGGCCCTCAGTCCCGGAAGGCCTCGTACGCGGGGGCGAGCAGGACGGCGAGGTCCCGCCCGTGGACGGTGATGCCGGAGCGGCCGAGCCGGCTCGGCGAGGGCTCGTCCGGCCGGTCCGGGCCGTCCTCGGGCGGGGCCGGGTTCAGGGTGAAGTCGCCGCGCCAGTAGGCGGCGACGTTGACCACGGGGGCCGGCTGCTCGGTCACGCGTCCTCCTCCGTCATGGAACCCCGGGCTGCGCTGTCCCGAGCTGCGGCTCCCCGGGCTGCGGCGCCCCGGGCCGGAACGTCGAGGGCCGGGGCGTCGTCCTCGGCCACGGCGTCCTCCCGGGCGAGGGCGACCAGTTCGCGCAGCGCGTCGGTCGGCAGGTCGGTGAGCCAGTGCTCCCCCTCCCCCACCACCGTCTCGGCCAGCGACCTTTTGGCGGTGAGGAGTTCGTCGATCCGCTCCTCGACGGTGCCGACGCAGACCAGTCGGCGGACCTGGACGTCCCGGCGCTGGCCGATCCGGAATGCGCGGTCGGTGGCCTGCTCCTCGACCGCCGGGTTCCACCAGCGGTCCAGGTGGATCACCTGGTTGGCGGCGGTCAGGTTGAGGCCGGTGCCGCCGGCCCGCAGCGAGAGCAGGAACACCCGCGGCCCGTCCGGGGATTGGAAGCGCTCGACCAGCTCCTCGCGACGCGCCCGGGGCACACCGCCGTGCAGGTAGAGCACCTCCTCGCCGAGCCTGCGCTCCAGGTACGGGCGGAGCATCGCACCGAACTCGGCGTACTGGGTGAAGACCAGCGTCCGGTCGCCCTCGGCCGACGCCTCCTCCAGCAGCTCGGCAAGCCGGGCGACCTTGCCCGATCGCTCGCCCAACGCCGAGCCGTCGTGCAGCAGTTGGGCCGGATGGTTGCAGACCTGCTTGAGCTTGCCGATCGCCGCCAGCACCGTGCCGCGCCGCTCCACGCCCCGGATCCCCTCGACCCGGCGCAGCAGGTCGGCGACCACGGCCTGGTAGAGGCCGGCCTGCTCGGCGGTGAGGTTGCACCAGACGGTCATCTCCTGCTTCGCGGGCAGCTCGGCCGCCACCGCCGGGTCGGACTTGAGTCGCCGCAGCACGAACGGCGCGGTGCGGCGCCGGAGTTCGGCGGTGCGCTCGGGGCTGCGGTGCAGCTCGACCGGGATCGCGTAGCGCTCCTTGAAGCGCTCGGCCGGGCCGAGCAGGCCGGGGTTGGCGAAGTCCAGGACGGCGTGCAGTTCGGAGAGCCGGTTCTCCACCGGGGTGCCGGTGAGCGCGATCCGGTGGCGGGTGACGGGCAGGGCGCGGATCGCCCGGGACTGCGCGGTGCCGGTGTTCTTGATGTGCTGGGCCTCGTCGGCGACCACCCGGCGCCAGCGGATCGCCCGCAGGGCGGCGAGGTCGCGCTGGACCAGCCCGTAGGTGGTGATGACGAGGTCCGCGGACCGTACGGCGTCGGCGAGCTGCCCGGCGCCCAGGCGGCCGGCGCCGTGGTGGACGTACCGCCGCAGGGAGGGGGCGAAGCGCTCGGCCTCGCGCTGCCAGTTGCCGACCAGGGACATCGGGCAGACCAGCAGGGTGGGGCCGGCACTGCCCCCGGACGGCTCGGCCTGATCGGCCCGCTCGGCCCGCTCGGCCCGCTCGGCCCGCTCGGCCTGCTCGGCCTGCTCGGCCTGCTCTACGGCCAGCAGGGCGAGGGTCTGGACGGTCTTGCCGAGCCCCATGTCGTCGGCCAGGACGGCGCCGAGGCCGAGCCCGGACATCGTTCGCAGCCAGGCCAGCCCGCGCTCCTGGTACGGGCGCAGCACGGCCCGGAAGTCCGGCGGCAGCACCGGTGCGGGCGCGGCGTCGGCGCGCCCGGCGAGCAGGTCGCCGAGCGGGCCGTCGAGTTGCACGGCCACGACCGGCAGCCCGGCGACCGAGGCCTGCGGGTCGAGGGCGAGCCGCAGGACGTCGGCGGTGGCGGGCACGCCGTCGCGCCGGTCGGCGAGGAAGGCGAGCGCGGCGGCGATCTGGGCCGGGTCGGCCTCCAGCCAGGTGCCGCGCACCCTCACCAGCCCCTGCTTGGCGGCGGCCAGTTCGGCCAGCTCCTGCTCGGTGAGCGGGGCGCCGTCCGGGCCGAGCGCGGCCTGCCAGCGGAAGGCGACCACGGTGTCCCGGTCGACCTGGGCGGAGACCGCGAGCGAGCCGGGCGCGGGTGGGGTGGTGGCGCGCAGGGCGAGCCCGAGCCGGGGGCGGCGGCGCCACCAGGCGGGCAGCAGCACGCCGAAGCCGCCCTCGGCGAGTTCGGGCGCGCCGGTGCGCAGGAAGTCCAGTGCGCCCGCCCGGTCCAGCGGCAGCACGGACGGCCGGGAGCGGTGGCGCAGGGCGTCCAGGGCGGGCCAGCGGTGGGCGGCGCGGGCGAGTTCGGCGACCAGGACGTCGGCCGGGTCGTCGGCCTTGCGGGCGAGGGCGGCGTGCGCGGCCCCGCCCTCGTGCAGGTCCGCGGCGCGGACCAGCAGGGACGGCTCGTCCACCGCCTGGAGCAGGAACTCCAGCCGCCAGGCGTCGTCGGAGGGGCTGCCCGCGGGGTCGTCGGGGTCGGGGCCGAGCGGCTCGACCAGGCGGAAGCAGAGCCGCAGCGCGGGGTCGGTGGGCTCGGCGGCGGCGTACCAGGTGGCGACCCGGCGGCGCAGCTCGGCGAAGCCCTCGGCCGGGACGTCGCCGAGGAGGCCGTCGGGGGTGGTGAGGGCGTGCAGCCAGCGCTCGGCGACGGCTTCCCGGGGGGCCGACCCGCCCTTGCCCGGGAGGAGGGGCGGCGCGGAGGCCAGGGCGGCGCGGGCCTCGGCGTCCACCAGCGCACCCAGCGCGGCACCCAGCAGTGCCTCTCCGGTGCCGGCGCCGTGCGGCCACTCCCCCAGCAGGACTGGCGGGCAGCCGGCGGCGAGCGCGGCGGCCTCGCGGCGCCCGGCCGGGGTGGGGTCGGGCCGCCAGCGGGCCTGCGGGCGGCTGTCGGCCAGGACGGGCAGCGGCAGCACCCGGCCCCGGCCGACCGCCCGCCAGGCGAGGTCGTGCACCCCGGTGAGCCAGCGCAGTGAGGGGCCGTGGACGACCTCGACGCGCCCGGCACCGGGCAGGTCGGTGCTGGTGACGGCCCAGTGCGGGTCGAAGACCTCGCCGAGCAGCTGGGCGGCGGCGCCGGCGTCGAAGAGCAGGGCCGGCACCCGCCAGGGGGCGAGCACCGCGCCGCCGCGCGGCGGGGTGACGGGCAGGTCGGGCGAGGGCGCGGGGGCCGAGCCGACGGTGGGCAGCAGCAGGGTGGCCCAGCGCTCGGGGGCCTGTCCGGCGAGCCAGCCGAGGCCGGGGCCGATGCCGCCGAGCACGGCGGCCAGTTCGCCGGGCGGGCAGGCGTACGGGTGAGCGCGCGGGAGGCGCCGGTCGGGCGGCGACTCGGCGGTGCCGGGGTGGGCGGCGGCACCGGGGTGGGCGCGGGCGTCCTCGGCCCAGAGCGCCAGCTGCCCGTCCGTCCGCCAGAGCGCGTGCAGGACGAACATCGGGGGCCTTCCGGGCGGGTGGGGACCGTCCTTCGCAGCCTAGTCGGGAGGGCTGACAGAGCCGGTCCGCTGGGCCGTTCGGATGAAGTCCGGGACTCGCCCGAGACTCATGGTTGAAAGTTGAACGAAACTGCCCTACGCTGGAGCCAACAAGTTGAAGCCTAAACAAATGGCTTCGGACCCGAGGAGGAGCCATGGGCCTTTTCAACCGCACCAAGACCGCCGTTCCCGCCGCCGCCGCTGTCCAGACCCCGGCCGGCGCCGACCTCGCCCACCTCACCGGCGACTGGGCGGTCGACACCACGCACAGCGAGATCGGCTTCTCGGTGCGCCACGCCATGGTGACCAACGTCAAGGGCCGCTTCACCGAGTACGACGGCAAGCTGCACCTGGACGGCACCACGCCGCACAACTCCTCGGCCGACCTGGTGATCAAGGTCGCTAGCATCGACACCAACCAGACCCAGCGCGACGAGCACCTGCGCACCGGCGACTTCTTCGCCGCCGACGCCCACCCGGAGATCCGCTTCCGCAGCACCTCCGCCGAGCCGCTCGGCGACCACGCCTACCGGATGACCGGCGAGCTCACCATCAAGGGCACCACCCGCCCGGTCGTCCTGGACCTGGAGTACACCGGCAGCGCCACCGACGCCTACGGCGCCGAGCGGGTCGGCTTCGAGGGCAAGGCCGTCGTCGACCGCACCGAGTTCGGGCTGACCTACAACGCGGCGCTGGAGACCGGCGGCGTGCTGATCGGCGAGAAGGTCAAGCTCAACTTCGACATCTCCGCCGTCAAGGCCGCCTGACCCGGGCCCCCACCGGCGGGCCCAGCCCGCCCCCGTACGCCGCCCCTGCCCCTCCCCCCGAGGCAGGGGCGGTTCCCTTGTCCCGGTCGGGGCCCGTGCCCCCGTGCCCCCGTCGGCTCCCTCGTCCCCGCCGGCCCCCGCGTCCCGGTCGGGCCCGGCGCGGGCCGGCTCCCCGCGACAGGCCGAGCCGCGTCACCCGGCCGGGAGCAGCGCCGCGTCAGCGTCCGGCAGCCAGCTGCCCGGCGGGCGGCGCAGCCAGCCCTCGACCGCGCCCAGTCGGGCGGCCGCGTCGGCCAGCGCGCGCAGCCCCGGGTGGTGCTCGTCGGGCCGGTGCACCAGGCTGACCAGGCTCAGCGGCACCGGGTCCACCAGCGGCACGTTCACCGTGCCGGGGATCCTCGGCCCGCCGACCGTGGTCAGCATCGGATCGCCGTGCCGGGCGAGGTAGCGGGCGGTCTCGTCCACGCCGACCGGTGGGACGTACGGGTCCGCCGCCGTCAGGCCGTGTTCGCGCAGCAGCCGGGCGCCGAGGTCGGCCCACTCGGTGGTGGCCGGGTTGCCCGCGCAGATGTCGACGGGGTGCCCGACCAGGTCGGCCGGGCGCAGTGCCGGGCGGTCGGCCAGCGGATGGGTGTCCGCCATCATCACCGAGACCCGTTCCAACCGGACCGGCAGTTGGACGAGTCGGCCGCGCACCGGGGCGGGCAGCCCGGCGAACCGGCCGAACGAGGCGTCCAGCCGGTGGGCCAGCAGTTCGGCGGCGGCCGCGGCCAGGCCGCCGTGGAAGCGGGCCAGCAACTCGCCCTCGGGCCAGGCGGCGCGGGCCCGTTCGAGCACCCGGTCGGCGGTGAGGTCCGGGCCGGTGACGTCGCTGTTGAGGTCGAGCAGCAGCGGCCGGGCCGCGGTGCCTCCGCCGGCGTCGGCGAGGATCTCGTCGTGCAGGGCGAGGAGCCGGCGGACCCGGGGCAGCAGTCGCTGTCCGGCCGGGGTGAGGTCGACGCTGCGGGTGGTCCGGGTGAACAGCGCGGTGCCGAGCAGCCCCTCCAGGGCGCGGATGTCCCGGCTGAGCGCCTGCTGGGCGATGTGCAGCCGCTCGGCGGCCCGGCCGAAGTGCAGGGCCTCGGCGGTCGCGACGAAGCCGCGGAGCAGACGGGGGTGCAGGTCACGGGGCATGGGCGGCAGATTAACAACAGCGTGTTGTCAGTGCGGCGGAACAGGTGTTGGACGGCGCCCGTCCGCTGCCGCGAGGCTGTGGGGCATCCCCCTTCTTCCTGTTCAGGAGCCCGATTGCCCCCGCGCGCCGTCCCCGCCGGTCCCCGCCCCGCTCGTACCTCCTACCGGCGGCTGTTCGCGGCCCCCGGCGCCGCCGCCTTCACCCTGGCCGGGCTGTTCGGCCGGGTCGCACTGTCGATGACCGGCGTCTCGCTGGTGGTGCTGCTCTCCGAGCGGCGCGGCTCGTACGGGCTGGCCGGGACGGTCTCCGCGGCCGGACTGGTCACCGGCGCGATCGGGATGCCGCTGATCGGACGGCTCGTGGACCGGTACGGGCAGGCGCGGGTCACGGTGCCGGCCGCGCTGTACAACGCCGTCCCGCTCACCGGGCTGCTGCTCTGCGTCCGGTTCGGCGCGCCGGACTGGACGCTGTACCTCTGCTCCGCGGCCTGCGCCGCCACACCCAACCTCGGCGGCATGGCCCGCTCCCGGTGGGCGCACCTGTACCGGGACGACCCGGCCGCCCGGCACCTGGCCAACTCCTTCGAACAGGCGCTGGACGAACTCTGCTTCATGGCCGGGCCGGTGCTCGCGATGCTGCTCTGCACCACGCTCGCCCCGGAGGCCGGGCTGGTCACCGCCGGCACGCTCGGCACCGCCGGCGCCCTGCTGTTCGCCGCCCAGCGGCGCACCGAACCGCCGCTGCCCCCCGCCACGACCGCGCGGCGGACGCCCGCCGGGCAGCGGCACGGCTCCCCGCTGCGGGTGCCCGGGCTGCGCGTCCTGGTGCTGACCTTCCTGGCGACCGGCATGGTCTTCGGCGCGACCGAGATCACCACCGTGGCGTACGCCGACGCGCTGGGGCACAAGGCGGCGGCCGGCGCGCTGCTGGGCCTGGTCGCGGCCGGATCCTGTGTGGCGGGGCTGCTGTTCGGGTTGCTGACGCCGCGCCGGGCACCGGGCACGCGCTTCCTGGCGGGGGCGTCGGCGATGGTCGGGGTGCTGCTGCTGCCGCTCGCCGCCGGGCTGGGCGGGGCCGGGCTCGGCGTGCTCGGGGTGGTGCTGTTCGCGGCCGGCACGGCCACCGCGCCGACCATGGTGACCGGGATGACGCTGGTCCAGGAGCTGCTGCCGCAACGGCAGTTCAACGAGGGGATGGCGATGGCGGTGTCCGGCATCGTGGTCGGCATCTCGGCCGGCGCGGCGCTCGCCGGAACGATCGCCGAGCACGCCGCCCCCGGCACCGGCTACGCGCTGCCTGCCTCGGCCGCCGGGCTCGCGCTGCTGATCGCGCTCGCCGGTCGGCGACACCTGCGGACAGCCCGGCCGTCGACGGCGGTTCCGGAGGACTCGACTCCGGAGGACTCGACTCCGGAGGACTCGACTCCGGAGGACTCGACTCCGGAGGACCCGGCTCCGGAGGGCGCGACTCCGGGTCGCACGGCTGACGCCGCGGCGAAAAATCCCGAGCGGGTTGTCAGTGCCTCCGTCTAACTTCGAGTCATGGCGGAAATCACCTACGTCCGAGGCGATGCCACCACGCCCCTCGGCAAGGGCGTGAAGGTGATCGCGCACGTCTGCAACGATCTCGGCGGCTGGGGCAAGGGCTTCGTGCTCGCGCTCTCCAGACGCTGGCCCGAGCCCGAGGCCGCGTTCCGACGCTGGCACCGGGAGCGGGCGAAGAACGACTTCGGCCTCGGCGCCCTGCAGTTGGTGCAGGTCGAGCCGTACGTCTGGGTGGCCAACCTGGTCGGCCAACGCGGCATCCGGACGGGGCGCTCCTCCGGGGTGCCGGTCCGGTACGAGGCGATCGACACCGGGCTGGCCGCCCTGGCCGAGCACGCGCTCGGGCTCGGCGCCTCCGTCCACATGCCGCGGATCGGCTGCGGACTGGCGGGCGGGCGCTGGGCGAAGGTCGAGCCGCTGGTCACGGCCCGGCTGACGGCGCGCGGCGTGCCCGTGACGGTCTACGACCTCGACTGACCACCCCGCTCGGGGCCCTTCCCGGCCCTGAGCCCCGTCCCTGGACTCCCGAACTCCGCCCCTGTCCCCGTCGGCCCGGCTACGACTCCGACCGACCCGGCCAGGCGTACACGTACTCGGGCAGCAGGAAGCCGCCCGGGAAGACACCCTCCTGCGCCCGGACCCGCACGGCGCCCTCGCGCTCGTAGAAGGCGATCGCGCGGGTGTTGTCGCGCAGCACCTCCAGGAACAGCTCCGCCCCGGGGTGCCGCTCGGCGACGAAGGCACGGGCCGCAGCCAGCAGCACGCGGCCGATGCCGCCACCGGTCAGACCGGGGCGCACGTGCAGGTTGTCGATCAGCACCCGGCCGTCCGGCTGCGGGACGAGGTAGACGAACCCGGCCGGCTCCCCGTCCCGTTCGGCCACCAGCAGTTCGGGCGTGTTCTCCGGCTCGCCGTAGTCCGCGTCCAGGCGCAGCTCCCACAGTTCGCGCCGCTGGCCGACCAGCCCGTCGCCGAGCGCCTCCTCCGGGACGATCCCCAGGTAGGCGGTACGCCAACTGTGGGCGTGGAGCTCGGCGATCGACTCCGAGTCCTGCGTCCCGCCTCGCCGGATGAGGACCTCTCCTGCCCTGATCATGTGACCACCCTCCCACACAGATGGAGTTGAACATGTTCAACCGAAGCGTCTACAGTTCTGCCAGCCTTTTGAACGTGTTCGAATCACGGGGGGTGGTGGTCGTGGCACCGGGTACGGAGGGGACATCCGGTGCCACGAACACCGACACCGGCTGGAACCTGGTCTCCGGCTAGGCTCGTTCCCGTGGACGACCTGGCAGCGACGAACCGAACGGACGGCGAGAACGGTACGGCCGAGGATTCGGCCGCGCCCGGCACGGAGGGCGGGCCCATGCCCGGCGGCCGGGCGCAGCCGAAGACCGACAAGAGTGAGGCGACCCGGGCGCTGATCCTGGAGACGGCCATGCGGCTGTTCCAGGAGCGGGGCTACGAGAAGACCACCATGCGCGCGATCGCCACCGAGGCGGGCGTGTCGGTGGGCAACGCCTACTACTACTTCTCGGCGAAGGAATTCCTGATCCAGGGGTTCTACGACCGGATGACCTACGACCACGCCGAGGACGCCAGGCGTCGCATGGCCCACACCCGGGACTTCTCCGAGCGGCTGCAGATCGCGCTCACCTCCTGGCTCGACACCGCCGCGCCGTACCACGAGTTCTCCGCGCAGTTCTTCCGCACCGCCGCCGACCCGACCAGTTCACTGAGCCCGTTCTCCAACGAGTCCCACCCGGCCCGGGCCACGGCGGTCGCACTGTTCCGCGAGGTCCTGCAGGGCTCGGAACTGGCGCCCAAGCTGGACGCCGAACTGGTCGAGCTGCTGCCCGACGTGCTGTGGCTGCACCTGATGATCGTGGTGCTCTACTGGGTCTTCGACCGCACCCCGGACACCGAGCGGACCAGGGAGTTCGTCCGGCGCTCCACGCCGCTGGCGGCCCGGGTGATCAACCTGTCGCGCTACCGGGTCTTCCGACCGATCGTCCGGGACGCCAAGGGCCTGATCCAGGACTTCATCCTGCCGACCATCGGCAAGACGGCCGTCAAGTAGCGGCCGACGGAGGCGAATCGGAGACGACGGAGGCCGGCCCCACGGCGGGGCCGGCCTCCGTCGCGTCCCGCCTGATCGCCGGGGATGTCGCGTCCCGGGGATGTCGCGTCCCCGCGGATCGGGGCCGATCGATGCGGCTCAGAAGTTGTCCGGGTTCCAGGCCTGCAGCGGAGTGCGCAGCAGCAGGTCCGCTGCGGCGGCCGCCCCCGGGCGCAACTCGGTGACCAGCGCGGCCGCGGCCAGCCGCGGGGCCGTCTCCGCGCCGAGGTAGAGCGAGCCCAACTCCGTTGCCCCGAGGGCGAGGTCGGCGTCGTCCGTGGTGCGGGTGCAGCGGCCGGTGCCGTCCGCGGCGGCCTCCAGCGCCCAACGGCCGGACGCGAAGCCGAGCTTGTCGTCGACCTCCAGCACCACCCGGCCGGGGGCGGCGTACGTCCGGGCGGCGAAGGCGGCCTCGACGTCCAGCACGCGCAGCCACAGGTAGTCCGAGCTCTCCTCGTGCGGGGTGGCCGCGCGCCGGTCCCGGAGCAGCAGCGGCAGCGGGTCGTCCGGGGAGGCGTTGGCCACCGCGATCCGGGCCACCCAGTCGACGGAGAACAGGAAGCGCCAGAGCTCGACCGTGGTGGGCAGGTCGAGGGCGGTGAACTCCTCGACGGTGAGCGTGCAGTCGGGGTAGTCGCCGTCCCACTTGTCGTCGACCCGGTAGACCACCAGACCGGTGACCGCGCCGTCGGCGTCCCGGTGGACGGCCGCGAACGGCTCCTTGAAGTCGAAGCCGGGCACCCGGAGCTCGCCGGTGCTGCGCTGCCACCACAGCTCGTCGCGGTCGATCGCGCCCGGCTGGGTGCGCCGCCAGCGGTCGTGCAGGCCGGGGCCCAGTTCGCGCAGCTCCGCCATGGTGACGAAGTCGATCCGGCCGCCGGGGACGCCCGGCAGGCCCTCGCGCAGGCCGCGGGCGCGGCGCAGGTCGACCCGGAAGCCGGCGCCCCGGGTGGCCGGGCCGAAGCCGAACCGGCCGTAGATGCCGTACTCCGCGGCGATCAGGATGGCGACGGCCGTACCGCGCCCGGCGGCGGCCGCGAGGTCCCGGCGCATCATGGTGCTGAGCAGGCCCCGGCGGCGGTGGGTGGCGCTGACCGTGACGTGGCTGATGGCGTCGGCCGTGATGACGGCCCCGCCGGGGACGGTCAACTCGGCGTCGAAGCTGCGGAAGGTGGCGATCTGACGGTCGCCGTCGAAGCCGGCCAGCAGCCGGCCCGGCTGCCACTGCCGACGGCGCACGTCCGCCGCGCTCGCCACGTGCGGGCGCAGGAATCCGAGGGCCAGCGCGCGGTCCCAGGCCGGCACCTCGTCCTCGGAGACGGGCCGAACCCGGAGCCCGTCCACGGTGTCGACGGTCGCGTGATCGATGCTGTTGCCCATGGGGCCACGGTACGGCGGCCCCCCGGCGGCAGCACCCGATTTATTCCGTGTCCGACCCGACGTGCTCCCCCGGCACCACCACCCAGTGGCTGGTCCGCAGGATCCGGTCCGCGAAGCCCAGGTCCCGCTCGCCGAGCAGCCGGAAGCCCAGCGCCCGGCAGATCTCGTTGGACGGGCCGTTGGCCACCCCGGGGTTGGCGTGCACCTCGCCCCAGCGTCCGTCCTCGGCCGCGGCGTCCAGCACCCGGCGGACGGCCCGCTTGGCGAGCCCGCGGCCCTGGTAGGCGGGCAGCACCATCCAGCCGATCTCGGAGACCGTCCCGCCGTCCTCCTCGTCCGACCAGAGGTTGACCGTGCCCGCGGCCTCGCCGTCCCCGGAGCCGTCCGGGACGATCATCTTGACCCAGCAGCGGTCCGCCGCCGCCTCGACCACGTCCTTGCGCAGCCGCTCCTCCACCCTTTCCCGGGGCAACGGCCCGCCCAGCTCGGCCATCATCACCGGGTCGCAGCGCATCCGGATGTAGGCCTCGACATCCTCCGCCCGAACATCGCGCAGCAGCATGACGCCTCCTCAGAACGGTCGAGCGACCACGCTAACCCCGACCACCGACATTGGTGGCGGGGATCGCCTTCCTGCCATCCTCGTGCCCTCATCCACGTGACGGACGGACGATCTCCCGAGGGGGAGCCATGGACGACGAGTACCTCCGCAGGCTGAAGGAGTACGAGGGCCGGAGCGCCACCGTGAAGGCGCTGGGCGCGCTGACGCTCGCCGGCTGGCTCTGGGCGGCCTGGCTGCTCCTCTCCTCGGCCGGCGGGGACTGCGGGTCCCCGGCCTTCTACGCGCCGGGCAGCTTCCACCTGCAGGAGGTCTGCGACTCCGAGGTCATCGGCCGGATCGGCGGGGCGGTCGCGGTCGTCCTGCTGACGCTCCCGCTCTGCGCGGCCTGGATCTGGACCGGCCTCGGGCTGCGCGCCCGCCGGGAGGAACTGGGCGTCCTGCTCGACCGATGACGCGACCGACGACGCGACCGGTGATCACGGCCGATGCTCGCGGCCGGTGCTCACGGCCGGGCGTAGAAGTCCGGGGTGCCCATGATCCAGAGGCTGGCCTGCTTGATCGGCATGCCCGCCCGCGGGGCCTCGATCATCTGGTCGTCGCCGATGTAGAGCCCCACGTGGTAGATGTCGGCGGCCTGCCCGGTGTCCGTCCAGAAGACCAGGTCCCCGGGGCGCAGCTGGCGGTAGCCGATCCGGGTGCTCTGGGCGTACTGGTCGGCCGCGAAGTGGTTGAGCTGCCGACCGCCCTCGCGCCAGGCCATCATGGTCAGCCCGGAGCAGTCGTAGCCGCCCGGCCCCTCGCCGCCCCAGACGTAGGGCAGGCCGATCTTGGACTTGGCGAAGGCGACCGCCGCGGCCGCGCCCTCGGCGGACCACGGCCGCTCGGCCGGCGGTTCGGCGGACGGCATCGCGGACGGCTCGGCGGAGAGCTCGGCGGACGCCGGTGCGGGCGGAACGGCGGGCGCCGGTGCGGGCGGGAGTGCGGGCGCCGGTGCGGGCGGCTCGACCGGCGGCACGGCGGAGGCCTTGGCGGCGGCTGCCGCGGCGTCGGCGGCCTCCGCCTCCCGGGCGGCCTGCTCGGCGGCGGCTCGGGCGGCGGCCTCGGCCTCGCGGGCGGCGATCGCCTCCAGCGCCTCGCGGCGCCTGCGTTCCAGCTCGACGGTGGTGTTCCGGGCGCCGGCCAGCTCGGTGAGCAGCTGCTCGCGGTGCCGGGTGGCGGCGGCCACCTCGCCCTGCTGGGCGGCCAGCCGTTCCTCGGCCCGGGCCCGGGCCGCGCCGACCTCGGCGGCGGCCTTCTCGGCTGCCGCGGTGGCGGTGCGGGCGGCGGCGGAGGCGCTCCGGGCGGCGGCGGCCGTGGAGGTGGCGGCGTCCAGGACCTGCCGGGTGCGCTCGCTGGCCTGGCGGACCGCGGCGGCGCGGTCACCGGCCTCGCGCGCGCCGTGGGAGCCGAGCAGCGCGTTGAGCGCGGACAGTTCGGCGCCCGCGCCCTGACGGTACGTCTCGGCGGCGAGCCGGGCGGCGTCCTCGGCGGCGGCCGACCGTTCGGCCTCGGCGACGGCGGCGCGCCGCGCGGCGGCGCTCTCCTCTACCCGGGCCCGGGTGAGGGCGAGCCGGGCGCCGTTGTAGGCCTCGACGGCGTGTCCGGCGCTGCGCCCGGCCCGGTCCAGGTCGGTCCGGGCGGCGGTGAGCGCCGTCTCCAGGGCGGCGACCGAGGAGGCCTTGCCGTCGGCCTCGGCCCGGGCGCGGTCGATCGCCTCGGTGCTCGGGTACGGCTCCTCGCCCCGGGCCCGGCCGGCCGCCGGATCGCCGTCGGCCGCGACGGCCTGGGCGGTGGGGAGCAGACCGAACAGGGCGGTGAGCGACAACAGGAGGGTCGACAGGAGCCTGCGCGCCACGCGACGTCCCTTCTCACGGGTCCGGAGGGGACGGCGGCGGACGGCGCACGGCGCACGGGCGGCGGGCGGCCGGGAGTCCGGGAGTCCGGGAGTCCGACGAATCATCCCCTCATGTGACAGAACGGTCACACGACGTCATGTTCTCAATTCCGGCGGCCTGCGCACCGGCAAAGCGCTCCGCCGGTCGAGTGACCATCAGATGATCCGACCCGAACACGACTCCGACCGGACGCCCGCGGTGCACGAACTACCGGCGGACCCGGCGGGTGTGCGTCCGCAGCCGGGGGTGTCGCTCGGGACGGCGCTCCAGCCCGGTCGGAGCGACGGCGTAGGTCCGGCTGCGCCCGGCCCGGACCGTACGGCGGCGCTGCTGCGCCCGGTGGGTGCGGACCGGACCGGCCGCGGACGTCTGGCCGTCGCCGGTCGGCGGCTTGGCCGTGGCGCCGGCGGCGGCCGCCGAGCGGCGGTCGGCCAGCCTGGCCCGGCGGCGGGCCAGCCCCCGCGCGGCGTGCGCGTCGAGGTGGGCGGTGGCCCGGGCGGCCATCCGCTCGGCGACGCGGTGGGCGGCGGGGTGGTTGGCGGGCACCTTGTCGGGGGCGCCGGCGATCAGGTCGAAGAGCCAGGTGCGCGCCCGGTCGGCGCGCCGGTGCAGCAGGCGCTCGCGCCGCAGCGCGCGCGCCCGGCGGCGGGGGCGCGCGGAGTACCGCCAGCGGGCCCAGGGACTGCTCGGCCGGGCCAGCCGGATCGCGCCGATCCAGGACAGACCGGGGACCATGATCCCGAGCAGGCCGGTCCACATCTTCCCCTTGATCAGGGTGATCACCGAAGCCAGCGCGTTCACCGAGATGACCGCGATCAGGCCCCACCTGGTGTCCTCGCCGGGCAGCGCGCCGAACGGCACGTACCCGATCAGCAGCAGGGCGGTGAACAGGATCCCGAAGATCACCGCGTCCACCGACTTGCGGCCCTGCTCGCTCCAGTACACGTCGTCCAGGTGCAGGATCAGCGCGAACTCGTCCAGCACCAGGCCGCAGCCGATGCCGAAGGCCAGCCCGAACCAGTCCATCCACGGCTGCCCGCCGTAGGTCGCGAACACCCCGATGCCGCCGAGCAGCAGGAAGCCCAGGCCGAACACCATGTGGTGGATGTGCAGGCCGCCGGGGGTCACGTTGCCGGGCCACCAGCGCACCTGGGCGCGGATCATCCGGACGCTGAACCGGATGAAGACGAACGACGTGATGAAGCCGACCAGCAGCAGGAACAGCGGTTGCTTGTGCGCGTTGACGATGTGCTCGCGGTAGCTGTCCAACAGTGTGGTCATGCGACTTACCTTCGTTCCTGGTCCTGCGTCCTGCCTGCGGTGACATGGCCCGGGGCCCAACGGGCCTCCAACACGGGTCAACGCACGGTCAGAACCCCCGGGTGCGCTTGGCCGCCCGGCGGGGCACCGCCGGGTAGAGCGACGGGAGCTCGGCACCCACCGGCAGCTTCAGGAACAGCCGGGCTATCTCCCCGCCGAGGTTCACCCCGACCGCCAGCGCCATCGCGATCGCCGCCGCCCGGAAGACCGACACCAGACCGGCGCTGGAGTGGCCCTGCGCGAAGGCGAGCATCCCGAGGTAGAGCGCCGAACCCGGCATCAGCGGGCCGATCGCGGCGGTCACGTACGGCAGCGCCGAGCCGTTGCGGTAGCGCGCCATCAGCTGCCCGAAGAGACCGACCAGGCCGGCCGCCACGCCGGTCGCCGCGATCGGGTTGACGCCCGCGTTGTAGACCAGCGCGCCGTAGCTGGCCCAGCCGATGCCGCTGTTGGCCGTGACCAGGGCGAGCGTGCGGCGGTCGGTCTGCAGCAGCATCGCGAAGGCCAGGGTCAGCACCATCGCGGCGACCATCTGCACCGGCGGGTAGCTGATCCCGACCAGGCTCTCGTCCGGCCGGAGCTTCGCCTCGAAGCCGACGCCCAGGTAGAGGATCACCATGACGCCGATCACGATGCCCGCGACCAGGTAGATCACTTCCAGCAGGCGGGCCGCGGCGGTGATGTAGAAGCCGGTCAGGCCGTCCTGCACGGCGGCCACCAGGGCGCGCCCGGGCAGCAGGGCGAACAGGCCACCGGTGATCACGACCGAGCCGCGCAGGCCCCAGTCGTTGAAGGACAGGATGATCCCGGAGGCGGCGGCCGGCATCGCGGCCGCCACGAACTGGTAGAACTCCGGCAGCCGGCGCCGGGCCAGCCCGGAGGCCATCCGGTCGCCCAGGACGGCCGCGATGAAGGCGCTGGCGAAGACCAGCCAGGCCTTGTCGTCGAGCCGGCCGCCGACCAGGAAGGTCGCCGCACCGGCCAGCAGACCGGTGGTCAGGGCGAGCAGCCAGGCCGGGTACGGGTGCCGGTTGCGGCGGATCAGGGCGAGCCGGCGGTAGGCGTCGTTGACCGACGTCTTCTCCGCGGTGATGTCCGCGACCAGCTCGTACACCGCGTTCAGCCGGGTGTAGTCGGAGGTGCGCCGACGCACCACGCGGTCGGCGGTGACCGGCGGCTCGACCAGCGAGGGCTGGTGCGAGATGCCGATCAGGGTGAAGGTCACCTGCGGCTCGCAGCGGTCCAGCCGGTAGGCGTGCGCGATGCCGAGCATCGCCGCCTCGACGTCCTCGGCGGCCTCACCGCTGGCCAGCAGCAGCTCGCCGAGGCGCAGGGTCAGGTCGAGGATGCGGGGGACGTTGCGGGCGGTGCCCGCCGAGGGGTGCAGCTCGCGGGCGGTCCGCTCGAAGGACGGGCGCTCGGACATCGGGGTGCGCAGCAGCGTGCGCATCCGGTCCGGCCAGGGCGCCTCGCCGGGCGCGCCGGCGGTCAGGTCGGGGATCGGGATGCCGGTCGGCGGGGTGTACCCGGCCGCCCGCCACTCCTCGGGCGTGAGGGTGTCCTCGGCGACCGAGCGGCGGCGGGCCGGGCGGGCCGCGCCCCCCGGGGCGGCCTCCCCGGGAGCCGCGGCCCGGTGGGCCGCCTCCCGGGGGCGCACGTCGACGGTGAGTTCCGGGTGCGGCCCGGCGGACGCCGGGGGCCCGGGGAGCGGCGCGGGCTCGACGGGCGGCGCGGGCTCGACGGGCGGGGCGGGCTCGACGGGCGGGGCGGGCTCGGGCGCCAGCAGGCCCTTGGTCTCCGGGACGGGCGGGAGGAGCGGGACGACGGTGGTGTGCTCGACGGGCGGGGCGGGGTGGCCGAGCAGGCCCTCGGTGGGCGGGGCGTCGGCGGGGTGCACCGGATTCGGGGGTGTCTGCCGCGCTTGGCGGACCGCCCGGCCTCCCCTCGCCCGCTTGCCCGCACCCGGTCGGCCCCGCTTAGGCACTTCCGCTCCTTGCCGCCCCTGGGGGCCACCGGCCACCCACCGCTCGATCTCGGGTTACACCTTGCCTGATCGAACAGCCGGACGCACATGTACGCGACGTCCCGTGGCCCGGGCCACGGGCGCCTACCCGGCGCGCTGGCGGGTGGCGGGTGCCGTGCCGGACCGGCGGGCCCGCAGCAGCTCGATCGCCACCGGGACCACAGAGAGCAGCACGATGCCCACCAGGATCGCCTCGATGTTGTCCCGGACGAACGGGATCTGCCCCAGGAAGTAGCCGAGCACGGTGACCCCGCCGCCCCACAGCACGCCACCGACCAGGTTGAACACGACGAAGCCGCGGTAGTTCATCCTGCTCACCCCGGCGACGATCGGGGTGAAGGTGCGGACGACCGGCACGAAGCGGGCCAGCACGATCGCCTTGGGCCCGTGCCGGTCGAAGAAGGCGGCGGCCTTCTCGACGTTCTCCTGCTTGAAGACCCGCGAGTCGGGGCGGCGGAACAGGCTCGGGCCGACCTTGCGGCCGAAGAGGTAGCCGACCTGGTCCCCGGCCACGGCCGCGGCCACGATCAGCACGCAGACCAGCCAGAGCGGCTGGTGCAGGTAGGTGCCGCCGGCCACCAGCAGGCCGGTGGTGAACAGCAGCGAGTCGCCGGGCAGGAAGAACCCGATCAGCAGGCCGGACTCGGCGAAGACGATGGCCAGGATGCCGAGCAGGCCGAAGGTGGAGATCAGGGTGGTCGGATCGAGCCAGGACGGGCCGAGGGCGAGGCTGGTCACGGTGCGGGCACTCCCGGAGGTCGAGTCTTGGCAATGCAACGGTAAAGCATTGACAATGACTCGGGTGGGGGCCGGATAGTTCCCGGCAACCGCCGAGGCCAGGACCGCACGACCGAGCCCGGCGCCGGAACCGCCCGGCGAAGGCCGGAGCCGGGAATGCCCGCGGCCCCGGCGGGCCCCGGAGGGCCGGCCCGCCGGGGCCGGGTGGTCGTACGGAGTCGTACGGAGTCGAGTGGAGTCGTGCGAAGTCGGTACGACGGGTCAGAGGCCGTAGCGCTCGACGATCTCCTCGTGCCGGGCGACGTCCGCGCCGGCCGCCTCGGCCAGGGTCGGCCAGGCGAGCGGGTGCGGCCAGTCGCCGGTCAGCCGGTGCAGCAGGGCGTCGGCCTCGGCGGCCGAGGCGGTCGGCGGCACACCGACGGCCGCGTAGATCCCGGGCAGCGTCGCGTCCTCGTCCCCGTCCGCCGGGTCGGTGATCCGGTAGTGGTCCCCGCTGTACGCCCACAGCGCGTAGCCGGACTCCTGCAGCCGCTCGCGCAGGGCGCCCCACGGTTCGTCGCCGGGCCAGCCGCCGTCGATCCAGTAGGTGGTGTACCCCGCCGGGTCGAGTATGGTGAGCAGTTCGAACACCGGGCGCCAGCGCCGCTGCTCCTCCTCCGGGGCGTCCTCGGCCGGCGGGCGCTCCAGCAGGGCCGGGGCGAAGACCACCACGTCGCCGTGGTTGAGCGTCAGGTCGTCACCGAGCACCGGCAGGATGCGGGCGGTGGCCGGTCCGGTCCGCACCGCGGGCAGGTCGACCGTCGCACCGTTGGTCCGGGCCGCCCGGACGGTGACCAGCTGCCACTCCTCGTCCACCGGGCCCTCGGGCTCGTCGAACTCGATGTCGAGCAACGCCCCGGCGGAGCGCACCACGGCCCAGTCCCGGTTGGCACTGGCCGCGGTGATCAGGTGCCAGAGGTCGGGCTCCCGGACCACCCGGTGGTCCTCGTCGTCCGGGGCGCCCTCGGCGGGCAGCGCCCGCTCCAGCAGTTCCTGGTAGAGCCGCTGCGCACCGGCGTGGTCCCCCAGCTCGGTGGCGGCCCGGGCGGCGAGGCGCCGGGTGTTGAGCACCTCGTCGTCCAGCGCCAGGATCGCCTCGCACCGCTCCAGCACCTCCGTCCACCGGCTCTCGGCGGCGGCCCAGCGGGCGCGTATCCAGTGCCCGTCGGCCGGTGCCGTGGCGGCCAGCCGGTCGGCGAGGCGAAGCACGCCCTCGGCGTCCCGGGCGGCGATCAGCAGCTCGCCGAGCGTACCGGTCAGCTCCCGGTCCTCCGGGTCCGTCTCCAGCCGCTGCCACAGCAGGTCGGCCGCGGCCCGGGCGTGGCCGAGGCCGCCCAGCACGGTGGCCAGGAGCACCGTCAGCCCGGTGGCGCCGGCCTGCTCACCCCGGTACCGGTCCAGGGCGACGGAGAGCAGGTCGGCGCCGGTCTCGAACGGCACCTCGGCCTCGGCCAGGTACGCCGTCAGCTCGCCCGGCGGGACGGGCAGCCCGGGCTCCGGCAGCGCCTCGGCGGCCGCGCGCAGGGCGGCGACCTCCGCGGACACGCCGTCGGTGCGACGCAACCGGGTGAGCTTACGCTCTCCGGTCGTGGCCAGCGTCAGCGCCACCGTGCGGGCGCCGCGCGCGACGGCGAGCCGACCCGCCGCCAGCAGCAGGTCCACGCACGGGCGGTGCGCACCGGCGTCGTCCAGGTACCCGACCCAGCCGGCCAGCACGGCACCCAGCTCGGCGTCGTTCTCCCACGCGCCGGCCGCGACCAGCAGCTCGACCGTCTGCGTCCAGGTGGGCCGCAGGTCGGCGTGCTGCTCGGCCTCGGCCCGCTCGGGGAGCAGGGCGAGCGCCTCGTCCGTGCGACCGAGCGCGGCGAGCGCGCGGGCCCGCAGCAGGGCGCCCCAGCGCTGGTCGCGCTCGTCCAGCTGCTGCCCCGGCTGCTGCTCGGCCCGCTCGGCGGTGTCCAGCAGCTCCAGCACCTCCTCGTACCGGCCGAGCAGGTGCAGGGTGCCGGCCCGGGCCTGGTGGAAGCGGAGCGAGACCCGCTGGCCGGCCGCGCGCATGCGGTTGGCGGCGCCGTCCAGGTGGTCGAGCGCCTCGGCGGCCCGGCCGTCGTCCTCCAGGGCGTCGGAGTACTCGCGGGAGAGGCAGTCGTAGCAGGCCCGGCCGGGCTCGATCCGCTCCAGCGTCTCGCCGACCACCTCCAGCCGCTCGGTCACGTACCCGGGCCCGTCGACCCGAGCGTGGCAGATCGCGAAGTCCTGCACCACGCAGACGGACTGCGGACAGCCGGCCGTCTCGTCCCGGTGGGCGAACTCCAGCAGGTCGATCACCTCGGGCATGACCGCCTCGCCCTGCTGGCGCTTGTTCAGCAGGTTCTGCATCCGCCAGTGCCGCAGGTAGACCTCGACCCAGGGCAGGTCGAGCGACCGTGCGGCGGCGACCGCCTCCGGGTACAGCGCGTCCAGCTGGTCGTTGCGGCCCTCGGTGGCGTGCTCGGGCAGCTCGACGATGGCGTCGGCCAGCCGGTGGTGGCCGGCCTCGACCAGCTGCCGGTGGGCGTCCCGCACCCAGGACCAGATGTCGGTGGTCATGCTCGTTCCCCCTGCGTCGTGCTGATGAGTTGTCTACCGCGGACCACTGACAATCCGTCCGTCACGCTTCGTCCGACAGCGCGCCGGGGCTGTCCGGGACGTCCGGCAGCCCGGCCGGGACGACGGCGGTGAGTGCGGAGACCGCCGTGCCGATACCGGTCAGCGCGGCGGTGAGGTCACCCTCGGCGGGGCCGGAGGAGGCCGCGGCCATGATCACCTTGAGCGAGCGGAGCAGCCCGGCCGCGGTGGCGCTGCCGGTGTGCCCGCCGCGGTAGGCGGCGAGCAGGTCCTCGACCGCCGGGCAGGCCAGGTTGAGGTAGAGCCGGGCCTTGACCTCGCCGTCGGTGCGGGCGGTGAAGGCGCGGGCCAGCCGCAGCGCGGCGGACGGGATCCGGGCGTCGGCCTGGTCGTCCTCGATCCGGGCCTTCAGCTCGGCCTCGCGGTCCGGGACGACCACCAGCGGCAGGCCGGGCGGGTCGAAGCGGGCCGGGACGAGCTGCTCGCCCGGGTCGGCGAGGGCGGCGGCCAGCCAGGCCTCCTCGCCCTCCGGCAGCGGCCGCTCCGGGTCGCGGAACAGCTCGCGGTTGCCCTGCTCGCTGCCCAGCTCGACCAGTCGGCAGCCGCGCAGCCCGGCGTAGCGGCGCAGGAAGGGCAGCACGGCGTAGCGGTCGCCGCGGGCGATCGGCACCCGCATCGCCCGGTAGAGCATCTCCTCGAAGCCGCCGCCGGTGCCGAGCGCGACGTGCACCGCTCCGCCTCCCGCCGCGCGCAGCGCGCCCGCGGTGAGGTCGCCCTGCGAGGTGGGCACCGGGACGTCGTCGGCGAGCAGGGTGAACAGCCGGTCGTCGCAGAGCGCGGCGCCGAGCAGGTCCTGGCCGTGCCGGGTGAGGATGCGGCGCCAGGCGGCGGGCCGCAGCCGGGCCGTCTCGTAGAGGCCGTCCACGATGGCGTCGGTCAGGGCCTTCTGGAGCGCGCGGTAGTGCTCGTCGCGCTGGAGGTCCTCGCGGCTGGCGGTGGGGGTGAGCCGGCCGGACTCGACCACGCCGCCGATGAAGCCGGCCCAGCCGGGCAGCAGGTCGCGGGCGTCCTCGGCGAGCAGCATGCCGCGCAGGTACACCGCGAGGTCGCGGTTGTCGCTGCTGCCGTAGGTGCCGCCGTCCTGGACCCACAGCAGGCCGATCGCGTCGGTGGCGCCGTCGACCGGCTGCACCGGGAAGGCGGTGAGCGGCTCGAAGCGGCGGCCGAAGGCGGTGGCGAAGCGCATCCGGGCGGCGTGCTGGTCGCCCCCCACCGCCTGGCGCCAGGGCACCTCGACGGAGTTGACGGGCTGTTCGTCGTCACCGACGTGGACCGGGATCGGGAGCAGCACGCAGTACCGGGCGAGGACCTCGCGCAGGGTGTCCTCGTCGGCGAGGTGGGAGTGCTCGGCCTTGAGCGCCAGCTCGACCACCGTGCCGGGGCGGGGCCGGGCGGGCACCGGCTCGACCCGGTACTGCTCGCCGCCGCGGCTGCGGTAGCGGTGGCCGAGCTGCGGCTCGCGGTGCGAGGTGGTGGTGACGGTCACCTCGTCGGCGATCGAGAACGCGGACAGGAAGCCCAGCCCGAAGGCGCCGATCAGCTCCTGGTTGCCGGTCAGTTCGCGCAGCATGCGGGTGTAGCCGGTGCCGACGGTGGCGAGGTAGGAGTGGATCTCGGGCTCGGTCAGGCCGGCCCCGGTGTCCTCGATGGCGACGGTGCGCCGGGCGGCGTCCGCGCGCACCCGGATCAGCGGGCGGTGCTCGCCCTCCGGGTCCTCCAGGAGCCGTCGGGTGTGCGAGTCGTGCGCGTTCTGGACGAGTTCGCGCAGGGCGACCAGCGGGGTGGAGTAGAGGTGGGTGGCGAGGACGTTCACCAGGCCGCCGAGATCGACCTCGGTCGTCCGCAGTTCCTCGACGGGGGTGGGCTCGGACTGGGCACCTTCAGACATGGGTCCTCAGTGTGCCAGTGCGACAATCTGCCCACCATTTCTTTCTTCTCGACGGAATGACGGATTGCGGTCAACTCGCAATTGACCGGGCCTCCACCATCGGAGGAATTGCCACCCGTTCGGTGGAGTTCGCGCGATCACTGGTGAATGCTGACCGGGCGACGTCAGGCAACGGCGCTCCGGAGCGGCCACTCCGGAACGCGCCACAATTCGCACGTCCAGTCAGGGAGATCAGCGTGTCCCGTATTCGCGCAGCCGCCGCCGTCACCGCCCTCGGCGCGTTCCTCCTCGTCGGCTTCGGTGCCGCCACCGCGCACGCCGACAACGGCGCCGGCGCGATCGACCACTCCAACGGCAGCGTGGTGAGCAACGTCGGCTCCGGCAACGTCATCGGCACCGTCCACGGCAACGTGGTCAACACCCAGCAGACGGCCACCGGTTCGGGCGCCTCCAACCAGAACAACGGTCTCGCCGTGGCCGGGAACGGCGGGAACGTCGACGCGCTGCAGGGCAACGGCAACGTCGACGCCCGGGTGTACTACCCGCACGTCCTGTACTAGGGCCCGCAGCTCCGGCACCAGGGCCTGCCCGCCGGGCCGGGTGCCCGTCCCGTCACCGCGGGGCGGGCACCCGGCCCGTTCCGCGTCTCAGGACAGCCCCAGCACCGCCCGGCCGAGGCGCAGCAGGCAGTCCTCAAGGTCCGGCCGGGCGCTGTGCGGGCGGTTCCGCACCCCGTCGTTGACCAGCGCGAACAGGGCGTGCACCCGGATCCGGGCGGTGGCCGCGTCGCACTCCGGGCGCACCTGCCGCAGCAGACCGACCCAGGTGCGCAGGAAGTCCCGCCGGAAGTCCACTGCGGCCCGCCGGTCCGGCGGCGCCAGCCTCTCCGTCTCGCTGAGCATCGCTCCCAGGTAGTCGCCGTTGCGCAGCGCGAAGCCGACGTACGCGCCCAGCCCGGCCGCCAGCGCCGCACCGGGCCCGGCCGCGGCGGTGATCGCGCCGTCCACCTCGTGCCAGAGCCGCTCGCGGCTGCGCACCAGCGAGGCGGCGAGCAGGTGGGCCTTGCTGTCGAAGTGCCGGTACACGCTGGGGCCGGAGATGCCCACGGCGGCGCCGAGTTGGTCGGTGCTGACGTTGTCGAAGCCGCGCTGGTGGAACAGCCGGACGGCGGCCGCGAGCAGTTCCTCCCGGCGCGCCTGCGGCCTCGGCCCCGACACCGGTCCGGCTGCGGGCACGGACTCGGGCTCGGCCTGGGACTCGGGCCGGGGCACGGTGGCCGTGCCGGCCGGCGTGACCGCGAGGACGGCCGCGACCAGCTCGCGCAGCAGCGCCTCGGCGCGACGGGGCTGCGGCGCCGCCGACTGGTAGGAGAGCCCGGCGCAGGCCGAGAGCGCCGCCCAGCAGAGCAGCTCGGCATCGGCTGCCGGGAGTTCGGGGCGCTCCGCGCGCAGTACGGCGGTCATCAGCGCGACGTCGGCGCGCAGCTCGCGGCGCAGCGCGGCGCGCCGGGCCGGCGGCAGCAGCCGGGCGTCGCGCTGCACCAGGGTGCCGAGCGGGCGGTGGCCGACCGCGACGGCGGCCAGCACGGCTCCGACCTCCTCCGCGGTGCCGGCCGCACGCAGTCCGCCGGCGAGCTCGTCGAGCCCCAACCGGACGGCACGGTCGAGCAGTTCGGGCTTGCCGCGGAAGTGCCGGTAGAGCGCGGGCGCGGTGATGCCGACCCCGGCGGCGACCTCGGTCATCGACACCTGGTGGTAGCCGCTGCGGTGGAATCGGTCGGCGGCCACGGCGAGGATCTGGGCACGCCGCCCGGGCGGCCGTCGGACCACCATGGCGCACCTCCCTCCCGTCCGGCCGGGTACCCGCCGCCCGGTACCGGCCGAGCGCCGATCCGGGCGCCGATCCGGGCGTCGAGCGGTCGCCGAACGGGCATCGGAACCGGTGTGTCACCGCCCGCGAAGCGGCGTCGAAGCGGCGTCGAACGAAGGCTAGCAAGGATTCACTCCGCACCGCCGCCGACCGTGTCCCCCATGCCCGTCGACTCTGGACAGCCGAAGCTACCCGGGATTAACTTGTGGGGCCATCACCTGGCACGTTCCGCCCCGCCGGCAGCTCCGGCCGGCACCGTCGAAGGGAGCGCCGCCGTGCGCCGCACCGTGTTCAACGAGGACCACGAGGCCTTCCGGGAGACCATCCGGGACTTCATCGCCAACGAGGTCGTCCCGGTCTACGAGGGCTGGGAGGCCGAGGGCCACCCGCCGCGCGACTTCTACCGGCAGCTCGGTGCGCTCGGCGTGTACGGCATCGAGGTCCCGGAGGAGTACGGCGGCGCGGGCGAGAGCGGCTTCAAGTACCAGGCGGTGATCGCCGAGGAGACCGCCCGGGCGGGTGTCAGCTTCGGCTCCTCCGGCGTGCACACCGGGCTGGTGCTGCCGTACCTGCTGGAGTACACGAACGACGAGCAGAAGCGGCGCTGGCTGCCCGGCTTCGTCTCCGGCGACATCATGACCGCGATCGCGATGACCGAGCCGGGCGCCGGCTCCGACCTCGCGGGCATCACCACCACCGCGCGGCTCTCCGAGGACGGCACCCACTACGTCCTGAACGGCGCCAAGACCTTCATCACCGGCGGCGTGCTGGCCGACCTGGTCCTGGTGGTCTGCCGCACCGCCCCGTACGACCCGGCCGACCGCCGGGCCGGCCTGTCCATCCTGTGCGTGGACACCGCCTCCCCGGGCTACACCGTCGGCCGCAAGCTGCAGAAGATCGGCCTGCGCACCTCGGACACCGCCGAGCTGGCGTTCAGCGACGTCAAGGTGCCGGTGGAGAACCTGCTCGGCGAGGAGGGCAGGGCCTTCGCCTACCTGACCCACAACCTGGTGCAGGAGCGCCTGGCGATCGCCGTCGGCGCGTACGCGGCGGCCGCGGCGGCGGTCCGGTTCGCGGTGCAGTACGTCAAGGACCGCAAGGTGTTCGGCAAGGCCGTGGCCGAGTTCCAGAACACCAAGTTCACCCTGGCCGACTGCGAGGCCCAGGTGGTCGCGCAGCAGTCGATGGTGGACCGCGCGCTGGAGCTGTACCAGCGCGGCGAGCTGACCGTGGCCGACGCGGCCGCGGCGAAGCTCTTCTGCACCGAGTCGGCCTCCACCGTGATCGACAAGTGCCTCCAGCTGCACGGCGGTTACGGCTACATCCTGGAGTACCCGATCGCCCGGCTCTACACCGACAACCGGGTGTTCCGGATCTACGGCGGCACCAGCGAGGTCATGCGCAGCATCATCGCCAAGTCGATGGGCCTGTAGGCCCGTCCGGGCAGGACGGCGCGGCGGGCCGCACCCCCATGGCGGCCCGCCGCGCCCTTCCCGGTCCGGTCAGTTCGGCGATGCCTGCTCGGCTCGCCAGGCATCCCAGCCCGCGGCGGACGCCACCTTCGCCCCGTGGAACGCCCGGTGGGCGATCGCGGTCGGCGGCGCGTCCATGTTCCGCATCCAGTTGCGGCCGGCCGTGGCCAGCGCCGCACACACCATCACGGTCCCGGCCGCACCGAGCGCCGCACCGATGCCGGTGAGCACCACGCCACCGGCCAGCAGCGAGCGGTTGACCTGGAACCCGCTGAAGAAATTCTCGTTGGTCGCCATGCCTCCACGATGAGCGCAGTGGGCGCAGGCTGCACGTCGAGCGCCTCCGGGTGCGCGACCCGGGTGCGTCCGCGACCCTGGCAGCAAGGGTCAGGAGGACGCGCGATGTCCGATCTCGAACAGCTCGCCGTGGAGCACGCCGCCCTCGCGGCCGAGAGCCCGCACGGGCGCAGCGCCCACCTGGTGCTGCACGACGGCGTCCTGCGGCAGACCGTGATCGCGCTGACCGCCGGGACCGCGCTGGACGAGCACAACCCGCCCACCGCCGGGAGCGTCCAGGTGCTGCGCGGCCGGGTCTCGCTGACCATCGCCGGCCGCCGGCTGGAGCTGTCGGCCGGGCGCCTGGAGCCCGTACCGCAGGAGCGGCACGGGCTGCTGGCGCACGTCGACTCGGTGGTGCTGCTCACCGCCGTCACCACCTGACCCCCCGGCGGGCGGCTCAGCCGGGGTTGAGCACGCTGCCGCTGACCAGCCGCAGCCCGCGCAGGAAGTCCTGCCCGCTGGGCGCGAGGTCGGGCGCGGCCAGCCACTGGGCGGCGTAGCCGGCCAGCAGGGTCTGGTAGAAGGCGCCGCGGACCTCCTCCTCCTCGGAGTCCACCACCTCGGGCAGCCCCTGGAACAGGGCGGAGAGCCCCAGCCGGCCTTCCTTCTGCGCCCCCGCGAAGGCCTGCGCCAGTTCGGGGGCGTGCGCGGCCTGCGCGAGGGCCTCGAACTGGGCCGCCCAGAGTCCGCGGTGCTCGACGAAGACGTCGCGGAGGCCTTCCCAGACGGCGGCGAAGCGCTCCTCCGGGTCCTCCGACACCTGGTTGGCGGCCACCACCACCTCGCCCAGGGACGCCCCCATCTCGCCGATCGCCTCGATCATCGCCGCGTTGAGCAGCGCGTCCTTGGAGCCGAAGTGGTAGCCGATGGCGGCCAGGCTGACACCGGAGGCGGTGGCGATGTCGCGGGCGGTGGTGCGCCCGTAGCCCTTCTCGTACAGGCAGCGCTTGGCGCCGGCCATCAGGTCTTCGCGGTTTCCCATGCCCCAGATCCTACGGAAGGACTGGACAGATGTCTTGCACGATCGTCTTGCACGAGCGATTTACACATCTGTACTAGACAAGTGTCTGACACGCTCGTACTGTCTTCCTCATGACCGCAACCACCGGCCGCGCAGGCCGTCGCGAATGGATCGGCCTGGCCGTCCTCCTGCTCCCGACCCTCGTCCTCTCCATGGACATGGGCGTGCTCTTCTTCGCCGTCCCGTTCATCTCCACCACGCTGGCGCCCAGCGGCACCCAGCAGCTGTGGATCATGGACATGTACTCGTTCCTGCTGGCCGGACTGCTCATCACAATGGGCTCGCTGGGCGACCGGATCGGCCGCCGCCGGCTGCTGGTGATCGGCGCCACCGGCTTCATCGGCGCCTCGCTGCTGGCCGCCTGGTCGCACGACGCCGACCAGCTGATCGCGGCCCGCGCCCTGCTCGGCGCCGCCGGGGCCACCGTGATGCCCTCGACCCTCGCGCTGATCCGCAACATGTTCCACGACCCCAAGCAGCGGCAGGTCGCCCTCGGCGCCTGGGGCGGCGTCCTCACCGCCGGGGCCACCCTCGGCCCGGTCGTCGGCGGCCTGCTGCTCGAACACTTCTGGTGGGGCTCGGCCTTCCTGCCCGCCGTCCCGGTGATGGCCCTGGTGCTGCTGTCCGCGCCCGTCCTGCTCCCCGAGTACCGCTCCACCGCCCGCACCGGCCGCTTCGACCTGCTCGGCGCCGCACTCTCGCTGGGCGCGATCCTGCCGCTCGTCTACGGGGTCAAGACCATCGCCGTCGACGGCTGGAGCCCGCTGCCCGCGCTGGCCGTCGCGGCCGGCCTGCTGCTCGCCGCCGCCTTCGTGTGGCGCCAGCGCACCGCCGCGAACCCGCTGCTCGACCTGAGCCTGTTCAAGATCCGCACCTTCAGCGGCGCGATCAGCGTCAACACGATCGCGATGTTCGCGATGATGGGCTTCTCCCTCTTCACCTCGCAGTACCTGCAGCTGGTCAAGGGCATGAGCCCGCTGACCGCCTCGCTGTGGTCCCTGGTGCCGAGCGTCGGCGTCGGCGCGGCCGTCGGGATCAGCTCCGCGCTGGCCGGCAAGGTCCGCCCGGCGGCCCTGATGGGCGGCGGGTTCCTGATCGGCGCGGCGGGCTTCGCGATGATGACGCAGGTCGGCGCGCACTCCCCGCTGGCGCTCATCCTCACCGCGGCCGGCGTGCTGGCCGCCGGGACCGTCGGCACCATGACGATGACCGCCGAGATGGTCGTCTCCGCCGCCCCCGTCGAGCAGGCCGGCGCCGCCTCCGCCACCTCGGAGACCGCGGTCGAGCTCGGCAGCTCGCTCGGCATCGCCCTGCTCGGCGCGGCCGGTGCCGCGGTCTACCGCCACCAGCTCGACGGTGCCGCCCTCCCGGCGGGCGTCCAGGGCGAGGCCGCCCACGCGGCCCAGGACACCCTCGGCGGCGCGGTCGCCGTCGCCGCCCAGCTGCCCGGCCGGCTCGGCGCCGACCTGCTGGAGACCGCCCGCACCGCCTTCACCGACGGCCTGCACGTCGCCGCGGGGGTCGGTGTGGTCCTCGCCCTCGGTGCCGCGCTGCTGGCCTACCGCCTGATGCGCCACCTCCCGGCCGCCGCTCCCGCCCCGGCCCCCGAAGCCGAACCCGCCACCGTCTGACCCCGTCCCGGCCCGATCCACGCGAGTCATCGAGAGCCCCCGCCCATCCCGGGCGGGGGCTCTCCGCCGTTCGGGGCACTCCGGTCCCCGAGGCACCGCAGCAGAGCCCTGCGACGGTCGCGGGGCACGGCGGCCACCCGGCACTCGCCCGCGACGACGCGCCCCGGTCCGGCCGGCCTTCTTCCGTCGACTCGCACCCGTCGCGGGCCCGGCGTGCCAGGGTGGGCACATGGGTGCTGATCGGGCGCGGGTGCGCGGGAGTTACGACACGGTGGCCGAGGAGTACGCGGGGCGGATCGGGGGTGAGCTGGCGCACAAGGCGGTGGACCGCGCGCTGCTGGGGGTGGTCCTGGAGGAGGCGGCCGGCGGGGTGGTGGCCGACCTGGGGTGCGGGCCCGGGCACGTGGCGGGGTGGCTGGCCGGGCACGGGGCCGAGGTGGTCGGGGTCGACATCTCGCCGCGGATGGTCGAACTGGCCCGGCGCGCGCAGCCGAAGGCCACGTTCCGCACCGGCGACCTGCTGGCGCTGCCCGCCGCCGACGGGGAGTTCGCCGCCGCCGTCGCGCTGTACTCGGTGATCCACCTGGAGCCGGACGAGCTGGCGCCCGCGTTCGCCGAGGTGCGGCGGGTGCTGCGGCCCAGCGGGGTGCTGCTGGTCTCCTTCCACCTCGGCACCGAGGTGCGGCGGATGGCGGAGTGGTGGGGCCACCGGGTGGACGTGGACTTCCACTTCCTGGAGACCGGGGCCGTCGCCGACCACCTCGCCCGCGCCGGATTCGGCGTCGAGGTGCGGATGGAACGCGAGGGCCTGCCCGAGGAGGCCCCGACCCGGCGCGGCTACCTGCTGGCGCGACGGACGGAGTGACCGTCCACCCGGGGGTGGACGGGGCCGCGTCCACCCCCGGGTGCGTGCCCCGGTGGCCCCGGGGGAGGACCGTGAAGGGGTCCCTCCGACCGACGGGAGCCGCCCCGTGTCCCTGCCCGCCCTCCTCTCCCTCCTCGGCGTCCTGTGCTGGGTCGCCTACGAGCTGCTGCTGCGCCGACGCGAGGACGCCGCCGCCGGCACCTGGCGAGCGGACCGCCGCGACCGCGGCTCGACCCGGCTGCTGCTCGGCTGCTACCTGGCGTCGGCCCTGGTCGTGGTGGTGTTCGACCGCGGCTCGATCGGCCGACTGCCGCTCCGGGCAAGCTGGTTCGGTGTCCCGCTGGTCGCCGCCGGGCTGGCCCTGCGGGCCTGGGGCATGCACACCCTGGGCGCGTACTACACCCGTACGCTGCGCACCGTGGACACCCAGCACGTCGTGCGCACCGGCCCGTACCGGCTGATCCGCCACCCCGGCTACGCCGGCAGCCTGCTGGTCTGGATCGGCTACGCCCTCGGCACCGGCAGCTGGGCGGCCGCCCTGGTGGTCGCCGGGCTGCTGTTCGCCGCGTACGGCTGGCGGATCACCGCGGAGGAGCGGCTGCTGCTGGCGGCGCTCGGGAACGAGTACGCCGAGTACCGCCGGGTGACCAGGCGACTCGTGCCGTTCGTCCACTGATCGCACCGGGGCGGGCCGCGGAGGCCGACTCCGTCCCGCCCCGGGCCGCCGACCGTCCTCGATCTCGCGGCCCGCTTGAGCGGCACCTGGTTTTTGGCCAGCGTTTCCCGGCCGGTGTATCCGTTCGCCGTGAGGGCCAGGCATACTGGCCAACACGGGCGCGCGCGCCCCCCGTGACTCTAGACAAGAAGGGACCGGTGGCCAGGGATGCTGCGGAACGGTCTTGAGCCCTGGCACATCTTCGTGGTGCTGGCGGTCGTAATCCTGCTGTTCGGATCGAAGAAGCTGCCGGAGATGGCTCGCGGCCTGGGCAAGTCCATGCGCATCCTGAAGGCCGAGACCAAGGCCATGCGCGAGGACGAGACCCCGGCGGACGCCGGCACCGCCCAGAGCACCGCCGCTCCCCAGCAGAGCGCGGACCGTCCGGCCGTCACGCCGACCAACGTGACCAAGGCCACCGAGAACAAGCGGCCCGAGACGACCGCCTGATTCTCCCCCGTCTTTCGGAACGCCCCCGGTGAACCCACCGGGGGCGTTCCGCTGTCCGGGGGTTCCTCCGTCGTCCGGGCCCTCGCGTTCCGACGGCTCCCGCGGTCCGACGGATCCGCGCCCCGTCGGCCGCCGGGCCGGTTCGTCCGGTCGGCGTAGGCGGGCGGGCGCCCGGGGCTCCGTCGGCACACGCTGGGCGGGATGTCCGACAACTCGCCACCGTCCGCCGACGTACGGGCCTGGTGCTGGCTGCTGCTGGCATTCACGCTGCTGATGGTCGGGTACTTCACGCTGCCGCTCGGGTGGTTGGGCGATCGCCACCCGGTCGTCAGCTGGACGGCCTTCACCTGCGCGCTGGCCGGACTGACCTGGCTGATGCTGGCCAAGATCATCGGGGTGATGCAGGGGACGGCGAAGCGGCCGGTGGTCTGGCTGGTGTTCCTGATCGGACTGACGGCGACCATCTTCTCCGCCACGTACTACGCGATGGGCGCCAACAAGTCGGAGTTCGCCGGGCTGGAGACACGCCTGGACGCGCTGTACTTCACCGTCGTGACGATGTCGACGGTCGGGTACGGGGACATCACCCCGGCGGGGCAGTCGGCACGGCTCGTGGTGATCCTGCAGATCCTGTACAACTTCGTGATCCTGGCGGCGGCCGCCGGGACGGCGTCCCGGGCGGTCCGCAGCAACGTGGAGCGACGGATCAAGCGCCAGGACTGAACCCGCGCGGGCACACAGGATTCTCCACAGGCTGTGGACGACGCCGCCCCGCCGACGGACCGGCCGGAGGCCCGACGCGATCGGACCGGGAGTCAGCAGGCCGCCGCTGCCGCCGTCCGGGCGCCGCCGCCGGGCCCGGGAACGCACCGGCCCCCGCCCGGAACGGACGGGGGACCGGGTGGAGCGTCAGGGAACCGGTCGGTCCCGTGTTGCAGCCGACGACCGTGGTGCCGGACCGCGGCACGGGCCCGTCCCGGACGGTGCCGACGGATGTCGCCCCCCGGGGGAACGGCGGCCGTCAGCCGTCCTGGAGGTCGGCGGCGGTGTGCAGGGTGGCGAACAGGGCGGAGAGCCGGGCGTTCCAGTTGGCGTAGGTCGGCGGGTTGATGGCATGCCGCTTGGCCATGTCCTTGACCACCTTCTGGGCGCTCTTGAGCTCCTGCGCGGCGGCGTCCGGGTCCCCCGCGTCGAGGCGGGTGGAGGCGGTGTCGAGGATCCTGAGCAGTTCCGCCTGCTTGTCCCGGTCCTTGCCCACGTCGGCCTGGGCCACGGCCTGCCGGAACGACTGGAGCTGCAGCTCCGCCGGCTGGTTGCGCGGGACGGCCTGGGTGGGTGTCGGGGGCGCCGACGGGGTGGCGGGGGCGGCGGAGGTGGCGGTCGCGGCGGGCTTCGGGCCGGTGGCGGGCGTCGTGACGGGCGCCGTGGCCGGGCCGGAGGACACGGCCGGTCTGGCGGCCGACGGGTTGCCCGCCGGGCCGTCGAAGGCGGTGAGGGCCAGTGCGGCGACGCCCGCCAGGCCCGCCACGCCCAGCGCGCCGAGCACGAGGGGCTTGCGGCGGCCGGTCCGGGCCGGCGCCTCCGGCCCGGGCCCGGCCGGCGGGGCCGCGGGAACGGGCGCCATCACGGAGGTCGCGGCCGGGGGCTGCGGCGGGAGCAGGGTGGTGTGCTGGTGGTCCGAGGACGCCGGGGGCACGGCCCGCGGGAGCGCCTGGGTGGCCGCCGCGGTGGTCGCGAGGAGTTCGGCCGTCGGATCGCCGACGATCAACCCCGGTACGGTGGCGAGCAGTTCGGCCCGGGCGGCGGAAGCGTCGGCGGGCCGCCCGGCCGGGGCCTTGGCGAGCAGGCGCAGCACCACCGCGTCCAGGGCGGGCGGCAGGCCGGGGCGCCGCGCGGACGGCGGCAGGGGCTGCTCGTTGACGTGCTTGAAGGCGATCGCCACCGGGGTCTCGGCAGTGAACGGGGCCGCGCCGGTGAGCATCTCGGTCAGCACGCAGCCGACCGCGTACAGGTCGGTCCGCCCGTCCAGGGCCGAGGCCGTGGCCTGCTCGGGCGAGAGGTAGGCGGCCGTGCCGAGCACGCTCGCGGTCCGGGTCAGGTTGTCGGAGGAGGCGGCCCGGGCGATGCCGAAGTCGACGACCTTCACCCCGCCGTCGTCGGTGATCATGATGTTCCCGGGCTTGATGTCCCGGTGCACCAGCCCCGCGGCGTGCGCCACCGCCAGCGCCTCGCAGACCGCCGCCGCGATGCCGACGGCCCGTTCGACGGGCAGGGCGGGCTGCTGCGCCAGCACGGCGGCCAGCGAACGTCCGATGACCAGCTCCATGACGATGAACGGGGTGCCCTCGTCCACGCCCGAGTCGAAGACCATGGCGATCCTCGGGTGCACCAGCATGGCCGCGTGCTGCGCCTCGCGGCCGAAGCGCTCGGCGAAGCGCGGGTCGTCGGCGAGGCCCCCGTTGAGGACCTTCACGGCCACCTGGCGGCCCAGCACGCGGTCCACGGCACGCCAGACGGTGGCCATGCCGCCGACGCCGAGCATCTCGACGAGTTCGTAACGCCCGTTCAGCGCCCGTCCGATCACCTGGAGCTCCCCTCACGTGCCCTGCCCGGGGTTCCGGGCCGCCTCGTGCACCTGTGCACGATAGCCGTACGGCCGTGCGACCCGGCCGGGGGCGGAGGGGTGGCGGTCGGGGGACCGGGCAGCGGTCCCCCGGCCGCCGGCGCGGGGGTGCGGCCCGCCCTGACTGCGGGAGGGCGGGCCGCACGTTTCCGGGCCGGCCGGGCCGGCGGCGCGTCCGGGGTGACGCCTTGCCGGTCCGGCCGGGGCCGGCCGGGTGGACGGTGGGCACGGGGGAGCCGACCGGCCACCCGGGGTCTTCGGGTGGTACTGCTTCCTGCTGTCCCGCGGGTGGTGGTGCGTCCCGCGGGTGGTGCGATCCGGGTGGGCGGCGAGCCCGGGGGGAGTCGCTCGCCGCTCACCCGGAGTTCTCGGGGTTACCTCTCGGTGTTCTGGTCGTCGGCGTGACCGGGCTTGCTCGCCCGGACGTCGGGTACCAGGGGTGTGGCGGGCACGGCCGGTACGGGCACCCCGCCCTTGCCGGGCTTGACGACGCCGCCGGTGTCCTCACCGTTGCTGCCGCCGTTGGCGTTGCCGCCTCCGCCGTTCCTGCCGTCGGTGTTGCCCTTGCCGGGGCCGGTGCCGGGCGCGGCACCGGTCCTGGCGGGGTCGCGCGGCTGCGCGCCGGTGCCCTGGTGGTCGTCGTCCCCCGCGCCGGCGGCGCCGGCGCAGAAGTCCGCCACCCGGTCCGCGCCCCCGGCCGCCGCGACCAGCGGGCCGTAGACCGGATCGGTGACCAGCCGGGCCTGGCGCTCGCCCTTGGCCGTCCGGTCGGCGAAGCTCCGGCACAGGCCGAGCAGCGCGGGCGGGACGACGGGACGGTCGCCGCGACCCTCGGCCGACGGGGTGCCGGGGGTCGGGCTGCCGGACGGGGCGACCATCTGCGGGCCCGCGGAGGCACCACCGGACGGACGGGCCGACCCGGACCCCGGGGCGAACGGGGCAGCGCCGTGCGAACCGGCGGCCGACGCGCCCGGCGAGCTGCCGGAGGCGCCCTGGGCCCCGAGCGTGTGCTCCGGCTCGGCGAGTCCGCCGCCCAGCGCGGACGACAGGTTGCCGGTGCCGGCGGCGACCGCGACCCCGCACAGCGCGGTGGCGCCGAGCACGACGGCAGCGGCCTTCGTGCTGAAGGCCCTGGCCAGCGCGGCGGTTGCCATCGATCGTCTCCGGACGGGGGTCACTACGGGTGCGGGCGTGAGACTCGCCTCCCGGAACGCGGCCAGCGCGGCCTCCTCCCCGGCCAGTTCGCCGACCGTCGCGGGAGCGGCGGCCGCGGCGAGCACCCGGGCGAGCTGCCCGGGACCTCCGTCCGGTCCGGTGAGCGAGGCGCCCTGCCCGGCCGACGGGGCGGCCACGGCACCGCCGAGCAGCTGCTCGGCGGTATCACGGTCGATCCGACGGGATCGGTTGGTGCTCATCTCATGTCCTTCAGCGTCGCGGCCCGGCGTTCTGTCACACCCTGCGGAGAAATCTTTTTCGGCGGTTTCCCCGCGGGTTGTCCGGAGGCCTTCCCGACGCTCCCTCCGGCGGTCCCGCCGGGGGCCGGATCCCGGCCCCCCGGCCGCGCGGCCGGGATCCCGCCCCCGGACGCGAAGGGCTGCTCCAGCAGCTTGGCCAGCCGGCGCAGCCCCCGGTGGGCGGCCATCCGGACGCTGCCGGCCCGCTTGCCGAGCACCCGGGCGGCGCTCTCCGCATCCAGCTCCATGACCACCCGCAGCAGGACCGCCTCGGCCTGGTCGCGCGGCAGCCGGGAGATCAGTGCCAGCGCGTCGGCGGTGCCGACCGTGGCCAGCGCGGCGCCCGCGGTGTCGTCCCCGGCCGCCAGCTCGACGAGGTACTCGAAGGGCAGGTCGGCGACCGGACGGCGGCGGCGGGCGCGCAGGTGGTCGAGCGCCCGGTGGCGGGCGATCGTCGCGGCCCAGCCGCGGAAGCCGTCCCCGTCGCCGGAGAAGCCGCGCAGGTCGCGGGCGATCTGCAGCCAGGCCTCCGAGGCGATGTCCTCGGCGTCCTGCATGTCCTCCGGCCGGCCGCCGACCAGCACCCGCAGGTAGCGCAGCAGGCCGGGCTGGACGGTCCGGAACAGCAGCCGGAACGCCTCCTCGTCCCCGCCCTGCGCGGCTCGGACCGCCTCGGTCAGATCGACGGGAGCGGCGACCGGTCCCGGGGGTGGGCCGGTGGTCGGTACTGGTCCGGACCGGCCGACGTGGCTGCCGGTGCCCGCTCCGGGGCGCTCTGCACTCTGCACCCGCCACATGATGCGCCATTCGGACGATCAGGTCGGCTCCGACCGAAGGACCGGACCACCCCGGGGCCGGGCTCCCGCGTGCTGCCGCCCCTCGTCCGCAGCCCCTGTGGGCATGCCCTGACCGTGCCGTCCGTGGACGAATCAGTCCGGGCCGCCGCCTCGGCCGGGGGCGGGACGCCGGAAGCCCGGTCCGGCCACGCGCCCCCGCGTGCTGCGACCCGCCCGCAGCGCCCTGCCCGCCGGGGTCCGCCCGCCTGGATCCGACGCTCCCCGCCGCCGGCCGGGTGCCGCCCGCCTTCGCTCCCAGCCCGGTCCGGTCCGCCGCTGCCGACCCGACGGCCGCCGCCCTGGCCGCCGGGGACGAGCGGTTCGACACCGTCCGCCGCCCGGCCCCGTGCGCCACGAGCAGTGGACCTCCCCCGGGGGTCGGCCGGAAAACCGCAGGTGGGGCGGGGTGTCACGGCGGGCGCCATGACAACTGTCATGCGGATCCCGCAACGGACGGCACTGCTCCGGCGGAGGGTCGGACGGAAAGACTGGAGGCACGACGCGGGCAGCAGCCCGCGGCCACCAGCCGGGGAGGAACCCACCGTGAGCCAGACCGTCAGCGCCGCCGCCGTCACCGTCGCCGCTCCCGCGCAGGCCGCCACCGCTGGCGCCGCCCACGCCAAGGCCCCCAACCCGCTGGCCTCCGGCCTCCGTCCGCTGGCGCTCGACGTCGCCGCACCGCTGGCCGGCTACTACCTGCTGCACTCGGCCTGCGGCCTGAGCGAGTTCGCCGCACTGGCCTGGAGCAGCGCCTTCCCGGCCGCCCGCACCGTCGTCGGCCTGCTGCGCGAGCGCAAGCTCAACCTGTGGGCCACGCTGATGCTGACCGTCAACCTGGCGGGCCTGGCACTGACCTTCGTCACCGGCGACGCCCGGCTGATGATCGCCAAGGACGGCGGACTGAGCGGCACCGTGGCGCTCGCGATCCTGGTCTCCGCGCTGATCGGCAGGCCGGTGATGAGCCCGATGCTGATGCCCTTCGTCACCAAGGGCAAGCGGGACCGCGCCGCCGCCTGGCAGCGGCTGGCCGAGGGCCGGGCGGCCGCGTCGCGGTCCTTCCGCCGCCATGAGCGCCTGTTCTCGGGCATCTGGGGCACCGCCCTGCTGGCCGAGTGCGTGGCCCGGGTGGTCGGCGCCTTCACCCTGCCGGTGTCGACCATGGCCTGGCTGTCCACCGTGTTCCTGATCGGCGCGATCGTGGCCGGTTCGATGCTCGGCCGGATCGCCGTCGAGCCGATGGAGAAGCTGGTCGGCGCCGAGGCCGAGACCCCGACCGCCGCCTGAGCACAGCCCCGGCCGGCACGTGAACAAACGGTTCCGGGCGCTCGAACGGCCAGGAACCATCCGGATCTCCCGGGAGTCCTTACATAACGAGGGGGTAACGGGACCCCCGGCGAGGAAACGGGGAGCCCCATGCACCGGACGACGGACGCGCTGACCACCATCGAGGACCGCACCCTCGTCTGGGACGGCTGCCTGAACGTCCGCGACCTGGGCGGGCTGCCCACCGCCTCCGGCCGGCTCACCGCCCGCCGCGCGATCGTCCGGGCGGACAACCTGGACCGCCTCACCGCCGAGGGCTGGGACGCCCTCCTCGACCACGGCGTCCGCACCGTGATCGACCTGCGCAACACCGAGGAGTACAAGCCGCTCCTCCCGCTCCCCGACGGCGTCGACCTGGTCCGCGTCCCGCTGGACGAGCTCGCCGGCCCCGCCTGGTGGGAGGCCCACGGCCGGCTGGACGGCACCCCGCTCGCGCTCCGCCCGTACCTGGACCACTGCCCGCACGCCGCCGCCGCGCTGATCGCCGCGATCGCCGGCGCCCGCCCCGGAGGCGTGGTCGTGCACTGCGGCGCCGGCCGTGACCGCACCGGCCTCGCCGCCCTGCTGCTGCTCGCCCTGGCTGGGGTCGACCGGGCCGCGATCGCCGAGGACTACCTGCAGAGCGCCCCCAACGTCCGCCCGCTGTACGGGATGCTGGGCCTGCCCGACCCGTACCGCAGGATCGACGCGGTGCTCGCCGAGGCCGGGACCACCGCCGAGGCCGCCCTGGAGGCCGCACTCGACGGGTTCGACCCGGCCGGCTACCTGCTCGCCGCGGGCGTCACGCCCGCCCGGATCGCCGCCGCTCGCGGCCGGCTGCTGCCCGCCGCCTAGGACGGTCGCCGGACGCCGCCCGAGCGGACCGCCGGGAACTCCACGACAATCGTCAACCGATGGTTGACGGCCTCCGGGTCGACAACCTACGGTTGACGCATGGAGAATCCCGTTGTTCCCAACACCACTCCGCTGCGCCTCGACGACCTGATCGCGGCGATCAAGCAGGTCCACACCGACGCGCTGGACCAGCTCTCCGACGCGGTCATCGCCGCGGACCACCTCGGCGAACTCGCCGACCACCTGATCGGCCACTTCGTCGACCAGGCCCGCCGCTCCGGCGCCTCCTGGACCGACATCGGCCGCAGCATGGGCGTCAGCAAGCAGGCCGCCCAGAAGCGCTTCGTCCCCAAGGACCCGGCCACCCCCAACGACCTCGACCCCAGTCAGGGCTTCAGTCGCTTCACCCCCCGGGCCCGCAGCGTCGTGGTCGCCTCCCAGGAGGAGGCCCGGAAGGCGGCCAACGCCGAGATCACCACGGCCCACCTTCTGCTCGGCCTGCTCGCTGAGCCCGAGGGCATCGGGATGAAGGCGCTCGCCGCCCAGGGCGTCACCTCCGAGGCCCTGCGGGCGGCGGCCACCGCCGCCCTGCCGGCCGCCGCCGACGAGCTGCCCGCACTGATCCCGTTCGACGCGGGGAGCAAGAAGGTGCTGGAGCTGACCTTCCGCGAGGCGCTCAGGCTCGGCCACAACTACGTCGGCACCGAGCACGTCCTGCTGGCACTGCTGGAGCAGGACAACGGGCAGGACGTCCTCACCTCGCTCGACGTGGACAAGTCCGAGGCGGAGACCTTCGTCTCGGAGGCCATCGCCGCCCTCGTCGCCGCCCGGAACACCGAGTCCGAGCAGCAGGGCTGAGGACCCGGCGCCGCGCCCCGGACGGAACTCCCGACCGGGGCGCGGCACTTCCTCCCGAAAACCGGATCCGGCCGGAAACCGGATCGGATCAGAAACCGGAGACGTTGGTGGTGACGATCCGGACCCGGCCGTCCTCGGCCGCCTCCAGGGCCGCCCGCAGCCGGGCCGAGCGGGCGGGGCCGAGCAGCTCCAACGCCTCCTCGACCGGGGCCCAGCGGTGGTCGTCCAGCTCACCGGCCGGGACGGTCACGGGGGTGCCGTCCGGGACGGTGCCGAAGTCGAACATGAAGTGCTCGGCGGGGTGGTCGAGTTCGCCCGACGGGTGGGTCCAGGAGATGGCCAGCAGCTCGCCGGCCTCCCCGACGATCCCGGTCTCCTCCTCCAACTCCCGTACGGCGCACTCGACCGGGCCCTCGCCGAGGTCGATCGTGCCGCCCGGGAACTGCCAGTGCTCGCGGTACCCGGCCTTCACGATCAGGACCCGGCCGGACTCGTCCCGCAGCAGGCAGCCCGCCGCCGCGTAGATCCTGGGCAGGGACGCCAGCCATTCCTCGCGGGACTTCAAGGGCTCTGTCGTCACGGTGGTCCTCCTGGGGCGCGTGGGTTCGACGACCCCACTCTGCCACCGGATTTCGGGCCGGACCGATGAGTCGGCGCCCTCACGCCGGTCCAACCCGCATGACGACCGCCACCGGGACGACACCCGGCACGACACCCGGCCCCACACCCGCCGCGACCGTACTGACCTGCGACCTGGGCGCGCTGAGCGCCCCCGACCTCGCCGTCGTCGACGCGCTCGCCAGGCTGAGGCTCGCCGCCGCCCGGCACGGGGTGGGCGTGGTGCTGCTGAACGCGAGCGGCCAGCTGCGCGAACTGCTCGCCTTCAGCGGGCTCACGGCGCTGCTGCCGGACGCGGCCGATCCGCTCGGCCCGACCGATCCGCTCGACCCGGACGGACTACGCGACCCCGCCGGACTACTCGGTGTCGCCCTCCTCGGCGTCCAGCCGGGGCGGCATGCCGAACAGCGGGAAGAGCACGTCGGTGTCCAGGAAGTTGGTGAACCCGGTGATCCGGCCCCCTGACACCTCCGGCACGATCAGCGCCCACGGCTCGTGCCCGCCCGCCGGGCTCGGCCGGTACTGGGCGAAGGCCGGCCCGCCGTTGGCCGTGACCGGGAGCAGCCGGGAGCCGCGGCAACCGTTCCCGGGGCCCAGCATCCAGGCCCTGATCTCGTCCTGCCCCTGCAGCCACATCGCGAACGGCGGCATGTTGAGCGTGACGTCCTCGTGCAGCAGCGCGGCCAGGCCGTCCATGTCGTAGGCCTCGAAGGCGCGGACGTAGCGGTCCAGCAGCGCGCGGTGGTCCTCGTCCAGCGCGGGGGCGGGCCGGGCGGCCGGGGCGTCCGAGGCGAGCACCGCACGGGCCCGCTGCAGTGCGCTGTTGACCGAGGCCACCGTGACGCCGAGGAGTTCGGCCACCTCGGCGGCCTTCCAGCCGAGCACCTCGCGCAGGATCAGCACCGCGCGCTGCCGGGGCGCGAGCCGCTGCAGCACGGCCACGAAGGCCAGCTTCACCGATTCGCGCTGGGCGGCCACCTCGGCCGGGTCCCCCGTCTCGGGCAGCACCCGGCCGTCCGGGGCGGGGCCGATCCACGTCACCTCGGGCAGCTGCGTGCCGTGCGCCGCGGCCACCGTGACCGGGCCCGCCAGGTCCATCGGACGGGCCCTGGCGTTGCGGCCGTTCAACGCGTCCAGGCAGACGTTGGTGGCGATGCGGTACAGCCAGGAGCGCAGCGCCGCCCGGCCCTCGAAGCCCCGGTGCCCGCGCCAGGCCCGGACCATGGTCTCCTGCACCGCGTCCTCGGCCTCGAAGACCGAGCCGAGCATGCGGTAGCAGTAGCCGGTGAGTTCGGTCCGGTACCGCTCCAGCTGGAGCTCGACCGGCTCCTCCGTGATCACGTCGGCCATGGTGTGCCCCCGTCGTCCTGCCGTGCGTACTGAACGGGACGAACCTAGCGCAGGGCACCGACAGTCCGGTCCGCCGCGCTCCGGCCGCCCCCGCAACGCCCCTGACCGCGCATCAGGGGCGGGCGCCGACGGCCCGGCACCCGCCCCTCGGCGGAACGGCGCGCCGGGCGGCCGCTCAGTGCGCGGAGTGCTTCTCCGCGCCGCGGTGCCGGTGGCCCTTGAGCTCGCCGTGCATCGCGGGGGCGGCGTGGACGGCGGTGGTCGGCGCGTCGCGCCCACCGTGGCGGAACGCGTCGCCGCTGCCGTAGCCGGTGCCGGCCGCGGACGTCGCACCGGTGCGCAGCTTCGGCGCGATCCGGGTGGGTGGGCTCGCCATGCCGCGGCGTTCGAGCAGTTCCTGGGTGCCCTGACGGAGCTGGGCGGTGCTGCCCGGGGCTCGCTTGGTCATCGTCGGCCTCCCTTCGGCGGTCACCGGCCGGACGGCTGTCGACCGGAGGGGCCGCGCGGTCGCTATGTCCGGATTTTATCCGGCTTGCGCGCCCGTGCCACCGGGGGCGGCCCGCAGCCCGCGACCCGTGCGAGGGCCCGCCCCGGCCCACGGCCTCCCCCGACCCACGGCCTCCCCCGACCCACGGTCTCCCTCAGCCCATGACCTCGTGGACGAAGCACCAGCGCCAGTCCTCCCCCGGCTCGTACGAGCGGATCACCGGGTGGGAGGTGTTGTGGAAGTGCGCGGCGGCGTGCCGTTGCGGCGAGAAGTCGCAGCACCCGACGTGGCCGCAGTCCAGGCAGATCCGCAGGTGCACCCAGTCCCTGCGGCCCTGCGCCAGGCACTCGGCGCAGCCGCCGGCGGGCGGGAGCGGCTCGATGTCCTGAGGGGCCAGAGCGAGGTCTTCGCAGGCACTCATGAGTGCAGGCTAAGCCGCTCGGGGCCGCTCCGCCCGCTCAGGGACGGGCCGCTCAGGACGCCTCCGACACCCCGGAGGGGCCGGCCGCCTCGGACACCCCGGCCGGGGCCGTCCAACTCGCCAGCAGGGCCAGCTTCTGCGCGGTCGGCGACCCCACCGGGGCGGTGTAGACGACCAGCAGTTGGTCCGGCGAACCGTTGACGCCCAGGGTCTCGTAGCCGAAGTCCAGGTCGCCGACCAGCGGGTGCCGGACCAGCTTGACGCCGTGGGTCTTCTCCCGGACCAGGTGGTCCGCCCAGAGTCGGCCGAACTCCTCGCTGCGCACCGACAGTTCGCCGACCAGCGCGCTCAGCACCGGGTCGTCGGGGTGCAGTCCGGCGTCCCGGCGCAGGTAGGAGACGGTCTCCGCGGCGACCGCGTCCCACTGCCGGTAGTACTCCCGGGCCGCCGGGTCGAGGAAGGCGTGCCGGGCCTGGTTGGGCGGGCCGTCCGCGCCGCCGTCCGGACGCGTGGAGAAACCGTTCACCGCCTCGCCCAGCGCGTTCCACGCCAGGACCTCCATCCGGCGGCCCAGGACGAAGGCGGGGACCTCGGTCATCAGGTCCAGCATCAGCCTCGTCCCCGGCCGGACCTGCTGCCGCGCCCGTCCCCGGCCGGCTGCCGTCCCGGCCGGGGCCTTGGGCGGTCGGGCGAGCGAGCGCAGGTGCGCCGTCTCCACCTCGTCCAGCCGCAGCACCCGGGCCACCGCGTCCAGCACCGCGTCCGAGGCGCTGCCGCCCCGGCCCTGCTCCAGCCGGACGTAGTAGTCCACGCTGACGCCCGCGAGCTGCGCCACCTCCTCCCGGCGCAGGCCCTGCACCCGGCGGCGGCCGTGCGAGGGCAGGCCGACCTCCTCGGGCAGGATCCGGGCCCGGCGCGAACGGAGGAAGTCCCCCAAGGTGTTCTCCATGCCCGGCAGGTTAGTCGCGTGCGGCGGAGCGAGGGTGGTACTGCCGTTCCCAGGAAAGGCCGTCCCCGGAAGGGAGTTCCCAGGACGGCGGTACCCGGGAAGCACACGGCCCTGGGTCGGCCGTCACGGTCCGCGCAGAGTGGTCGGCGTCAGCCCGACCGCACCAGGAATCCGGAGCCCCCGATGAGCCTCGCTCCCCTCACCGCCCCCCTCGCCGCTCGCACCGCCGTCGTCACCGGAGCCGCCAGCGGCATGGGCGCCGCCACCGCCCGGACGCTCGCCGCCCAGGGCGCCCGGGTCGCCCTGCTCGCCCGCCGCACCGAGCGTCTGGACGCCCTCGCCGCCGAGATCGCCGCGGCGGGCGGCCAGGCGCTCGCCGTCACCGCCGACATCACCGACCAGGCCTCCGTGGACGCCGCCGCGAAGGCCGTCCACGACGCCTACGGGCAGGTCGACCTGGTGGTCAACAACGCCGGGGTGATGCTGCCCAACCCCCTGGCCGACGGCCGGATCGACGAGTGGACCCGCATGGTCGACACCAACCTCACCGGCGCGCTGCGGATCGTCCGCGCCTTCACCGCCGACCTCACCGCGGCCGCCGCCGAGGGCCGCACCGCCGACCTGGTCAACGTCTCCTCGATCGCCTCGCACGTGGTCTTCCCCGACTACGCCGTGTACGGCGCCACCAAGGCCGCGCTCACCCAGCTGTCGGCCGCCCTGCGCAGCGAGCTCGGGCCGCGCGACGTCCGGGTCAGCGCCGTCGAGCCCGGCCTGACCGACACCGAACTCGGCGGGCACATCGACAACCCGGTGCTGCGCGACCAGCTCGGCGGCATGTTCGCCGCCATCCCGGCGCTCGCGGCCGAGGACATCGCCGACCTCGTCGCGTACACCGTCAGCCGCCCCCGGCACGTCAACCTGCGCCACCTGGTCGTGCTGCCGACCCGGCAGGCGTGACCGGCCCACCGGCGTCCCCGCTCCGCGTCCACGGGTGGCATGGGAGCATGCCACCCGTGGCGATCGTGACGGGGAGAACGAACGGCGACACCGACGGTGGCGACACCGGAGGTGTGCCTGCGCAGCGCAACGGCGGCGCGGGGGCGCCGGACAGCCGGGCTGCGGGCAGTGGCGCTGCAGGTGGTGGCGCTGCAGGTGGTGGCAAGGCGGGCGGTGGCGCTGCGAGCGGTGGCGCTCCGGGCAGTGGCCCGAGAGGCGCCGACGCGAGAGGTGCCGGCGCGAGTGGCACCGGCGCGAGTGGCACCGGCGCGAGGGGTGCCGACGGCATACCCGGGCAGCCCGGACCGGCCCGGTTCCTGGCCCGGACGATGCCCGCCACCGGTCGGCTGCGGCAACCCGTCGCCCTGATCCGGCTGCTCGGCGGCCTGCTCGCCATCGCGCTGACCCTGCTGCTCGCCGACTACGCCCGCGCCACCACCGGCGGCATCGCCGCCGACGTCGCCGAGGCCGCCGGCCTGGTGCCGCGACCGCTGGCGGGCCTGGCCGGCGGTCTCACCACCGCCGCCGTCCTGCTGCTGCCGGTCGGCCTCGCCGTCCGGCGCCTGTTCGGCCCCGACCGGCGGCGGGCCCTCCAGCAGGTCTCCGACGGACTGCTCGCCGCCGTCCTCGCGTACGGCGCCACCCTCGGCGTGGACCTGTGGGCCGACAGCCTCGCCCCGCACTCGCTGCTCACCGCGCTCACCCAGCCGCTGCCCGGCAACGTCCTCGGGCGCACCGAGCCGGTCTACGGCTACCTCGCCCCTGTCCTCGCCTTCATGACCGCCTCCGGCAGCCGCGAACGCCGCCTGCCCTGGACCGTCCTCGCCCTCTCCGGCCTCGCCGGACTCGCCTGCGGCTTCGCCACCCCCACCGCGCTGCTGCTCGGCCTGCTCATCGGCTGGACCGGCGCCCACGGCACCCTGTACGCGGTCGGCAGCCCCGACCCCTGCCCCCGGCCCGGCGAGATCCTGCGCGCCCTGCGCGAGAGCGGCCTGCGCCCGGTCGAGGCCCAGCCGACCGGGCCCGACCGCTACCGGGTCCGGCAGACCGACGGCCGCCCCGACCTCGACGTCCAGCTCCTCGACCGGCAGGCAGTCACCGCCGCCGCCGTCCAGCGGGCCTGGCGCCGGCTGCGCCTGCGCACCGCCCCCGACCCCCGGGCCCTGCGCTCCCCGCGCACCGGGCTGGAGCACGAGGCCCTGGTCACGTACGCGGCCCTGGCGGCCGGCGTCCGCACCCGCGACATCGCCGCCACCGCCGGCCTCGGCCAGGACACCGCCCTCATCGCGTACGAGCGGCTGGACGGCCGCACCCTGGACCAGCTCGCCGACGAGGAGATCACCGACGAGCTGCTCGTCGACGCCTGGGGCCAGCTCGCCCTCCTCCAGCGCCGCGAGATCGCCCACCGCGCCCTCGTCCCCTCCTCCCTGCTGGTGGACGGCTCGGGCGCGGTGCACCTGGTCGACTTCGCCGACGGCGACATCGCCGCCACCGAACTCGTGCTGCGCTGCGACGTCGCCCAGCTCCTCACCACGCTCGCCCTGCGCACCGGCGCCGCCCGCTCGGTCCGCACCGCCACCGCCGTCCTCGGCCCCGACCCGATCGACGCCGTCCTCCCCCTCCTCCAACCCATGGCGCTCACCCACACCACCCGCCGCGCCCTCAAACGCCACGGGAAGCCCGCCGAACCGGCCCCGGCCCACCCGGAGCCGTCACCCGCCGGCGCGGGCTCCCGCCCCAGCGCCGGCAACCGTGCGAAGACCGTCACCGCCACACTCACCGCCACATCCGCCACCACGTCCACCGCCCCGGCCGCCGGCCCCGGCCACCCGACCGCCGGCTCCGGCAGCGACGGCGCGCAGGCCGAGCACGCCCCCGCGCCCGGTGGGCTGCTGGAGGAGATCCGGGCCGAGGTGCTGCGGGCACGCCCGCAGGTGGTGGGCCGGCCGGTGCGCCTGGAGCGGCTGCGGCCGCGGACGCTGCTGGCCGTCGTGGGCGGCGTGGTGGCCGGGTGGCTGCTCATCCCGCAGCTGTTCGCGGCGGAGGACAATCCGGTCTCCGCCCTGGCCGACGCCGATCCGTGGTGGCTGCTCCTGGCACTGGCGGCAGCGGCGACCAGCCACGTCACGGCGGCGATGGGCTTCGTCGGCTTCGTGCCGGAGCGCCTGGACTTCCGCAACGCGGTGCTGGCGCAGGTGGCCGGGTCGTTCGTGAAGCTGGTGTCACCCGGCGGGGTCGGCGGGGTGGCGCTGAACACCCGGCTGCTGCAGAAGGCGGGCATCCCGACGGCGCAGGCGCTGTCCAGCGTCGGCGTGGGGACGATGATCGGGCTCGTGCTGCACCTCCTGCAGCTGGGCGCCTTCGTCTACCTGCTGGACCTGCAGCCGGGCGGCTCCGAGCTGGACGCGCTGCCCGCGGTGGTGGGCGGACTGGCGGGCGCCGCGGCCCTGCTGGCGGTGGTGTCGGCGATCCCGGTGGCCCGGCGGTGGCTGGCCGCGCGGCTGCGACCGCTGACGACCGAGGTGCTGCCCCGACTGCTGGACCTGCTGCGCAGCCCGACCCGCCTGGCGGTGGGCGTGACCGGCCAGCTGCTGGTGTCGATCTGCCTGATCTCCTGCCTCTACTGCTGCGCCCGGGCGATCGGCCGCGAGCCGTCCTTCGCCTCGGTCGCGGTGGTGTTCCTGGTGGGCAACGCGGCGGGCAGCGCGGCGCCGACCCCGGGCGGGGCCGGCGCGGTGGACGGGGCACTGATCACGCTGCTGCAGCAGACCGCGTCGATGGAGAAGGGCGGCGCACTGGCGGCCGTGGCGCTGTACCGGCTGCTGACGCTGATCCTGCCGGTGCTCCCGGGGTGGGCCGCGATGGCCTGGCTGCAGCGCCGCCGCGCGCTGTAGACCCCGGGGGCCACCGCCCCGGGGACCACCGGCCCGGTGGCTACTCCCGGTACTCGTCCTCGTCGAGCTGGACCACCCGGGACTGCTCCGCGGCGTCCGCGACGTCGGTGGCCGGGTCGGCGCCGAGGGCGCGGCGCTCGGCGACCTCGTCGTACTCGTCGACCTGCGGCGCCTCCTCGTCCGGCTCGACGGTCTCGACGGTCTCGTCGATCAGGTACTCCTCGTGATCCTGCGGCATGGCGTCCGTCCTCACTGTTCGGAGGCTCCCACGGGCTCGGGTGGCGTACTGGAAGTATCCGCCGCCCGGCGCCCCGACGCGAAGCGCCGGGTCCGCCCCGGCGTGTTGCCGGAGGCCGCGCGACGCCCGGCCCGGACGCGGCCCGGACGTGGCCCGGACGTGGCCCGGACGTGGCGCGAACGTGGCCCGGACGCGGCGCGAACGTGGCCCGGACGCGGCCCGGGCCCGGCGCGCGAACCCCCTGATTGGCCCGCGGATCATGCGCCCGAATGACCCTGATGACGGGTGCACTCCGTCCCTAGGGTCGTGGCCATGACGACGAACGAGACCACCGGATCCCCCGCCCGCCTCGACTACGCCCGCACCGTCCCGAAGGTGTTCCGCGCGATGATCGCCCTGGACGCCGCCGCCCGCGAGGGCCTGGACCCGGCGCTGGTCGAGCTCGTCCAGATGCGAACCTCGCAGCTGAACAAGTGCGCGTACTGCCTGGACATGCACACCAAGGACGCCCGCAAGGCCGGCGAGAGCGACGAGCGGATCTACCTGCTGCCGGTCTGGCCGGAGGCCCCGGCCGGGGTGTACGGCGAGCGGGAGCGGGCCGCCCTGGCGCTCGCCGAGGCGATCGCGCGGGTCGGCGACGGGGTGACGGACGCGGTGTACGCCCGGGCCGCCGAGCACTTCGCCGAGGCCGAGCTGGCGCAGCTGATCTCGGTCTGCTTCACCATCAACGCCTGGAACCGCCTCAACGTGGCCACCCGCAACCTCCCCGGCGCCGCCTGAGCGGAGGACCCGCGGTCCGATCCGCCCCGGGGCCCGCCGCAGCGCCTGCCGACCCGCCCGCCCGGAACGCCGCCGAGGCCGCCAGGGGTACGATCGGTGCCGTACAAAGGGCTTACCCACACCCACCCGGTGGCCCCGAGGCCCATACGAACGACGGGGAAAGCATGTCCGGCTCGCACTACTTCACCGGTGCACCCGAGGTCGCCAGCGACCGCCGGCCGATCACGGTCTCCCTGCCGGACCTCACCCTGGAACTGACCACCGACACCGGGGTGTTCTCCCGCAGCCGGCTCGACCCGTGCACCCGGATCCTGCTGGAGCACGCACCCGCGCCGCGGGTGCGCGGCCCGATCCTGGACATCGGCTGCGGGTACGGTCCGATCGCGCTCACCTGGGCGAGCCGGCGCAAGCGCCTCCCGGTCTGGGCGGTGGACGTCAACGAGCGCGCCCTGGAGCTGGTCCGGCTGAACGCCGAGGCGCTGGGGCTCGGGAACGTCCACGCCGCCCTGCCCGACGACGTCCCCGAGGACGTCCGCTTCGCCACCATCTACTCCAACCCGCCGATCCGGATCGGCAAGGCCGCGCTGCGCCGCCTGCTCACGCACTGGCTCGGCCGGCTGACCCCGGACGGCTCGGCGTTCCTGGTGGTGCAGAAGCACCTGGGCTCGGACTCGCTCCAGAAGTGGCTGAACGAGCAGGGCTACCCGACCAGCCGGGTCACGTCGGTCAACGGGAGCCGGATTCTGGAAGTGCGGCCCCGCCCCGAGGCGGGCGAGGGCTCCGAGAGCGGACGAGGGACGACGACGTGAAGCAGCTGCGCGGGACCGAACTGAAGCGACTGCACCGATCCTGGCGGCGCAGCAACGCGTTCCGGCTCGCGATGATCCTGGAGAACCTGCAGTCGCCGTTCAACGTCGGCTCGGTGGTCCGGACCGGTGCGGCGATGGGTGCCGAGAAGCTGTACCTGACCGGGGACACCCCGTCGGTGCGCTCGTCCGGCGCGCAGAAGGCCGCGATGGGCACCGACAAGTACCTGAAGGTGGAGCACTTCCCGACCGTCGCCGAGGCGGTGGCGGCGGCGAAGGCCGACGGTTTCAAGGTGGTCGGCCTGGAGCTGGCGGACGAGGCCGTGCCGATGTTCGCCGCCGAGCTGACCCCGGCGGTGGCCTTCGTGCTCGGGCACGAGGACCGCGGGATCACGCCCGAGGCGCTGGCGCTCTGCGACCAGGTGGTGTTCGTGCCGCAGCTGGGCCGGGTCGGCTCGCTGAACGTGTCGGCGGCCGCGACGGTGGCCTGCTACGAGGCGCGCCGACAGGGGTACGCGATCAGCGGCACCCCGGACGGCGACCTCGCGGGCGACCTCGGCGACTTCGGCGGCGACGAGGACTGAGTCGTGTGAACGGCGGGAGGGGTGTGCCGAAAGGCCCACCCCTCCCGCCCTTTCCGCCCGGAAACCCCGCGCATCTCTGCCGAACGGCAGATGTGCGAACGGGCCCCGCCCGGAAGCATTCCGGTCGTGACCGAACTCCGGATCCTCGACCTGACCAAGGAGTACCGCGGCGGCAAGCGCGCGGTGGACTCCTTCTCGCTGACGCTACGGCCCGGCGTGCTCGGCCTGCTCGGCGCCAACGGCGCCGGCAAGTCGAGCCTGATGCGCATCCTGGCCACGGTCACCCGGCCCACCTCGGGCCGGGTGCTCTGGGAGGGCGTCGACACCGCCCGCCGCCCCGGGCCGCTGCGCCGTGCCGTCGGCTACCTCCCGCAGGACTTCGGCGTGTACCCGCAGCTCACCGCCCGCGAGTTCCTCGGGTACCTGGCCGCCGCCAAGGGGATGCGGCGCCGCCCCGCGAAGGCCCGGATCGACGAACTGCTCGACCTGGTCAACCTGTCGGGCGCGGCCGGGCAGCGGCTCGGGGCGATGTCCGGCGGGATGCGCCAGCGGGTCGGTATCGCCCAGGCGCTGCTCAACGACCCGGCACTGCTGATCGTGGACGAGCCGACGGTCGGGCTGGATCCGGAGGAGCGCCTGCGCTTCGGCAGCCTGCTGAGCGCGCTCGGCGCCGACCGGATCGTCGTGCTGTCCACCCACATCGTCCCGGACGTCGCCGCCACGGCGGACCGGATCGCCGTCATGGGGCACGGCCGGCTGCTGCACCACGGCACTCCGGAGGAGCTCCTGGGCCGTGCGGAGGGCTCGGTGTGGGAGCTGACCGTCGCCGCCGACCGACTCCCGTCGCTGCGTTCGCGGTTCCTGCTCGGCGGCACCACCCGCACCCCGGACGGCGTCCGGGTGCGGGTGCTGTCCGGGGGCCGGCCCGCACCGGAGGCGCAGCCCGTCACGCCCCGGCTGGAGGACGCGTACCTGCTGCTCACCGCCGCGCCGGCCGGGGCGTCGGCCTCGGCTTCGGCTTCGGCCTCGGCCGAGGAGGTGGCGACGTGGTGACGCGCGTCGGGGCGCTCGCGCTGGCCGACTTCCGGGAGCGCCGGCGGCGGCCCGGGTACCTGGTCGTGCTGCTCGGCACGCTCGCCCTCGGGCTGCTGGCCGCGCCGGTCGGCGACTCCCGGTGGGAGGTGTTCCAGGTGACCGACCTGCACGGCCGTTACACCAGTGGCTACGTGGGAACGGTGACCGCGCTCGGCGGCGCGGTCTGGCTCTCGCTGGCGGGCTTCGGCATCGCGCGGGGGGCGATCCCCCGGGACGAGCAGAGCGGCGTGGGCCGACTGCTCGCCGCCACGCCGACGGGCCGGATCGCCTACCTGGCGGGCAAGTTCGGCAGCAACCTGCTGCTCTTCGGCTCGATGCTGCTCGCCCTGGCCGGGACGGCCCTCGGGGTGCAGCTGCTCAAGGGGGACTCGGACCGGGTGGACGTGGTGCGGCTGCTGCTGCCGTACGTCCTGATCACGCTGCCGCTGCTGGCGGCGGTGGCCGGGTGCGCGGTGCTCTTCGACACCGTGCCCGGGCTGCGCGGCGGGCTGGGGTCGATGGTCTGGTTCGCGGTCTGGCTGGTGTTCGTCCTGGGCGCGCAGACCACCGGCGGGCTGGACCTGCTGGGCATGCGCCGGATCACCGCGTCGATCCGGGAGGTGCTCGCGGCGGGCGGACGGCCGGTCGACGGCGTGGAGTTCGGGGTCGGGCTGACGGCGGACAACCGGGTGCTCGGCACCTTCGACTGGCCCGGTCTCAGGCCGGGCGAGGCGGGCGGGCCGGCCGCGACGGGGCTGCTGCTGATCGCGGCGGCGCTCGGGCTCGCGCTGCTCGGGGCGCTGTGGTTCCGGCGCTTCGACGGGCCGGAGGCCCGCCCGGCCCCGACGGGGCTCCGCCCGGGCGCGACGGGGGTGCGTCCGGGCGGATGGGGCCGCAGCGGGGCGCGGGACGGCGAACGGGCCGGCACGGCACCGGAGCCCGGAGCGGCCGCCTTCGCCCTGGCTCCGGCCCGGCTGACCCCGGCCCGCCAGGGCCGCACGGTGGCCGCCGCGCTCACCGGCGAGCTGCGGATCCTGGTGCAGGGGCAGCAGTGGTGGTGGGCCGGGGCCGCCGTCATCGCCGCGGCGGCACTGAGCGTCGCACCGGACGGTCCGAGCCACGCGGTGCTGCCGTTCGCGATGCTCTGGCCGGTGCTGCTCTGGTCCCGGATGGGCCACCGGGCAGACGGCGGCAGCACCGCCGAACTGCTCGGTGCCTGCCCGTCCCCGCTCCGCCGGGGGCTGGCCGCCCTGCTCGCGGGGATCGTCCCGGCACTCGCGGCGGTGGTCGGATCGGTCGTCCGGCTGTTCGGCGCCGGGGAGCCCCGCGCCGCCGCGGGCGCCCTGGCCGGCGCACTGCTGATCCCCGCCCTGGCCATGCTCTGCGGCACCGTCACCCGCGGCCCCCGACTGTTCCAGACCGTCTACCCGCTGCTCTGGTACGGAATGATCAACCACGTCGGCGGGCTGGACTTCCTCGGCGTCTCCGGGGATCGCGCCCCGGCACCCGCAGCCGTCGCCGGCCTCGCCGCCGCGCTGGCGCTGGGCGTGCTCGCGGTGGACGCGATACGCCACGCCACCCGCTGAGCCGCCGGGCGGGTGCACAAAGCTGCCGGTCAACCGGCAGATTGGGGCCGGACCGGGGCCGGAGCGCCGGAGTACGATGGCCCGGTCCCGGAGGCGCCGAACACCCGAGCGCCCTGGCAGGCCCGCCCCTCGCCGAAGCGATCCTCCCGGCACACGGTGAGCCAGGGCCGCGCGCGCCCAGGACCGTCAACCGCACCACAGCACCAGGCAAGGCCCAGAACGACGGCCCGTCGTGCTGCGCAGGCAGGGCGACGGGCCGCGCCACGCCCCGATGCCCGTCTGTGAGGACGCACCCATGACCCCTGCCCTGTCCAGCACGAGCCCGGACACCGGCGGACGCCCGACCGGGATCACCGACTCCTCCGACTCCTCCGGCTGCTCCGACCCCACCGCCCCCTTCGACCCCGCCGAACTCTCGACCTACAGAAGACTGTTGGGCCTCCTGGCGACCAACCCCGCCGCCTACCGCACGATCTGCCACGAGCCGGAGGGGAACACCGCCCTCGCCAGCGAACTACGCGGCCACCCACTGGCACAGGCCGCCAAGTCCATCGTCCTCCGAGCCAAGCGAACCAAGCAGGACGGCGGCGGCCGCTACGCGCTCGCCGTGGTGCCCGGCGACCGCCGGGTCGACCTGGACGCCGTCGGCCACGCCCTGGGATCCGACCGGGTCGGCTTCGCGGACCGCACCACCGCCGAACGACTGAGCGGCTGCACGAGCGGCTCGATCATCCCCTTCTCGTTCCACCCCGACCTCGAACTCCTCGTGGACCACGACCTCTTGACCCACAGCCACCTCTACTTCAACGCAGCACGACTCGACCGCTCGATCGCCCTGTGCACCGCCGCCTACCGAACCCTGGCCCACCCCCACATCCTCGCCATCGCCGCCTGACCCACCCATCCGTCGGCCGCCCACACCCCCACCGACCCACTCCCCCGCCCGCGGACGCAAAAGGCCCAGGCCGGACGACCCCCGACCTGGGCCCCACCCGATCAGCCCCGGCCGGGGCCCCCGAACAGCAGGTTGTCGGGCCAGTGCGGCTTCGGCAGTCCCAGCTCCTGCAGGTAGCCGATCCGCGCGTTGATGGCGGCGGAGAAGTGCCTCCAGTCCAGGCTGGCGACCGGCTCGTTCGGCTTCGGATCGGTCGCGGACGACGTGACGTAGCAGACCGCGTCGTACAGCTGCTCGACCATCAGTCGCTGGCAGAAGATGCCGAACCGTGCCTGGTAGGACTTGCCGTGCCAGATCTCCTCGACGGGGAGCGCTCCCGCGGCCGGCCTCACCGGCCGCCTCGATCCCTCCTCGTCCTGCATGATGAAGAAGTAGCCGAGCCAGGGCTTCTCGCCGGGGTAGAGGTCGGCCAGCGCGGCCCTCCGGAGGTCGACGGCGCTGCCGAGGGCCTCCTCCACCCGGTTGTTGTAGTTGTTGCCGAACGACGGCCCACCCAGGGCCTTCAGCTCGAAGGCGGCCACCAGCGTGTTCTCGTACGCGACGACGACGTCCCACTGCTTCTGGGGCCTGTAGTAGCCCGGGAGTTCCAGCCCCTGGGACTTGGCGATCCGGATGCTCCCGGGCGGGTAGCCGGCTTCGAGGAAGAACTTCGCCAGGAGGGTCGCGATGGAGTCGAAGTGCTTGCCGCCCCGCACGGAACCGGCGGTGCCGGCACCGACCGCCGCCTTGATCGCGGACTGTTCGTTCTGGGCCTGCTTGACACCCCAGTACGCCGCGACGGCGTCCTCGAAGTCCTGGCGGCTGACCGTCAAGGTCGGTTCCTCCTAATCGGGAAGCTCGGTGAGCCCGTAGACACGCAGCGCTGCCTCGGTTGCCGCCTCCACGTCCCGCTCGTCGAAGGCGCGCGCCAGGGCGGTCCGGTCCTCCTCGGCGATGGCCGCCGGGTCCGGCACGCGGATCCTGCGGAGGTACTGCGCCTGGAAACGGAGCGTGCCCCCACGCATCTTGACCGCGTACGCCTCCACGAACGCCTCAGCCACCTTGGAGAGGAGCAGGCCCCCGAGCACCCGCATGTTCCAGACGTCCGAGACGATGAAGTACAGGTTGTGGTGAGGGTACAACCTGCCCTTGTCGAGGACCGGATGGATGGTCAGTTTCATGTCCGGGAACAGGAGTTTCTGCCGACTCGTCAGTCCGTGGTCGACCTTGTCGATGGTCTTGTACCAGCGCTCCGGCTGCTTGACCGCCACGTACCGCTTGCGCAGGACCCCGCTGTGCCGACGGAAGTGGGCAGCGAGCTTCGGATAGGCGGCGAGGTCGACGAGTCGGCCCTCGGAGTCCCACGGATTGACCAGACGGGAGCCGCTCCAGTCGATGGAGCCGCTGGTGGTGTCCCGCACCATGGCCAGGGGCAGGAGACGGTCCGCCTCCACCAGTTGGGGATCGTCGGTGATGAAGACCTTGTCCGCACCGGTGGCGATGCCGATGCCGACGCGCGTGCCCGTGACGCTGTCCTCCAACGGCCGGAACCGGTCGCTGAGGTCCTCGAGAACGGCCAGCCTCGCGGGTGAGCCCGCCGGCCAGGAGTCCTCGCCGGGGAACCAGTGCGGCAGCGGAGCGGCCTGGTACGCGGCCGTGGCGATCGGCTCCCGCTCCTCAGCCTCGTACCAGGCGAGGAAATCGCGGGCCTCCGGCTCCCCGAACGCCCGGGTCGTGTCGGCGGCAACCGCTCCGCCCTGCTCCCGGCGGGAGACGACCGTGATCGCGGGGTAGGCCGAGACCTGTTCCTGGAAAGCGTCCACGTCGTGCATCACCAGCGCCAGGTCCATGCTGAACTCCCGCGTCACCAGCTGCCGGAGCTTGCGGCCGTACTGGTTCCGCATCCAGCGGTCCGCGCAGATGAACCCGAGCCGGCCGCCCGGCGCCAGGCTCCGGAGTGCCACCTCGTAGAAGCCGATGTAGATGTCGGCACGGCCGCCCATCGTGGCGCAGGCACTGCGGTAGGCGTCCATCCGCCCCTCGGGGACGTCCTCCAGCCTGATGTAGGGGGGATTGCCCACGACGAAGTCCGCGCGCTGCCCGGAATCGGCCCGGAGCAGGTAGTCGTCCTGCCTCACCCAGCTCGAAGCGACCTTCCGGGCGTCACCCCGCTCCCAGCCGTCATCCTTGAGCCGCTGCTCGACGAGCCCCCGGCTCTCGGCCACGTTCCGCCCGAGCAGGTCGAACGCACGCACGGCGCCCACCGCATCGGTGATCGACCGACCGTGGGCCCGGCACGAGGCGCTGATCCGGGAAGCGATCACACCGAGGAACGCTCCCCCGCCGCACGCCGGCTCGACGACCGTCAGCCGCGCGAGGTCCTTGTCCGCCGTGTACCCGAGCAGATCGAGGATGAGCTCGACGACCCAGCGCCTCGTGAACACCTCGCCGTGCTCGACCGCCTCTTCAGGGACCTCGGGCAGAGCCTGCTTGTCGATGCCGAAGGGCGGGAGAGTTGCCACCGCTCGACCATACAGCGACCCCGCCACGTCCGAGCGCGCCCACGAACGACAAAAGGCCCAGGTCACGGGCTATGTGACCTGGGCCTTCACTGAGCCGCCTGCGGGATTCGAACCCGCGACCTACGCATTACGAGTTTGCCCAATTACTGTCCGTGATTGTCCGCCTCCGTCCGCACCGCAGGTCAGCGGACGGCGCGGGACGGTCGTGGGCCACCACGGACAGGATGGACTGAGACCAGAACTGAGACTGAAGGTCCGGCCGACCGTTGCGCCGGTAGTGTCGCCAGCATGGGCACGATGAGCACCAAGCCGATCATCGGCATCCTCCATCCCGGAAGCATGGGCGCCGCCGTGGCGGCCTGCGCTCGGCCGAATGCCGAGCGCGTTCTCTGGTGTCCGGCGGGTCGGAGCCCGGCCACGGCCGGGCGAGCCGAGGCGGCGGGCCTGGAGCCCGTCGGCAGCCTTGAAGATCTGCTCATGCAAGCCGATGTCGTCCTCAGCATTTGCCCGCCGGCTGCTGCTGAGGACGTCGCCCGCGTCGTAGCCGAGCATCACTTCGGCGGCGTCTACGTGGAGGCCAACGCCATCAACCCGGAGCGGGCGCGGCGTATCGCCGACCTGGTGGGCTCCGATGCCCGCGCGGTCGTGGATGGTGCCGTCATCGGCTCGCCACCGGTCGGGACCAAGCGGACCCGCTTGTATCTGTCCGGGGCCGAGAGTGCCGTTTCCCTGGTGGAGCAGCTGTTCATCGGCAGTGCGGTGACCACTCCCGCTCTAGGGCCGGAGATTGGGCAGGCGTCGGCCCTGAAGCTGGCATACAGCTCCTATCAGAAGGCGTCCCGCGTGCTCGCGGCGGTTGCCTTCGGCGCGGCACGCGCGCACGGTGTGGACGATGCGCTGCTCGACGTCGCCAGCAAGCGGCAGAGCAGCTACCTCCCGGAGACCGGGTACATAGCCAAGACCGCCGCCCGGGCGTGGCGTTGGGGCCCGGAGATGGACGAGGCCGCCGACATGCTGTCCGGCGTCGGGTTGCCCGACGAGGTGCTGCGGGCCGTGTCGCAAACCCTCGTTCGGTGGGAGAACAGCAAGGACCTCGCCGAGCTGACGCCCGACGAGGCCCTTGACCGTCTGTCCCGGCCGCAGTGAGCGCAGGCCGCTACCGGTTTCCGCAGGCATGGTCGCGCGACAAGAGGTCGTTGATCAGTCGTGCTGCTTCAGCCGGTTCGACGTTGCCGGTGTCCACAGTGAGGTCCCATGTCTGCCCGGGGTGAGCGTCGACATCGGCCTGTGTGGCATCCCATGCGGACAGTCGATCCGCGGTGTCGGCGTCGCCCCGCCCGGCTGACCGGGACGCCGTCGACTCACGCGAGCACCAAAGCAGGACGACGGACCAGTCGGCCGGGTAGCCCTTGGTGAGCGCGTTGATGCCCTCGACCTGGCCCAGGTGGACGACCGGGATGCCCATCATGAACGCCTCGTCCATCCCCGGACGGTCGATCACGTACGTGTTGCCGTACCGGCGGTTCAGGTAGATGACATCGCCGGCGGCCTCCAGCTCGGCCAGTTGCTCAGCAGTGCCCATCCGGTAGCCGGCGGACTTCCCGGAGCCGACCTTGAGTCGAGAGAAGAGCCGGTATTCCGGACTGATGTCCCTGAGGGCCCGGGTGACGGTGTCCTTCCCGGCGGCCGGCGGGCCGTACAGGATGAGGCCATGCGACGTCACAGCCCGCCTCCGCTCAGTACGTCGCGGGCCTGGTCGGCGGCAGCGATCGCCGCACCGAGGCGGTTGTCCACCACGAAGTGCGGGCCTTGAGGCCGGAGCTTGAGGTCAATCGTGGCCAGGTACTCATCCCACGACTCCATCTTCCAGATGTCCCGGGCCGCGCCTCGGAACTCGATGTACTCCCTCATCGAGTCAGGGTCGCACTCGACCCAGATAGCGGCCACGGTGGCTCGCTTCGCCTTGCAGCGGTTGTAGAAGCGCTGCATCCAGTCGGCCTGCGAGAACTCCGCCAGGAACGGCGCGTCGAGGATCACGGACGTACCGCAGTCGACGTTGTCCCATGCGGCCTCCATGAGGCATCGGTATTCGAGCGGCCGGACCTTTTCGCGGTAGAGCGCAGAACTCCGGTCGTTCACCTCTCCGCCGAGCGCCATCAAGAGCTGATCGACCAGCGGGCGCGTCAAGGAATCCTTGTCGAGCACCGGCCACCCGGTGAGACGGCCGATGAATTTGGCGAACTCACTTTTCCCGGAACCGGCATATCCGCCGACGAGGAGAACCATCGGGCCGGAATTCTCACCGCCATTCCGACGCTTCCACTCGTTAATGACCCGACTGCGGAACGCTTCGGCGTCGACGTTGTCCGCGCCCTCGCGGATGCTGCCGAGAGCCTCGCGGATCGCCTGGTCCAGGTCGGGGACAGTTTCTGCTGCTGGACGCTGGTTGGGCACCGTGGTGACCTCTCCGGGGAGCGGTCGGCGAAAGCCCAGTTCGGCCTCGTTCATGCGGTAGAGAAGGCAGTAGGCCCGGCGGTAGTCGGGGCGCGGGTACGAGGAGCCCGCCTCGTGTGCCCAGACCGTCTGAAAGTTGGCAGCAAGGTTGAACTTGTGCCGCTCGCCGATTTCCCGAAGCTTCTCGCCGACTTCCTCAAGGGTAAGTTCGTGGGATTCCCTGACCTTCTTGAGAATTGCCGGATTCCATCCTGGGCGTTGCCGAGCCATATTCCCCTCCTAGGAAACTGCTCGTGCCGCGAGTGTAGCGGCTCGTTGAGTCACCCGAAAATCGCGATAGAAGTCGTGATAGTAGTCGTGTAAGGATCCGCTGCCGAATACCGGTAAGGCTCCGTGATACAGATGCCGCCCCGATGGGTGTGAACTGATTCCTGTCCACCCCAGGAGGCATCAGTGAAGCGTCACCCGCCCCGATATGCAGTCAGGGGACCGCAGCACAGCCGCGATCCCCTGATCCCCCCATCCGCCCGTCACCGGGCCTCAAGCTCCGCGACCCGGGCTTGCAGATCGCGAAGTTCCCCGCGAACCTCCGCAAGCTCACGTCGGAGCTGTCCGGCCTCGCTGCCGGCGACGGCAGCAGCCTTCGACTCCGCACCTTCGGTCAGGAACGCCGCCTTGCCCTGGTGGCTCACGACGAGCCCGGTTTCCCGCAGGTGGCCGACGGCGGCGCGCGCAACGGTTGGGCTCACGTCGTAGTAGGCCTGGAGCTTCGCCAATGACGGGATCTTCCCGTCGGCAGCGAACTCACCCTTCGCGATCCGTACGCAAAGGTCATCGGCCACCTGCCGGTAGGCAGACTTCTCGCCGGTCCACTCGACCATCACCACTCCACATCCCTCTGCGTCTCTGCCTCATAGTGCCGCACCCTCCGGCCGGAACCAATGCTTCCGCATGTCGCCCGGCCGATGGACTTGCCAACTCTGCTTCTCTGCCCCACAGTGTTCTGTGTGGCAGAGAGAACAAAGCTCTCTCAGGCCTAGCTATTCCTGCACGTCAACGGCCGCTATGGGGCTGGGAACCGTCGCGCACTCGCTGTCGCGACAGGCCCGGCGTCTGCGGAACCGGGGCTCTGTCCACACAGAGCACAGCCCCTTGAGAACTCAACAGTGTGTTGATCAAGAACGAGTGTCTTTGGTCCCCGATCCGTGCCGCCTGTGGCGGGTCGGGGGTCATGGCTGCTCGTGACATGACGAGTGGCTGGGCCTGAAAAACGGGCCGCCGCGCTCCCGGCCAAGGAACGCGCGGCGGCCCTCGGGCCCACTCACCAACTACGAAGAGGTGAACCCGTGAAGACCATCATTGCAGGCCAGCAGGCCTGCACCGCCCTGGAGTTCGCTGAGCTGGCGCTCGGCGTCGACAACGAGCCGTTTGACCCGCTGTTCGACGCGTTGTTCGGCGGCGTGGCCGGTGAGGGTGCGGACGAGTACCAGGCGCGCACGGACGTGGCCCGTGAGGTGCTGGCGGAGCTGCGGGAGACGGACCCGGAGTCGGCCGAGGTCGCGGCGGAGCTGCTGCGGACCGCTCCCGTCCCACTGCACCGCATCCGCCCCGCCGTCCGCCGGCCGCGTACGGGGAAGGCGGCGTGATGGGGATCCTGCGCAAGGCCGCCGACCGCGTGGCGCTGGCGATGCCCGACGATCGCAAGCTCTCCACCGCGATCGGGCTCGCGTCCTCGATCGCGCACGACGCCGACCTGACGACGACCGCCACCGTGGCCTCCGGTCTCGGGGCGGCCGCGATCGTCGCCCAGACCCTCTACAGCCCGGCCGAGCCGCCGGAGGGCGGATACGCCAGCTTCACCACCGACGGCGAGTCTCCGAAGCGGAGGTGGCGCAGGTGAGCCGGGCCGGGAAGTTCTGGCTGGTCTCCGGCCTCTTGGCCGTGGCCGCCATGGCGTTCCGGGTCTCGTGGAACGCGCTGCGGGACATTGCGTCGGCGATCGGGGCCGACCCGACCGCCGCAACCGTCTACCCGCTGGTGGTCGACGGGCTGATGGCGCTCGCGCTGGTCGTCGCGCTGGTGCTGACGGATGCCGACCGCAAGTTCGCTCTGCGGGTGCTGGCCGGGTACACCGCCGCCTCGCTGGTGCTCAACTACGTGCACGGCCTGGTGCCGACTCTGCACGGTGGCGGTCGGACCCGACTGGCCGAGTGGGCGCCCGCGCACTGGGCCTTGGTCCTGCTCGCGTCGTCGCTGCCGGTCGGGTCGATCTACTTCGGGTCGGATCTGGTGGCCAAGGTCTTGCACGCTCGACCCAAGGCCGACAAAACAGCACAGACCATGATGAATCGGTCGGTTCCTGACCAGCGCGAACCTGGGGCCGACGAACCGGACTGGTCGCTGGGGCAGTCGCCCGACCAGACGCCCGAACCGGCGCCGACTGAACCAGTTGTCGCGCCGACCGAGCCTCCGGCCGAGCAGGCGCCCGCTGCGCCGACCCGCAAGCCGACCGCACCGACGGCGGCCCGGCCCCGTCGGGCGACCGGCACCGTCCCCAAGTCGGCCCGGACCACCCGACCCAAGCGCACGGCGGACGACCTGCTCGCCGAGGCGCGGTCGGCCACGGCCGACTGGTCGGACGCCGAGCTGACCGCCGACCGGATCCGCGAAGCGGTCCGCACGTCGGCCGCGAAAGCCCGCGTCCTGCGCGACACCCTCACCGCCGAGCGCTCCGTCCCGGCTGACGCCGAGTCGGAGCGCCCCGCGCTGCACGCCGTTCCCGACCCCGCCCCGGCCGACGTCGACGGCCCGGCGGACGAGACCACCGACTCTCCCGAGGAGAAGGCATCGTGACCACTCTCGACAGCACGACCACCAGCGGCGAGCAGATCGGCGCCGCCGGCGCGCTGATGGCCATCCTCACCACCCACGCCGACCTGCCCGCACCGAGGTTCGAGCTCTGGGAGACCCACGCGCCCGACAGCCCCTCCCCGACCTGGGGCCTGCGGGCCACCCTCCACGACAACCTCGCCGGGTTCGAGCAGTGGCGCTCCGCCCTCGACCTGGACCCCGCCGCCGTCAAGCACAAGCACAACTACGGCAGCACCCTGGCCTGGCTCGTCGTCACCGGCACCGCCTACGGCGCCCCCATCGAGCTGGCCGGCTTCTACACCCTGCCCGAACCCGCCACCACCTGGGCCTGATTGTGGCCCGGCCCCGGTTCTGGGACCCGGAGGGCCGCCGGTCCGGGGGCATCCCCACCTACCCGTGGAGGATGGCCCCGGCCGGCTACCTCACCCGCCGTCAGCTCCGTGATCGTGGTCTGCGGCCCGGCGGTCAGCCGGTCGCCGCGCAGATCCTCTGGCGCTCCCGCCGCAGCAGCACCGGCGTGCGCGCGGCCTACCTCTACCGGCTCGCCCTGGCCAAGCCCGTCCGCCCCATGACCGAGGGGCGGTGGCGGGCGCTGGCCGCCGCGAACGCCGCCCGCCGCACCTGCCCCGTCTGCGGCATGGATGCCGGCTATGTCCTGCCCGCGCACCTGGGCACCTGCCTGCGGTGCGCGGACGGCACACCCCTCGCGGCCTGAAACCCGCCAACTCGCCCTCCAGGCAACCTACCTCGTTCCGCGAAAGGAACGCCGTGACCACCACGCGCACCTTCCTCGCCACCCACGCCCAGCAGCTGGCGATGGTCATGCCGACCGGCCACATCCGCGTCAGCATCGACCCCGCTGCCACCGCCATCACGGTCCTGCTCAGCACGCCCGACGACGACGGCCCGTCCGCCGACGCCGTGCGCCGCTCCCGCAGCTGGGAGGACCACAACCGGCTGAGCATCGACGTCCCCGCGCCGGACAACGGCTTCACCCACATCGGCGGGAACACCGTCTACCAGTCCTTCGGCACGGTCACCGGCAACGTCACCGGGATCACGATCGTCAACGGCCGCGTCATCGTCGGCGGCCAGCAGCCGACCAGCGCGATCACCGCCACCATCACCCTGCCGCCGACCGCACTCGGCGTGGCCCTGCAGAGCGTTTCCGCCGACCTCACCGTCACCGGGCACCTGCCGGTGCTGGCGTTCTCCTCCACTTCCGGCGACGTGCGGGTGCAGTCGGTGAACGTGCTGTCGGCCACGACGGTCTCCGGCGACGTCGTCGCCGAGCGCACCGGCGGCGACGTCGAGATCCGCTCCACCTCCGGCGACGTGCGCATCGGCGTCCACGAGGGCCACATCGCCGACATCCGCACCGTCTCCGGCGACGTCCGCCTGACCGCCGGCACCCGCGCCACCGGAACCCTCAACGCCCGCACCGTCTCCGGCGACATCGAGCTGCACGGCACCGGCCGCCTCGACGTCCGCACCCGCACCGTCTCCGGCCGCGCCCGCCGCCACTGAACGAGGAGCCCAACATGGCCTTCACCTCCGGTGACGAGGTGCTGATCCTCTCCTGCGAGGACGACCCCCGGGCCGCCGGCCGGACCGGCCAGATCGCCGACGAGGTCCCGCCGGGCCCGCTCACGGGCGGCCGGTGGACCGGCCGCTGACACCCAACGCAACACCCCCGGGACGGCCGCTCAGCCTGCCAGCATCCGGCCGCCCCGGGCCCCTTTCCGCACCACACAGCAGTGAGAAAGGAACCCCCAGTGAACCACCACACCCCCGGCTCCGGCTCTGGCGACGACGCCGAGAACGAGCTGTTCGAGCGCCTGGCCGCGGAGATGGCCGAAGACGGCGTGGTCGACCTCGCCAAGGCCCGCGCCGAACGCCGCCCCACCACCGCGACCGCCGTGGACGACGACGGCGACGACGAGCCGTCCGTCTACGTCGACCAGCCCGTCACCGTGCCGCTGCCGGTGCCGGAGGGCACCCGCCGCCCGATCCTCCCCGCCTGGCTGCTGTCCACGGCCGAGCTGAAGGCCCAACTCGCCTACACCGCAGGCCGGATCGGCCACACCGCCGCGTACCACGCGATCCGCACCCCGCTCTACGCCGCCCGTCTCGCCGGGCGCGCGCCGCGCGGCACCGCCCGGGCCCTGAACTTCCTGGGCCGGTGGGCCTCCGACGCCGAGGGACAGCCGCTGCGCGCGGCGGCCGCCCGGCGCGAGGACGCGGAGCTGTACCTCAAGCTCTCGCGGCAGCGCGACAACCGGGTGCGCCTGCGCTCCCTGATCTCCCTGCTCGGCTCCGTCTTCGGCCTCACCGCGGTCGTGGTGTTGTGGGTGCTGACCAGCACCGCGACCCTGCTCGCGCTGGCCTCGGCCGTGGTGCTCGCGCTCGGCGTCGCCGGGGCGCCGGCGGATGAGCCGCTGATCGGCCGGGCGGTGGTCAAGGCGAAGGCGCCCAAGCTCACCTCGGACATGGTGGTGCGGGCGCTGGAGTCGCTGGGCATCGGCGGGATCACCTCCGCCAAGTCCAAGGGCTCCGGCATCACCTTCCCTGCCCCGATCATGCGCGACGGCCCGGGGTGGCGCGCGGACGTCGAGCTGCCGCACGGCGTGGAGGTCGCGGACGTGATGGGCAAGCGCGGTCAGCTCGCCTCGGGCCTGCGCCGCCCGCTGGGGACCGTATGGCCGGAGCAGGCCCCGGGCGAGCACCCGGGCCGCATGGTGCTCTGGGTCGGGGACCAGGACATGGCCACCGCCAAGCAGCCCGCCTGGCCGCTCGCACGCAAGGGCACCGTCGACCTGTTCGACCCGGTCGCGTTCGCCACCGACCAGCGCGGCGCCTGGGTGAACGTCACCCTGATGTTCATCGCCGGCGTCATCGGCGCCGTCCCCCGCATGGGCAAGACCTTCCTGCTCCGCCTGCTCCTGCTCATCGCTGCCCTCGACCCCCGGGCCGAGCTGCACACCTACGACCTCAAGGGCACCGGCGACCTCGACCCGGTCGGCGAGAAGGTCTCCCACCGCCACCGTGCCGGGGACGACGACGAGGACATCGAATACGCCATCGCCGACATGCGGGAGCTGCGCGCCGAGCTGCGGCGCCGCACCAAGGTGATCCGCTCTCTGCCCCGGGACGTGTGCCCGGAGTCGAAGGTGACCAGCAAGCTCGCCGACAACAAGAGCCTGCGCCTGCACCCGATCGTCGTCGGTGTGGACGAGTGCCAGGTGTGGTTCGAGCACCCCAAGTACGGGGCGGAGTTCGAGGAGATCTGCACCGACCTCGTGAAGCGCGGCCCTGCCACCGGGATCGTGCTGCTGCTGGCCACCCAGCGCCCCGACGCCAAGTCCCTGCCCACCGGCATCAGCGCGAACGCGATCCTGCGGCTGTGCCTGAAGGTGATGGGGCAGACGGAGAACGACATGGTGCTCGGCACCTCCGCCTACAAGCGCGGGGTGCGGGCCACGACGTTCACCCGCTCCGACCGGGGCATCGCCTACTACATCGGCGGTGAGGGCGCCGACGCCCAGATCATCCGGTCGGTGTTCGTGGACGCCCCCAGCGCGGAGGCCATCGCCCAGCGCGGCCGAGAAGCCCGCGAGAGCGCCGGGATGCTGACCGGCCACGCCGCCGGCGGCACCGACACCGCCCCCGCGACGGCCCCGCGGTTCGACCTGCTCGCCGACATCCTCGCCGTCATGGGCCCCGACGAGCCGAAGCTGTGGTCGGAGACGATCGTCGCCCGCCTCGCCGAGCTGCGGCCGGACGCGTACGGGCCGTGGGGAGAGCTGGAGGGCCGCGCGAAGGCCGATCAGATCGCCACCGCGCTCAAGCCCTACGGCATCGCGACCGGCCAGGTGTGGGGCACCACCGAGGGCGGCAAGGGCGCCAACCGGCGCGGCGTCGAGCGCGACCACATCACCAAGGCCGTCACCGAGCGCGACAAGAAGCGTGACGCCGGATAGCCCCGGACCACCCGCGAACGGTCGCTAGGCCTAGCAAGCACCCTCGCTAGACCTAGCGACCCCGCTAGCGACCCAAACATGCCCTGATCAGGGGCCTAGCGCCTAGCGAACACCCCGCTAGAGCCCCGGAAACCGCCCCGGAGGCACCCATGACCCCTCTGATACTCGCCGCGCTCGCCGCCGCCCTGCTCGCCGCGCTCTGTTACGCAGCGTTGTGCGCCGCCAGTCCCTTCGGTGACTGCCGCCGCTGCGACGGCCTCGGCTTCCAACTCGCCCACGACCGGCGCGGCAAGCCCAAGCGCGGCAAGCACTGCCGCCGCTGCCGGGGCGTCGGCAAGCGCATCCGCGTCGGCCGCCACCTCTACAACGTCGCCCACCGCACCTGGACCGCCGGCACCAACTAGCACCACTCCGCAGACCACCGCCCATCGCACCGTCCGGGAGAACCGCATGAACGTCACCGTGTCCCTCGCCCTGCTCACCGGCACCGTCACCGTCGTCCTCGTGTGGACCAAGCGCGTCGGCGTCGGAACCGCCCTGATCGTCTGGCTCTCCGGCCTCACCGCCGCCTCCACCGGCCTTGCGGGGCCCGTGAACAACATGCTCGGCGCGCTCGTCAACGCCCTCAGCAGCCACTGACCGGCCGCCCGCGATGACCGCCCCCGCCGCGATCCGGCCGCTCGCCGCCGTCCACCTGCGCGAAGCCCTCACCGCCGCCGCCAACGACCGGCCCGCGGCGGCCCTGGCCGCGCTCATGCACATCGACTCCGAGTCCTGGACCGCCATCGAACAGCGCGCCCGCCTGCTCGGCACCGACCTGATCGACCTGCTCGCCCACGCCGCCCGCACCGGAGGTACCCCGTGAGCACCACCACCGACGCCATCGCCGTAGCCCTGCTGATGACCCCCGGTGCCGTCCTCGGGGCCGCCGCCCTCATCTCCCAGCGCGGCGCCCGCGCCGACAGCGCGGCCGTCCTGCAGGTCCTCGCCGAGTCCGCCGCCGAACGCGCCGCCCGCGCGGCCACGACGGACACCGCCCCGCCCGACGGCGGCGAGGGCGCCCCCGCCCCGGTCGTCGATGCCCCGGCCCGGCTCGCCACCGTCCACCAGTTCCCCAGCACCCGCGCCCGCCGCGCCGCCTGAGGGGAGGACCTACATGCACAGCGACTACGACCACTCCCGGACGCTGCTGGCGATCGACCTGTTCGCCGGGGTCGGTGGACTCGACCTTCCCGCGAGGGAGTTGGGCCTGGCGGTGATCGGGGTCGAGCGGAGCCCGGATGCGTGCGTCACCCGCCGTGCGGCCGGCCTCCAGACGATCGAGGGCGACGTGCGCCACTACGGGCCCGCCGACTTCCCCACCGCCACGCTCTTGCTCGGTGGCCCGCCCTGTCAGCCGTTCAGCGCGGCAGGCACCGGGGCCGGACGCCGGGCGCTCGGCGACATCGTCGCGCTCGCCCACCGGCTGTCCGAGCGACAGACCGTCGCCCGGCACGGCCACAACGAGGTGGACGACCTGATCCGCTTGGTCCTCGAACCGCTTCGGTGGGCGCTGGACGCCCTCGACGCCGGGCGGCCGTACGAGGCGATCCTGTTGGAGCAGGTCCCGGCCGTCCTGCCCGTCTGGCAGACCTACGCGGCGATCCTGCGGGCCGAGGGCTACAGCGCCGTCGCGGGCACGGTGCGGGCCGAGCAGTACGGCGTCCCGCAGACCCGCCGGCGGGCCGTCCTCATCGCCCGTCGCACCGGCACCGCCACCCTGCCCGCGCCCACCCACCGGCCCTACACCAAGGGCACACCCCGCACGGCCGGTGATCCGGGCCTGCTGCCTTGGACCGTGATGGGCGACGTCCTTCCCGAACGCGGGCCGTTCACCGTCGTCTCCAACTACGGCACCGGCGGCGACCCCAAGGCCCGAGGACGGCGCACCAGCGGTGAGCCGTCCGCCACCGTCACCGGCAAGGTCTCCCGCGTCCGGGTGCTGGCCGCCGACGGCACCGAAAGCCGCTTCTCCTGGGCCGAGGCGGGCACCCTGCAGTCCTTCCCCGTCGACCACCCGTGGTCCGGCCGCGACATCGGCCAGCAGATCGGCAACGCCGTCCCGCCGCTGCTGGCCCACCACCTGCTCACCGCCGCCCTCGACGGCTAGACGTGCCGTGTCCGCCCTCGATTGGCGCGACGCCCGCCACTACGACCGCACCGGCGACCGCCCGTGCCGCTGGTGCGGTCGCCCCACCCCGCTACGCGACGACCAGCGCAGGCCATCGCACAAGGTCTGCGCCGAGAACGCGATCAACGACAACGGCGGCCCCCTCCCTCCAAGAAGCAGGGCCGCCGTCGATCCAGCAGAGAACTGGAGGCATCCAGCATGACCCAACCGACCATGATCCGGGGAGAGCACCTGTCCACCGCGCTCTCCCTGGCGGCCGACGGCGTGCCCGTGCTGCCGCTGCGAGCCGGGAAGCTGCCGTTCGGCAACTGCCGCAACTGCGCGGACAACGCCTGCGGCGGCCGGCCGAACATGAAGACCCCCGGCCCCTGCAACTGCTTCGCCCCCTGCCACGGCTGGGCCGCCGCCACCACCAGCCCCAGCGCCATCACCTCCCGGGATTGGATGCGGGCGTGGCGCGAGGGAGCGGCGGTGGCCTACCACCCCGGCGGCGCCGGGCTGACCGTCGTGGACCTCGACAACCCGGCGGCCATCGCCTGGGCCAGGGCCCACCTGCCCGTCACCCGGACCGTCCCGACGACCCGAGGCGAGCACTGGATCTACAGGGGTGCCATGCCCTCCGCCAACAAGGTGCGGCCCGGCGTGGACATCAAGTCCACCATGGCCTACGCCCGCTGGCTCGGCCCCGGCACCGGCCCCCTCACCCCCCTGCCGGACGCCGTCCGCGCCCTGGTCGTCAAGGCGCCCGCCCCGGTCCGGCCGACCACCGTCACAGTGCCGGCACCGGCCGGGGGCGGCACGTGCCCCCACCGCACCCCGGCGTACCTGAACCGCGGAATCGCCATGGCCGAGCAGCGCATCACTGAGGCGTCCAGCGCCGTGCACAACACGGTGTTCGCGACGTTCCTCGCGGTGCTGTCCACCCACGGGCGGTGCGGGTGCCTGACCGAGGCGCACACCGCGCGCCTGTTCGCCGCCGCGCAGGCCAAGGGCGAATCGCCCCGGCACTGCGCCGACGCGTGGGCCAACGCCCTGACCCGGCTGGGGATGTGACCGTGGCCGAGGACGAGAAGACCCCCGCGCGCGAGGTCATCGCCGACTACGCCCAGGCGCACTTCCGGTACTTCCGCACCGCCGACGGCACCGTGTACGCCCAGCGCATGGGCCACCCGGTGGCCCGGCCGATCCGCTCCCAGGGCACCACCGGCAGCCACCGCCAGGAACTCATGGTCGGCCTCTACCGGGACGGGGTCGGCGTGTTCAACGGAACCGCGATCAAGGAGGCGCTGGACCTGATCGAGGCGCTGGCCCTGTCCGAGGAGGTGCAGGCGGTCCACATCCGCGTGGCGCCCGGGTTCGACGGGGCGACCTGGTTGGACCTGGGGCGGGCGGACGGCCTGTCGGTGCGCATCCACCCCAGCGGGTGGGACGTCACCACGCCCGACCCGCGCGAGGTGTGTTGGCGGCGCACGCAGCTCACCGGGGAACTCCCCGTGCCGGTCAAGGACACCGACGGCAAGGGGTTCGACCTGCTGTTCGGACTGTGCAACTTCGCCAACGCCGGGTCCGAAGCCTTGGCCATGGCATGGCTGGTCGGCTGTCTGGGGCCGTCCGTACCGGTCCCGGCGCCGTTCCTGACCGGGCCGCAGGGCGCGGGCAAGTCCACCGCCGGTCGGATGCTTCTGCGGGTCATCGAGGGCATGACCAGCGATTTGCGTCGCGCGCCGAAGGATGAAGCGAACCTGATCGCCGCCGTCGCGGCCGGCTGGGTCACCGCCCTGGACAACCTGAGCCACATGACCCCGGACATGTCCGACGCCATGTGCTGCATCGTCACCGGCGCGGAGGACGTCAAGCGGGCCTTGTTCACCGACGGGGACGTGCACCGATCCAGCTACCGCCGTCCCCTGCTGCTGACCGGCATCGACGTCGGCGTCATCCGCCCCGACCTGGCCGAGCGCCTGCTACCGCTGCGGCTGGAGCGGCCCACCGTCCGCCGCACCGAAGCCGAACTGTGGGCGGAGTACGAACCCGTGCTCCCCGTCATCCTCGGCTCCCTGCTCGACCTGACCGTGAAGGTCCGCGCGGCCGAAGCCGAGACGCCCACCGAGACGCGCATGGCGGACTTCGCTCACCTGTGCGCGCAGTTCGACGCCGCCGAGCACCTCGGCGCGCTGGCCGCCTACCGGGCCAGCCTGGACGACCTGAACGACGACGTCATCGAGGGCGACCTCCTCGCGCAGACCGTCCTCAAGCACGCCGACACCATCGACCCCGGCGCCGCGCAGCGCATGACCTCCACCGAGTGGCTGAGCCACCTCAGCCGCCTCTACAGCGGCGACGAACTGCGCTCCCTGCCCAAGGGATGGCCGACCACCGGCAAAGTCCTCTCCGACCGCCTCAAGCGCCTCCAACCCACCCTCGCGGCCCGGGGCGTCCTCATCGACACCGGCCGTGCCCACGAGGGCCGCTACCTCGAAATGGCCCGCCCGGCCACCACAGACCCGCACAAACAGCAGCAGGCGTTCTGACCGCGCCCACGTCGCCCCGGACAAGCAAGAAGAGCACCGCGGGCCCGGGTGCTCTTCTTCCTGGTCGGCGAAGCCGACCGAAGGTCGCGCCGCGCAGCGGCTCCTTCTTCACGCTCTGAGGAGCACCGACCTACAAGCAACAGCCCCTCTTTCGTCCTAAGAGGGAAGACGCTGCGTCACCTGCGTCACACGGGCTGAAAAACCACCCCTGAGCTGCAGTTACGGCCGTGACGCAGACGGCAGCCTCTGCGTCATCCTGCGTCACCTGCGTCACGGGCTGCGTCATGCGGTGACGCAGCCCGTGACGCACACCCCGACCGCTGCGTCACGCAAACCCCCAGGTCAAAAGCTCACGTGACGCTGATGACGCAGTGACGCAGAAATCCACACCTAGGACAAACACGCACACCCGGAAGCCCAGGAAGGAACCACCGTGACCGTGCCCGCCACCACGATTCGCCCGGTTCTGTTGACCGCCGAAGAGGCCGCGAAGATGCTGCGCATCGGGCGGTCGACGCTCTACCAGCTGCTGGCGGAGAAGGAGTTGACGTCAATCAAGATCGGACGCTCCCGCCGCATCCGGCCCGCCGACGTCGAGGCCTACATCGAACGCCAGGCCGCCAACGCCGCCTGACCACCATCACCGACCGCCCGCGAGGGCGCCGGGCAGCACCATGCCCGGCGCCCTCGCCACTTCAGGAGCACCAAAGTGAGCGAGCGCAAGACCCGCCTGCCCAACATGGAGTCGACCATCTACCAGGGCGCGGACGGCCGTTGGCACGGCCGCGTGACTATGGGCGTCAAGGCGGACGGCAGCCCCGACCGACGCCACCGCAGCGCTAAGACCGAACCCGAAGTACGGCGCAAGGTCAAGAAGTTGGAGGCCGACCGCGATGCGGGCCAGGTGGCGGCGGCTGGCCGGGCGCCGACGGTCGAGCAGTGGATGACCACCTACCTGACCACCATCGCGAACCAGAGGCTGAAGCCGCGCAGCCTGGACGACTACTGGTCGAAGACCCGGAACCACATCATCCCGGGCATCGGCAAGCACCGACTGGACCGGTTGCTGCCGGAGCACCTGGACGAGCTGTACGGGCAGCTCCGTGCCGAGGGCCGGGCCGGATCGCACATCCTCAAGGTGCACCGGATCATCTCCCGTGCGCTGAAGATCGCCCACCGCCGGGGGAAGGTGGCGCGCAACGTCGCCACGCTGGTGGACTCCCCCACGGTGGAGGAAACGGACGCGAACCCGTTCACCCAGGAGGAGGCCCGGCGCTTCCTGCTCGCCGCGATGAAGCGCCCGACCCGGGTCCGGTGGGTGATCGGCGTCGGTCAGGGCCTGCGCCAGGGTGAGGCATTGGGCCTGCGCTGGAAGTACGTCGATGAGGACGCCGGGCAGATGGACACGTCCTGGCAGCTCCAGCGGCTGAAGTGGCGCCACGGGTGCGACGACCCGCACGCGTGCGGCGAACGGCTGCACCGGGACGCGTGCGAGCCCGGGTGCACCAAGCACCGCGGCTACAAGCGCGGGTGCCCGAAGCCCTGCCCCCCGAAGTGCGACCGCCACGCCAGCACCTGCCCGAAGCGACACGGCGGCGGACTCGCATTCACCCGGCCGAAGACCAAGGGCAGCCGTCGCACGACTCCCCTGCTTCCGCCGCTGATCCCGCTGCTGCGCGAGCAGCGCCAGCAGCAGGAAGAGTGGAAGGCGGCGGCCGGCGAGGAGTGGCAGGACTACGACCTCGTAACCTGCCGACCCGACGGGCAGCCGATCGACCCTCACGCCGACTGGGAGGAGTTCAAGGAGTTGCTGGCCGAGGCCGGGATCGAGGACCGACGCCAGCACGACGGCAGCCGTCACTCCGCCGGGACGATCCTCAACGAGCTGGGTGTGGACCCGTTCACCATCATGGAAATCCTCGGCCACTCGCAGATCAGCATGACCCGCCGCTACGTCAAGACGACCACGCCGACGACCCGCGAGGCAGCCCGGCGGATGGGCAACGCGCTGTGGCCCCAACCGGCCAAAAGTGAGACCACAACTGAGACCACGAACACGCGGGCGGCCCGCGCCCGTCGTCGCCGACGCATGATGTAGACGACAAAAGGCCCGGTCAGAGCACTGACCGGGCCTTTTGTCTTTTGAGCCGCCTGCGGGATTCGAACCCGCGACCTACGCATTACGAGTGCGTTGCTCTGGCCAACTGAGCTAAGGCGGCACCGTTGCCGTGTGTGGCGGCAACGCGGGCCAGTCTACACAGGTTCGCGGGTGATCCGTACTCGGATACCAGGGGGGTGGGTCAGGCGGAGGAGACGGCGAGCTTGGCGGCGAAGCCGGCGAACAGGACGGCGACGCCGCTGGTGAGGGTGGCGGAGAGGCGCTTGCGGCGGCGGAAGGCGGTGGCGAGGGTGGTGCCGGCGAAGATCAGCAGGGAGAGGTAGAGAACGCTGAAGGTCTGCAGGATGCCGCCGAGGAGGACGAAGGAGAGGGCGGGCCGGCCGTAGGAGGGGTCGACGAACTGGGTGAAGAAGGAGAGCAGGAAGAGGATGGCCTTGGGGTTGAGGAGGCTGACCACCAGGGCGCGGCGGAAGGGGTTCTCGGTGGACTCGGGGGCCGTCTCGGTGGCGGGGTCGGCCGTGGCCCGGCGTTCGCGCCAGAGCTGACGGGCGGCGCGGAGCATGCCGTAGCCGATCCAGAGCAGGTAGGCGGCGCCGCCGAACTTGACCACCGCGAAGACGGCCGGGTTGGCCTTCAGCAGGGAGGCCGCGCCGATCGAGGTGAGGCTGACCAGGGTGAGGTCGCCGACGAAGACGCCGGCTGCGGCCCGGTAGCCGGTCCGGATGCCCTTGCGGGCGGCGACGGACAGCACGTACAGGGAGTTGGGGCCGGGCAGCAGGACGATGACGAGGGCGCCGAGGACGTACGTCGCCAGGTTGTCGACTCCGAGCACGATGCGCTCCTGTGGGGGAAGGGCGGCAGAGGGGGGCGCTCATCGTAACGTCGCACCGGTAATCGATTGAAACGAAAACTACCTGCCGGCCGCCGGCGCCCGCGCCCCTACCGGTCGCAGCGCTTGCCCTGCTCAGGGGCCTCCCCGGTGAGCAGGAAGCGGTTCACCGCGCCGTCCACGCAGGCGCTGTGCCGGCCGTAGGCGGTGTGGCCGTCCCCGTCGAAGGTGAGCAGGCGGCCGGACTCCAGCTGCCCGGCCAGGGACTGGGCCCAGGCGTACGGGGTGGCCGGGTCGCGGGTGGTGCCGACGACGACGATCGGGGCGGCGCCCGCCGCCCGGATGGTGTGCGCCGCGCCGGTGGCCCGGACCGGCCAGTACGCGCAGGTCAGCGCCATCCAGGCCATGTCCCGCCCGAAGTGCGGCGAGGTCTGCTCGAAGTCCGGCACCGCCCGCTGGACGTCCTCCGGCCCGCTGAACGGGGCGGGCAGGTCCAGGCAGTTCACCGCGGTGTTGGCGAACATCAGGTTGGGGTACGAGCCGTCCGCCTCGCGCCCGTAGTAGGCGTCGGAGAGCTTCAGCAGCCCGGTGCCGTCGCCCGCCGCGGCGTCGGCGAGGGCGGCGCGCAGCTTGGGCCAGAGGAAGTCGGCGTACATCGCCTCGATGACGCCCGTGGTCGCCTGGGCCTCGGTGAGCCGCCGCCCGTTGTCGGTGGTGGGCAGCGCGGCGGTCCGGACGGCCGCGAACAGGGCGGTGAGCCGCTCGCCGGCCTGCTGCTCGGTTCGCCCGAGCGGGCAGTCCTCGCGCTTGGCGCAGTCCTTGGCGAAGGCGGCCCAGGCCGTCTCGAAACCGCCGGCCTGGGTGCGGTTGCCGGTGACCGAGTCGAGCGCCGGGTCCATCGCTCCGTCCAGCACCAGCCGGCCGGCCCGGCTCGGGAAGAGCCCGGCGTAGGTGGCGCCGAGGAAGGTTCCGTAGGACTTGCCGACGAAGTTGAGCTTCTCGTCGCCGAGCAGGGCGCGCAGCACGTCCATGTCCCGGGCGGCCTCGACGGTGCTGAGGTGGCCGAGTGCCGGACCGGCCTGCTTCCGGCAGCCCTCGGCGAACTCCTTGTCGGCGGCGACCAGTGCGTCGATCCCGCGCTGGTCGCCGGGGGTCAGGTCGACGGCGGTGAAGGCGTCCATCCGGTCGCCGCTGAGGCAGGTGACGGGGCTGCTGCGGCCCACCCCGCGCGGGTCGAGGCCGACCAGGTCGTACCGGGCGCGCACCCCGCTGTCGAACGTCCGGGCGGTGGCCTCCAGGTACTCGACCGCCGAGCCGCCGGGCCCGCCCGGGTTGAGCAGCAGCGACCCGAGCCGCGGGTCGTGGGCGCCGGCGCCGGGAACCGCGCCGGCGTCGGTGACCGCCCCGGCCGCGGCGGGGTCGGCCACCGAGCGGGCGGCAGCGAGGGTGAGGTCGCCGTCCCCCGGGTGGTCGTAGTCCAGCGGCACCCGGAACGTCGTGCACTCGAACCCGCCGTCGCACGACTGCCAGGCCGGCCGCTGCGCGTAGTACGGCGCGAGCCCGGCCGGGACGTCGGCGGGCAGCGGCTCCAGCGGCGTGGCCCCCGACGTGCCGGGGCCCGGGGCGGAGGACCCACCGGGGCGGGCCGAGTCGGACGAGGCCGCCCCCGGCACCCCGGACGGGCCCGAACTGCACCCGCCCGCCAGCAGCCCGACGGCCACCGCCGCGGCCGACAGCCGCACCGCGGCGGCCGGTACCCGAACCCGCCCGAAGGCCCTCATCCGGTTGCTCTCCTCAGAAGGGGTCGAAGGAACGAAAACGCGATGACGTGATGACGTGATGACGTGATGACGTGATGACGTGATGACGTGATGACGTGATGACGTGATGACGTGATGACGTGATGACACGAAGACAGACAGGAGGACGGGAGGACAGGGAGACGGGAGGGCTGGGGGACGCGGGGAACCCGGGGGATGCGCCGCTGCCCGGCACCCACCCCGGGGTACCGGGCAGCGTAACGCCCGCTCGGCGCTCCCTCAGGACGACTTGGCCAGCGCCTCGGCCAGGAACTGCGCCGCCTGCCGGACCAGCCGCAGCCGCTCCCGGTCGGGCGTGAAGTCCTGCACGTTGTCCGAGATCCGCACCTCGGCCTTGGCCGCCGGACCGGGGCCCGCCTTGAGCGAGGCCTGGAGCTTGCGGGCCGCGTCCAGCCCGGCGGCGTCGGCCTTGGCGGCGGCCAGCAGCAGCTTGGCCGCGCTGCCGGTCGGGGCCTCGGCGCCGGTCTGGGTGAGCGCGGCGGCGTCGTACCGGCCGGAGACCGCGGCGGCCGCGCCGTACAGGTCGGGGCGGGCCAGCCCGGCGGCGGCCGCGCACGGCGCGCCGCCCTCGACGCCGAGGGCACCCCAGGAGGCCGGGCCGGGTGGCAGGGTGCGGAAGGAGGCCGCGATGGTCGTGCGCAGCGCCGCGTCGTCGGCGACGGCGGCCGGGGCGGCGGCGACCAGCTCGCAGGGGTGGGCGGTGCCGTTGGGTGCCTCGGGGGCGACCAGGATGAACGGACGGGACTTGCCGGTCTGCAGCGCCGAACCGATGCCCTCGAAGACGTCGGGCACCTCGGCGTCGGCGGTCTTGCGCGGCGCGGCCGCGTGCATCACCACGACCGGGAAGCGCGCGTTGGGCTCCTTGGCGTACTGCGGCGGCAGCCAGACCCGGACGTTGCGCGGACGCCCGTCGGGGCCGAGCACGGCGGACTGGAGCAGCTCGCCGCCGCCCGGGTGGCCGACACTGTCGAAGCGGCTGGCCACCGCAGGGGCCGTGGTGGCGGCCGTGCCGGGGGCGGCAGCGGCCGACTCGGTGGCCGCGGGGGGCACCGCCTGCTGCCGGACGGCCGCACCGCCCGCTGCCCCCGCGTCCGCGCCCGCCGTGTCCACGACGGGCTCCGACCGGTCCGGTTGCCGGTCGCCGCGACCGAGGCCGCCGAAGGCGCCGAGCGCGGTGAGCAGCGTCAATCCGGTGACGCACACCCCGCAGACCATCGCGCCGCCCGCCCGCACCAGCATCGGCCACCGGTCGCCGGCCAGCTCGTAGGTCTCGGCGGCACGCAGGTCGCGCCAGCGCTGGAGGGCCCCGCGGGCTAGCCAGATCCCGCCGAGCGCGGCGGCCAGTAGGGGGATGACGAGGAGCGAACGAACCATGCGACGCACCGCCTCGGAGGAGGGCCGGCGCCGGACCGGACCCGGCGCGTACGGGAGGCGACCGGCCCGTCCGGGCGCAGTCGGCCCCCAGCGTGCACAACCGGCGGACGGTCACACGCGGGTGTGCCCGGCGCGTATCGCCCGTTCACTCGAAGGTGGGACAGCGCACCGGCTCCGGCAGGCGTACGGCCGTCGGCCGGTGGAGCGGTCGGACCGAGCCGGTCAGGCGGAGCGGTCGGACCGAGCCGGTCAGGCGGAGCGAGGCCCCGCAGAGCGCGTCGGAGCAGAAGCGCCTCGGGGCAGAGCGGGCCGGCGGACGACCGGGCGGACACCCCGCGGTCGGCTCAGCCCGCGCGCAGCGCCACCGTCATCGCCTCGACCGCGAGCAGCGGGTCCACGTTGCGGTCCAACGCCTCGCGGCAGGCCAGCACCGCCTCGATCCGGCGCAGCGTGCCCTCCGCCGGACCGGCCTGGGCCACCCGGTTCAGCGCCTGCCGCTGGTCCTCGTTGGCGAGCGCGCCGCTGGAGCCGAGCTGGATCGCGAGCACGTCCCGGTAGAAGCCCAGCAGGTCGAGCAGGGCCACGCCGAGGGTCTCCCGGCGGGTACGGGTGGCGCGGCTCTTCTGCCGCTTCTCCAGCTCCTTGACCGCGCCGGCCATGCCGCGCGGCGCCTTGCTGCCCTCGGCGGCGCCGTAGGCCGCCTTGAGGTCGTCGGTCTCCTTGGCGTCCTGGGTCTCGGCGAGCGCCTCGGCGTCGGCCTTGGCGGTGTCGACCAGGCGCTGGGCGGCGGCCAGGCAGCCGCCGATGTCACCGACCTCCAGCGGGATCCGCAGCACCTCCGCACGCCGGGAGCGGGCCTGCTCGTCGACGGCGAGGCGGCGGGAACGCTCGATGTCGCCCTGCCCGGCGAGCGCGGCGAGCCGGGCGGTCTCCGGGTCGACGCCGTCGCGGCGCACCAGCGTGTCGGCGACCGCCTCGGCGGCGGGGGTGCGCAGCACCAGCAGGCGGCAGCGCGAGCGGATGGTCGGCAGGACGTCCTGGACGGAGGGGGCGCAGAGCAGCCAGACGGTGCGCGGGGAGGGTTCCTCCACGCCCTTGAGCAGCGCGTTCGCGGCGGCCTCGGTGAGCCGGTGGGCGGCGTCCACCAGGATCACCGACCAGCGGCCGCCGGTCGGGTAGCTGGAGGCGCGCATCACCAGGTCACGCATGTCGCCGACGCCGATGGACAGGCCGTCCGTCCGGACGTACTTCACGTCGGCGTGGCTGCCGGCGAGCACGGTGTGGCAGCCGTCGCAGAATCCGCAGCCGGGCGTGCCGCCGAGCGCGAGGTCGGGGCTGGTGCACTGGAGTGCGGCGGCGAAGGCCCGCGCGGCGGTGACCTGACCGGCGCCGGGCGGACCGGTGAACAGCCAGGCGTGCGTCATCAGCGAGGCGTTCCCGCCCTCGACCGGTGCTGCCCCGCGACCGGCCTCGACCGTCGCCCCGGCCGCCCGGGCCGCGGCGGTCAGCTGCTCGACCACCCGCTCCTGGCCCACCAGGTCGTCCCAGACGGCCACTGCTGCTCCCAAGCTCCGTACGGCAGCGCCCGCGGCGCCTCTTCCCCGCCGTCGAGCATACGTCTCCGCCCTGACAGCCATTGCTCCGTCCGGGTCACGACGGACGGGCCCGGAAGCGGACGGCAGCACGCGGAGGCACCGGTGGAGGGCACCGGGGGACGCATCGGCGGACGGCACTGGCGGACGGCACCGGCGGACGGCACGGGCGGATGGCGGGACCACCACCGGCCGACACCGGCGCCGGCGCCCGCCCGACAGCAAGGCGGCGCCGCCGGGGACCTGCCCCGGCGGCGCCGCCGCGTCGTGTCCGGTCAGCCCCGGCGGCCCCAGCGACGGCCCTTGCCCTTGCCGTCGCCCTTGTCCTGCTTCTCCTGCTTCTCCTGCCTGTCCTGGCCCTCCTGGCCGAACCCGTCGCGCGGGTCCGCACCCTGCTGCGGAGCGCCCTGCGCCGGGCTGGCGTGCTCCCAACGCGTCCACTCGTCGTGCGAGCCGAGCAGGGTGTCGGTGAGGCTCGGCAGGTCGTCCATCGGCGTCTCCTCGGCCCACTCCGGCCGCGACCGCTCGGCGGCCGACGGGGGCTCCGGCTGGGCCTGGGGCTGAGGCTGGGCCTGAGGCTGCCGGCCCTGGGGCTGCGGCTGGCCCTGGGGCCGCTGCGCGGTCGGCTCCCCGCCGACTCGCGGCAGCTCACGCGTACCGTCCACCGGGCGGTCCGACCCGACCCGCGGCAGCACGGCCGTCCGGTCGGCGGCCTCCGCCGGCACCTTCGGCAGCACGGCCGTCTGATCCACCGCCGGCACCACCGGCAGCACGGCCGTCTGGTCCACCGCCGGCACCACCGGCAGCTTGGCGGTCTCGTCGACCGCCCCGGCGGCTCCGGCCGCCCTGCGCGCCTCGGCGGCATCGGCGGCCCGGACCGCGGTCTGCCGGTCCCGCAGCGACAGCTCGCGCGTCGCCTCGTCCCCGAGCCCGTCCGTCGGGCCCTGCGCCGACTCCTGCGGCACGTCCCGAACCGGCACGTCCCGAACCGGAGCACCCTGGTCCGAAGCGTCCCGAACCGGAGCGTCCTGCGGCGTCTCCCGGACCACCCGCAGCTCCGTGGTCACGGCGTCCCCGCCGGTCGACCCCGGCCGCCCGGCCGCCCGGTCCGCTGCCGTCTCGGCCGCCTCGGCCGCTGCCGCCAGGGCGGCGGCCTGCGCCAGCCGGGCCTCCTCGGCCCGCTGCAGCGCCTCCTCCGCCCGACGACGCTGCTCCTCGCGGGCGAGCTCGCGCTGGCGCTGCAGCTCGGCCTGGGCGGCCGCCTCGTCGGCGATCCGCTTGCGCTCGGCGGCCTCGGCCGCCAGCCGGGCCTCCTCGGCGGCGCGGAGCTTGGCCTCCTCCGCCGCGCGGCGCTCGGCTTCCGCCGCCGCCCGACGGCGCGCCTCCTCCTCGGCCTTGCGCCGGGCCTCGGCGGCGGCCCGCTCGGCCTCCTCCTTGGCCAGCCGTTCCTTCTCCGCCTGCTCGGCGCGCAGCTGAGCCAGCACTTCCTGCCGCTTGCGCTCGGCGGCCTCCTCCTCGGCCTTCTTGCGGGCCTCCTCCGCAGCGCGGCGCTCGGCCTCCTCACGGGCGAGGCGCTCCTGCTCGGCGCGGGCAGCCTTCTCCTGCTCGGAGAGCGGCAGCTCGCGGTCGAGCCGGTGCCGGATGGCGGTGGTGACGAAGCCGGGTGCCTGGCTGCCGTCCACGACCAGGTAGCGCGCCGGGTCGGCGGCCGCGAGGGCGAGGAAGCCGGCTCGGACCCGCTGGTGGAACTCGGTGGGCTCGGACTCCAGCCGGTCCAGCGCCTCGGTGAAGCGCTCCCGGGCCCTGGTCGGGTCGACGTCGAGGACGACGGTGAGGTCGGGCAGCAGCCCGCCGGTGGCCCAGCGGGAGATCCGGGCGACCTCGGTCGCGGCCAGGTCGCGCCCGGCGCCCTGGTAGGCGATGGAGGAGTCCATGTACCGGTCGGTGATCACCACGGCGCCGCGCGCGAGGGCCGGCCGGATGACGTTCTCGACGTGCTCGGCGCGGTCGGCGGCGTAGATCAGTGCCTCGGCGCGGTGCGACAGGCCGGTGTTGCCGACGTCCAGGACGAGGCCGCGCAGCCGCTGGCCGACCGGGCTGCCGCCGGGCTCGCGGGTGAGCACGACCTCGTGCCCCTTGCCGCGGATCCACTCGGCGAGCGCCTGGGCCTGGGTGGACTTGCCGGCACCGTCGCCGCCCTCCAGGGCGATGAAGAAGCCGGTGCCCGCGCCCCGGTGCGGCACCGGGCCGGCCGCGCCGCGCAGCGCGTCCACCAGGTCCCGGCCGAACGGCACGGTGCCCCGGCGGTCGTCGGTGCGCACCAGCACGACGGCGGCGAGCACCAGCGTGAGCAGCCCCGCGGTGGCCACGGCGAGGGCCGCGCCGCCGTGGATGAAGGTGAACGAGCCGGGCTCGGCGGTGCCGTAATCGACGTCCCCGTAGGCGGCGGCGATCAGCGGGACGACGACCAGCGCGGCGGCGACCACGACCCGCAGCACCGCGTACAGGTGCTCGGTGACCTTCGGCAGCCGGGCCTCCTCGACCTCCTGGGCGAGCAGGGTGCGCCCGGCCGAGAGGACGATCCCGGCAGCCAGGGCGGCCAGCACGGTGAGCAGCAGGACGAGCACGAAGTCCAGCACCAGCCCGGCCAGGATCAGCGCGACGCCCTGGGTGAGCAGCGCCAGCGCGAGCAGCCGGCGGCGGGAGAAGGTGGGCAGCGTGGCCCTGGTGAGCCGGGCGCCGAGGGCGGGCGCCCCGGTGGCGGCGAGCACCACCAGGCCGTAGCCGATCGGACCGGCCCGGTGCTCGGCGGCGGTCAGCAGCGCGAGCGCGGCGACGCCCGCCATCGAGGCGAAGGCCGCGGCGACGGCGAAGGTGAAGTAGGGGGCGCTACCGGTGCGGCCCTTGCTCAGCGCGGGGCCGGGGACCGCATCGGTCGGGGCGCGCAGGCCCTGCAGCGGGGAGACCGGGGCGACGGCCACCGGACCGCCGGGCAGCTGCTGGAGGTAGCCGCGGGCGGCCGAGGCGGCGAACAGGCCGACCGCGCCGAGCGCCGCGAAGGTGAGCTGGTGGGCGCGGAGCCAGTCCGAGCCGGCCGCCGCGCCGATGTTGTTGAGCAGGGTGAAACCGACCAGGCCGACGGCGGCCAGCGGCACGGTGACCCAGCCGGTGAAGCGGTCGATGACCCGGACGGTCTCCAGGTTGGCGGCGGCGGGCCGCCGCTCGGCGGCCGGGGCGTAGGGGTCGGCCGCCGGGAGCAGGCCGGGGACGGCGGCGGCCCTGGCGATCTCCCGGACCCGCTCGACCGCACCGGTGACGAACACGGTGGCGAGCAGGACGTAGGTGGCGGCGCCGGAGGGCTTGGAGCCGGAGCTCAGCCAGACGGTCCACCAGGGCGCGAGGCCGATCAGCAGGGCGCGCAGCGCGTCGGCGCCGAACAGCGTCCAGCGCCGGTCGAGCTTGCCCGCGACCAGCTGGTGCACCGGGCCGAGCAGCGCCACGCCGACCAGGCCGGTGGCCACCACGCGGACGGCGAGGACCGCGGCGAGGGCGAAGGAGAGGCTGCGCGGCAGGTCGCCGAACTGGCCGCCGAGGGCGGCGGCGATCACGGTGAGCGCGAGCAGCACCAGCAGGCCGAGCCGGTCGGCGGTGCCGCCGATCAGCTGGGTGGTCCACAGACGCCGGTAGGCGCGTGTCCGCAGCAGTGCCCGGGCCCGGTCCACCGGGGTACCGGCGGGTGCGACCTCGGGCAGGTCGGACGCCCAGGCTCTGGCGGCCGGGGCGGCGCTGGGGGTGGGCTGCTCCTCGCTCGTCATACGGTCAGCGTAGCGGGCGGGGCTTGGCCGGAATGTGGTGAACGGGCTTCCGGATCCCGCTCATCACCGGGTTGTGACGTTCCCCGCACAGATCCCGATCGTCTCGCCCGCCGGCTGAGGCCGACCCGGCCCACCGCTCGCCCGCGACTCGCCCCGCGACCCGCCCTCCGCTCGCCCTGCCCGCTCGCCCCGCGACCCGCCCGCGACTCGCCCGACCGCTCACCCGGCTGCCGACAGCGAACGGGCCCGCAACCCCCGGGATCGGGGGCGCGGGCCCGTCGGCGGTGACCGGCGATCAGCCCTCGTCGGTCGTCGTGTTCTTGCTCGCGGCCGTCTTCTTGGCTGCCGTCTTCTTCGCCGCCGCCGTCTTGGTGGTGGTGGTCTTCTTGGCGGCGGTCTTCTTCGCGGCCGCGGTCTTGGTCGCCGCGGTCTTGGTCGCCGTCGCCTTCTTGGCCGCCGTCTTCTTCGCCGGGGCCTTCTTCGCCGCCTTCTTCACCGGCCCGCGCGCCCGCTTCTCGGCGAGCAGCTCGTAGCCGCGCTCCGGCGTGATGGTCTCGACGTCGTCGTCCTTGCGCAGCGTGGCGTTGGTCTCGCCGTCGGTCACGTACGGGCCGAAGCGGCCGTCCTTGACCACCACCGGGCGCTCGCTGACCGGGTCGTTGCCCAGCTCCTTGAGCGGCGGGGCGGCGGCGGCCCGGCCGCGCTGCTTTGGCTGGGCGTAGATCGCCAGCGCCTCGTCGAGGGTGATCGTGAAGAGCTGGTCCTCGCTGGTGAGCGAGCGGGAGTCGGTGCCGCGCTTGAGGTACGGGCCGTAGCGGCCGTTCTGCGCGGTGATCTCCGCGCCCTCGGCGTCGGTGCCGACCACGCGCGGCAGCGAGAGCAGCCGCAGCGCGTCCTCCAGGGTGACGGTGTCCAGCGACATCGTCTTGAAGAGCGAGGCGGTGCGCGGCTTGACGGCGTTCTTGCCGGTCTTGGGCGTGCCCTCGGGCAGGATCTCGGTCACGTACGGGCCGTAGCGGCCGTCCTTGGCGACCAGCATGTTGCCGCTGACCGGGTCCGGGCCGAGCTCGAAGTCGCCGCTGGGCTTGGCCAGCAGCTCCTCGGCCAGCTCGATGGTGAGCTCGTCCGGCGGCAGGTCGTCCGGGATGTCGGCGCGCTGGCCGGGCTCGCCCTCGACGACGGAGGCGCGCTCGACGTACGGGCCGTAGCGGCCGACCCGCAGGGTGAGGTCGTCGCTGATCCGGAACGAGCTGATCTCCCGGGCGTCGATCGCACCGAGGTCGGTGACCAGCTCCTTCAGGCCGCCCAGGTGGTCGCCGTCGCCGTTGCCGGCCTCGGCGGCGCCGCCCGCGGCGTGGCCCTCGCCCTCGCCGAAGTAGAAGCGCTTCAGCCACGGCACGGACTGCGCCTCACCGGCGGCGATCCGGTCGAGGTCGTCCTCCATCTTCGCGGTGAAGTCGTAGTCGACCAGCCGGCCGAAGTGCTTCTCCAGCAGGTTGACCACGGCGAAGGACAGGAAGGACGGGACGAGCGCCGTCCCCTTCTTGAACACGTACCGGCGCTGGATGATCGTGTCGATGATCGACGCGTAGGTGGAGGGACGGCCGATCTCCCGGTCCTCCAGCTCCTTGACCAGCGAGGCCTCGGTGTAGCGGGCCGGCGGCTTGGTGGCGTGGCCCTCCGGGGTGATCCGCTCGGCGCCCAGCGGGTCGCCCTGGGTGACCTGCGGCAGCCGGCGCTCGCGGTCGTCGAGCTCGGCGTTCGGGTCGTCGGCGCCCTCGACGTAGGCCTTGAGGAAGCCGTGGAAGGTGATGATCTTGCCGGAGGCGGAGAACTCGACGTCCCGGCCGTCGGCGGAGTTGCCGCCGACCCGGACGGTGACGGACTGGCCGACCGCGTCCTTCATCTGGGAGGCGACGGTGCGCATCCAGATCAGCTCGTACAGCCTGAAGTCGTCACCGGTCAGGCCGGTCTCAGCGGGGGTGCGGAAGCGGTCGCCGGAGGGGCGGACGGCCTCGTGCGCCTCCTGCGCGTTCTTGACCTTGCTGGCGTAGGTGCGCGGGGCGTCCGGCAGGTAGTCGGCGCCGTACAGCTGGGTGACCTGGGCGCGGGCGGCGGAGATCGCGGTGTCCGACAGCGTGGTGGAGTCGGTGCGCATGTAGGTGATGAAGCCGTTCTCGTACAGCTTCTGGGCCACCTGCATGGTCCGCTTGGCGCCGAAGCCCAGCTTGCGGCTGGCCTCCTGCTGGAGCGTGGTGGTGCGGAACGGCGCGTACGGCGAGCGGCGGTACGGCTTGGACTCGACGCTGCGGACGCTGAACGCGGTCTGCTCCAGGGCGGCGGCCAGCTGCCGGGCGGCCTGCTCGTCCAGGTGCATGGTGTTGGCGCTGCCGGCCTTCAGCTGGCCGTTCGAGCCGAAGTCGCGGCCGCTGGCGATCCGCTTGCCGTCGACCGAGGCGAGCCGGGCGCCGAAGGTCTCCGGGTTGGCGGCGTCGGCCGGGGTGCGACCGGTGCCGAAGGTGCCGACCAGGTCCCAGTACGAGGCGGTGCGGAAGGCCATCCGCTCGCGCTCGCGCTCGACCACCAGCCGGGTGGCGACGGACTGGACGCGGCCCGCCGAGAGCTTCGGCATGACCTTCTTCCACAACACCGGCGAAACCTCGAAGCCGTAGAGGCGGTCGAGGATGCGGCGGGTCTCCTGGGCGTCGACCAGGCGCTGGTTCAGCTCGCGCGGGTTGGCCACGGCCTCCTGGATCGCCGACTTGGTGATCTCGTGGAACACCATCCGGTGCACCGGCACCTTGGGCTTCAGCACCTGCTGCAGGTGCCACGCGATGGCCTCGCCCTCACGGTCCTCATCGGTGGCGAGGAAGAGCTCGTCGGACTCCGCGAGCAGCGACTTCAACTTGCTGACCTGGGACTTCTTGTCCGCGTTGACCACGTAGATGGGCGCGAAGTCGTGGTCGACGTCCACCCCGAGGCGGCGCACCTCGCCGGTGTACTTGTCCGGCACCTCGGCCGCGGTGCTCGGCAGGTCGCGGATGTGCCCGACGCTCGCCTCGACGATGTAGCCGGGGCCAAGGTAGCCCTTGATCGTCTTCGCCTTGGCCGGCGACTCGACAATGACGAGTCGCTGTCCGTGCGCGGTCTCGCTGCTCGGGGACACCTTCGCTCTTCTCTCCCGGTCCTTATGTGGCTGGTCGGCGCGGCAGCACGGGCTGCGCTCCGCCCGACCCCTCCACCGTCCCGGGGTCGCCGCTTCACGACACCCCACCAGCGGAGTGTGACCGTACCCCGGCCACCCTTGTCAAACGGACGGATCCCGCTTTTTCACTTGCCGGGCTCACCGACGCCACTCGAACGGTAACCCGATGACGGAGGTTCGCGCCCCGTGGAGGCCGGGCTTCGGCAGGTTCCGGAGGATGGAATGACGGATTTCAAGATCTGTCAACGGAAAATCGACGGCCGGACGGGGGAGCTCGCCGAAGGCGCGGTCGGGACGTCGACGGGCGGGTGAGCGGGAACGGCGGCGCGCGGGTCGGCGGGAACGTCCGCACGGGTGGCTGGAACCAACTGCTCGCGGGCGGCCGGGGACGACCGCGCGCCGGTGGGCGGACCGCTCAGCCGCCGACCGCGGCCAGGAGGCCGGCGCCCGCCGCGAGACAGGCCACCCCCAGGGCGCTCCACAGCAGGTCGGCGACGGCGGCCCGGTCGATCTCCCCGGCCGCCGGCACCACCCGGCTCGGGCGCTGCGGGTCGTAGCAGATCCGTACCGGGGCACCCGGCGCGAAACGGGCCGGACGGCGCAGCGGGGTGTGCCCGCGCGGACGGGTGAGCACGAGCCCTGCCACCCGGCACGCGCCGGAGCCGCCGACCGAGGGCGGCACCGAGAAGGAGAGCAGCGGTGAGCTGTCCAGCTGGCCGTGCGCGTCGTCGTCGGCCACCACCGTGGCCACCACCGCCACCCCCCGACGGCGCACCCGGTGGCGGAGGCGCACTTCGGCGGCGCACCAGAGCAGCAGTACGCCACCGAAGAGGGCGAGCACCAGCCCGGCCACCGTCGCCGTCGTCGTGTCCACTCCTGGCCCCCGGCTCCCCAGCTCTGTCCACAGTCTGTGGACAGAGCCTCACAGCGGAGGGCCAACGCGGGGCAGCCGTTCGGGGACCACTGGACGAACCAGGAGGTACGGGCGGGTGAACCGGGGGCGCGATGCGGGCGGGACCGTCAGCGAACGGGTTCGATGAACCCCTGCTCGGTCAGCAGCCGCAGCGACTCCGGCACCCGGTCCCGCAGGACCACCCGGTCCTCGCCGAGCAGCTGTGCGATGGCGTCCACGATCTCGCCCGCGGACAGCGTGCCGTCGCAGACGCCGACGAAGCCGGCGCCCACCGTGTCCACCTTGGTGGCCCGCCGCATGCCGCGGTTGTGACGCAGGATCACGTGCTCCGGGTCCTCCGCGCCCGGCGCGCCGACCTGTTCCTGGACCACCTCGTCGGCCAGCAGGTAGCGGGCTGCGAGCAGGCCCGCGTCGTCGTGCGTGCGGAGGAAGTCCTGCCGGTCGAACCAGGCCTCGATGTGCGGGCCGAGCGGCTGCTCCACCGGGTGCGGCCACTCCTCGACCCGCACGGTCGGACGCTCGGCACCGCTCGCCCGCAGGGTGATCCACCCCATGCCGATGCCCTCGACCCCGCCCGCCTCGAAGGCGTCCAGCCACTCGCCGTAGCGGGCCTGGTAGTCGCCGCCGGGGCCGCGGTGGTCGCCGCCGTCGCGCAGCCACAACTCGGCGTACTGGGCCACGTCCTGGACCTCGCGCTGGACGACCCAGGCGTCCAGGCCGGTGCCCGCGACCCAGCCGGCCAGCCGCTCGTGCCAGTCCTCGCCCTTGATGTGCTGCCAGTTGGCGAGCAGCTGGCAGTAGCCGCCGGGCTCCAGGTGGTCGGCGGCGGAGCGGACCAGGCTGCGGCACAGGTCGTCGCCGGCCATGCCGCCGTCGCGGTAGGTGAACCGGCCGGCGGGCGAGATGACGAACGGCGGGTTGGAGACGATCAGGTCGAACTTCCGCTCCCCGACCGGCTCGAAGAGGCTGCCGGAGAGCACCTCGGTGTGGTCGAAACCGGACAGCGCCAGGGTCAGTTCGGTGAAGCGCAGCGCACGCGGGTTGAGGTCGGTGGCGGTGACCGTGCCGGCGTGCCGGGCCGCGTGCAACGCCTGCACGCCGGAGCCCGCGCCGAGGTCCAGCGCGGCCCGGACCGGACGGCGCACGGTGATGTTGGCCAGCGTGGTGGAGGCACCGCCGACACCCAGCACCAGGTCCTGCCGGGCCACCCCGTGCGCGGTCTCGCCGGAGCCGATTCCGCCCGCGCCACCCACCGCGCAGCCCAGGTCGGAGACCACCCAGGCGTCCGAACTCGGCATCCCGGCGACCTCGTTGGCGTACGGCCGGACGTCGACGGTGGCGCGCACCAGCTCCCCGTCGGGGCGCAGCCAGCCGTCCGCCAGGCAGTCCTCCACCGGCAGCGCGGCGGCGGCCGCCCGGTACGGCACCGGCTGCTGCAGCAGGAACAGCCGCACCAGCGTCTCCAGCGGACTGCCACCGCGTGTCGCACGCAGCGCCGGAACCGCCTCGCTGCGGGCCAGCGCCGAATAGCCGGTGGGCCCGAGCAGGTCCAGGCACCCGTCGGCGGTGAACGAGGCGGCGAGCAGCGCCTCGCGCAGCTTGGCGAGGCGGGTCGGGTCGAGAACGGGGCTACTGATCACCCCGCCATTGTCCCCCGCCGATCCCCCGCCGCCGCCCGCCGCGGGCCCGGGCGCCCCGCGCTGCGAGGTCCGCCTCCGGGCCGGCCGACCGCGAGCATCCCGTCGGGAGCCCGAGCCGGGACGCGCGCCCCACCGGGCTTCCACGCGCCCGGTCGCACGCCCCGGAGCCCGGGCGCGGTGGTTCCCTGCCGGTCGGCGGCTCGCTGTTGGCGCTCCTCGGCCTTGGCCGAGCCCGAGCCGTCTGCGCCTGTGCCTGTGCCTGCGTCTGCCTCTGCGCCTGCGCCTGTGCCTGCGTCTGCGCCTGCGCCTGCGCCTGCGCCCACGATGCGCAGCAGCCGGTGCTGCTCCTGCGAGCGGCACCGGCTGCTGCTTTCCCTCCCCTGGCAGGAGGGCGGGATCGTCTGCCCGGTCAGCTCGCGGTGGGAGCCGGGGTGCCGGCCGGGCCTGCCGGGGTGGTGGCGCCGGCGGCGGGGCTCGCGGTGTCGGTCGCACCGGGCGCGGGCGTGGCGGCGGTGCCCGGGGTGCCGCTCGCACCGGGGGTCGGGGTCGCGCTCGCGCCCGCGGGAGCCGGGGTGCCGCTCGCACCGCCGGTCGGGGCACCGCTCGCACCGCCGGTCGCGCCGCCCGTGGGGGCGCCGGCCGGGGACGGCTTGCAGCCCTCCTGCTTGGCCATCGCCGCGCCGAGGTCGCCGCGCTGCAGCTTGCTCTGCGCCTGGGTGGAGAGCGTGGCCAGCTGCTGCACCTGGTCGGCGACGCTGCGCAGCCCGTCGGCGAACTTGGCCTGGTCGTCGTTGGGCAGCGCGTCCAGCTTCTTCTGGACCTCCTGGTAGCCGTCGGCCGCCTTCTTCAGCTCGTCGACGGTGTCCTTCTGCAGGGCCGCGCCGTCCTGCACCTTGGGGGCACCGGCCGAGTCGATGGCAGCCGCTATGTCCTGGTTGGTCTTGGCCAGCCGCCCGATGTCCGTGGAGAGCCGCTTCTGCAGGTCCGCCGGGACCTCGCCGGTCTTCACCTGACCGGTGTCCGCGAGCGCGGTCCGGGACTGGGCGATCGGGTCCTTGGCCGCGCCGCAGACGTTCGACGCCCAGGACTCCAGCTGCTTGCTGTTGTCGTCGCCACCGCCGCAGCCGACGGCGCCGAACGCCAGCAGCACGCCGAGGGCGGGTACGGCCAGCAGTCGCTTGTTCACCGGGAGAAGCCTTTCGGTTTCGGTCGTCATCGGTCGTCGAACCTACACGGCCGCTCCCCACCGCCCGGTTCCCGGTTCCCGCCGCCGACCTCCCGTCCGGCCCGCCCACGTCTGCGGCCGCAGCCACGGCTCAGGCCCGCTCGACCCGGATCGGATCACCCGGCCGGACGGTGCGCAGCACGGCGGCGTCCCCGTCCAACGCGCCCAGGACGTTGCAGGGACCGGCCAGCCGGCACTCGCCGTCGCGTGCGATCGGCGTCGGCCCGTACGGCAGCGCGAGGCTGTCGCCGTCCGTCCAGAAGGCGACCGTGCCCGGCTCCACGACCTGCCGGGCATCGTTCTCGCGCGGCACGCTGACGGGCGTGCCGGAATAGACCTCCTCGCCCCAGGTGCTCGCCGACGAGCTGATCGGCAGCTCCGCCCAGAGCGCCTCGGCGGTGGGGGTGGCCGCCAGCGTGGCAGTCGCCTGCCCGGCCGGCCACAGGATGCGGATCCGCATGGAATTCCTCTTCCGCGACGAGGTCCGATCAGCGATCGGACCCGGTCGTGCCGGAAGCAGCGAACCGCGAGGCTCAACAGTTTGTCAACGCATGCCCGGGGAGCGGACCCCGCGCGCCTGGGAGGTGCCTCAGACCGAGACGGAGGCGACCGAGACCGGCCAGCTCATCCGGATCAGGCCACCGTCCGTGCCGTTGGTGACCTCCAGGTCCTCGACCAGGCCGGTGATCACGGCGATGCCCAGCGTGTCGTCCTCCGGCTCACCGCCGTCGGCGGCGCCCGAGTCCGGGACGGCGACGGGGCCGGCCTCGTCCTCGACCTCGATGAGGAAACGCTTCTCCTGGTCGGTCAGCGCGACCCTGACCGTGCCGCCGATGCCGCCCCGCTGGTGCAGGCCGACCGCGCGGGAGCACGCCTCGCCGACCGCGAGCCGTACCTCGTCGAGCACCGACTCGTCGACCCCGGCCCGTCTGGCGACGGCCGCGGCGACCAGGCGGGCCGTCCGCACGTGCTCGGGAAGCGCACTGAATCGAAGTTCGACGGTTGCCATCTCTCCCCCTCGGGGTGCTCCGACCGGGGCCGGAAGTACGGCCCCTACGGGCCGGCAGGGCCGGCCCAGAGGCGACCGGGACGCGCCGGGCCGCGGGGGCCCAGGCACCCCGGACGCGAGGAAACGGGGCGGGCCGGCCACGAGGGCCGGCCCGGCCGCGTCAGTCGGTCGCGTTGACCGCGTCGTCCACCGAGGTGTGGATCGGGAAGACCTTGGTCAGGCCGGTGATGCGGAAGATCTTCAGGATGCGCTCCTGGTTGCAGACGAGGCGCAGCGAGCCCTCGTGAGCGCGCACCCGCTTCAGACCGCCCACCAGCACACCCAGACCGGTCGAGTCCAGGAAGTCAACGCCTTCCATGTCGACGACGAGGTGGTACTTGCCGTCGTTGACGAGCTCGACCAGCTGCTCGCGCAGCTTCGGGGCGGTGTACACATCGATCTCGCCGCCAACCTCGACGACCGTGCGATCGCCGACTGAACGGGTCGACAGGGACAGGTCCACGGAACCTCCAGCACCTTGCCTTGCTACGTCATGTGCGATCCTCGGCCGGACGGCCGCCACCGCATGGTCGCGAGCCCGGACGCGCCCAGCCAACGCGTGGCAAGCCTCAGCGCTGCGACCCACGGCCGTACGGCCGTCACGGCCACATTCAACCACCTGCGACCATGCCCGCACGATGGCTTACGACGATTCTCCGTCACGCCGGTGACACACTGGGTCCTCATGCCGCCCCGACACAGCCCGCCCGAGGCACTGCTGACGACCCTGACCACTGATCGGGGGCGGTCCGACCGGCTCACCCATACGGAGCACCTTCCCGCCCGAACTGCGCGTTATTCACCCTGGCCCGAGTCGATCCGTCCGGAGATCGTGGACGCGGCACTCGCGGTCGGGGTCGAACAGCCCTGGGCGCACCAGGCAGAAGCGATGAACCTGGCGAAAAGCGGTCAGACTGTGGTGATCGCCACAGGCACCGCCTCGGGCAAGTCGCTTGGCTACCTCGCCCCGGTGCTCAGCGACCTGCTGGACGGCACCGAGGCCCGCAACGGCCGCGGCGCCACCGCGCTCTACCTGGCACCGACCAAGGCCCTCGCCGCCGACCAGCGCCGCCGGGCCGCCGAACTCGCCCCGCCGAGGGTCCGCGCCGCGCTGTACGACGGCGACACCCCGCCCGAGGAGCGCGAGTGGGTCCGCCAGTACGCCTCCTACGTGCTCACCAACCCGGACATGCTGCACCGGGGCATCCTGCCCGGCCACGCCCGCTGGTCCTCCTTCCTCAAGGCGCTGCGCTACGTGGTCGTCGACGAGTGCCACAGCTACCGGGGCGTGTTCGGCTCGCACGTCGCCCAGGTGCTGCGCCGACTGCGCCGCGTGTGCGCGCGTTACGGTTCGTCACCGACCTTCCTGCTGGCCTCCGCCACCACCGCCGATCCGGCCGCGACCGCCGAGCGCCTCACCGGCCTGCCCGCCGTGGCCGTCACCGAGGACGCCTCGCCGCGCGGGCCGATGGTCTTCGGCCTCTGGGAGCCGCCGCTGACCGAGAACGTCGGCGAGCACGGCGCGCCCGTCCGCCGCACCGCCACCGCCGAGGCCGCGCACCTGCTCACCGACCTGGTCGAACGGGGGACCCGCACCGTCGTCTTCGTCCGCTCCCGCCGCGCAGCCGAACTCGTCGCCCTCCAGACCCAGGACCAGCTCGGCCGACCGCTCGCCGAGCGGGTCGCCGCCTACCGCGGCGGCTACCTGGCCGACGAACGCCGGGCCCTGGAACGCGCCCTGCACAGCGGCCGACTGCTCGGCCTCGCCTCCACCTCGGCCCTCGAACTCGGCGTCGACGTCTCCGGCCTCGACGCCGTCCTGATGGCCGGCTACCCGGGCACCCGGGCCTCGCTCTGGCAGCAGGCGGGACGGGCGGGCCGCGAGGCCCAGGGCGCGCTGGCCGTCCTGATCGCCCGCGACGACCCCCTGGACACCTACCTGGTGCACCACCCGGAGGCGCTGTTCGCGGCGCCCGTCGAGGCCACCGTGCTCGACCCCGACAACCCGCACGTGCTCGCCCCGCACCTGTGCGCGGCCGCCGCCGAACTGCCGCTCGCCGAAACCGACCTGGAGCTGTTCGGCCCCTCCACCGCCCCGCTGCTGCCCGTCCTGGAACGGCGCGGTCTGCTGCGCCGACGCGGCGACGGCTGGTACTGGACCCGCCGTGAGCGCGCGGCCGACGCCGTGGACCTGCGCGGCAGCGGCGGCAGCCCGGTCCAGATCGTCGAGGCCGACACCGGCCGACTGCTCGGCACGGTGGACGCCGCGGCCGCGCACACCACCGTCCACACCGGGGCCGTCCACCTCCACCAGGGCCGCACCTACCTGGTCCGGGACTTCGACCTGGAGAACTCCGTCGCCCTGGTCGAACCGGCCGATCCGCCGTACACCACGGCCGCCCGCGACATCACCTCCATCTCCGTCCTCGACACCGACACCACCGTCGACTGGGGCGAGGGCCGGCTCAGCTTCGGCTCGGTGGAGGTGGTCAACCAGGTGGTCGGCTACCTCCGGAAGCGGATCTCCACCGGGGAGATCATGGGCGAGACCAAGCTCGACCTGCCGCCCCGCACGCTGCGCACCCGCGCGGTCTGGTGGACCGTCACCGAGGACCAGCTGCTCGACGCGGACATCCCGCTCGACCAGCTGCCCGGCGCCGCCCACGCCGCCGAGCACGCCTCGATCGGCCTGCTGCCGCTGTTCGCCACCTGCGACCGGTGGGACATCGGCGGCGTCTCCGTCCCGCTGCACCCGGACACCGGGCTGCCGACCGTGTTCGTCTACGACGGTCACCCGGGCGGGGCCGGCTTCGCCGAACGCGGCTTCCGGCGGGCGGCCGAGTGGCTGACGGCCACCCGCGCGGCGATCGCCTCCTGCGAGTGCGAGCGCGGCTGCCCGTCCTGCGTGCAGTCGCCCAAGTGCGGCAACGGGAACGACCCGCTGGACAAGGCGGCCGCCGTCCGGCTCCTGGACGTCCTGCTGGCCGGAGCACCGGGGGCCGCGGAGGCGGAGGCCGAGGCCGGGGCCGGCACGGGAGCCGGGGCCGGCACTGCAGCCGGGGCCGGGGCGTCCGAGTCGCGGGAGGTCGGGTCGGGACCGGACGGTGGGGCGCCGAGCGCCTCATGAGGCCGCCTCCGCACCGCCCGGGGCGCCGTCGAGGCCGTCCTCGGCGGCGGTGACCGCAGCCCGTACCGGCCCGGCCCGGGCCCTCGCCCGCGCCGGGCCGACCGGCAGGCGCACCGGGAGCCGGCCGACGTCCACCTCGGCCACCACGTCGACGGCGTCCGCCGACCGGTCCACCGCGCAGGACACCAGAACGGCGCCCTGGGCGGCGGCGATCCCCGCGGCCCGGGCGCAGCCGCCGTCCGGGTCCAGCAGCAGCCGGTCCGCCGCCGCGAGGGCCGCGAGGTCGGCGGCCGACTCGGCCCGGTGCCGGGCGGCGACCACGACGCCGATCGCGAGCGTCGCGGCGAACACCGCCGTGCCCAGCATCGCCAGGGCGAGCAGCCAGACCGTCGCCGAACCGGCGTCCGGCCCCCGCCCATCCGCCGCCGCTCGTCCCGCACGAGCCCGGGCGGCCCGTTCCACCGCCCTCCGCAGGCCGGACCGGACGGGCGGCGCCGCGGGGGCGGCGCGCCCGGGCCCGACGATCGGCCCGGCAAGACCCGTCGGCGCGGTCAGGGCGGGCGGAACGGGCAGATCGGGCGGAACGGGCAGGACGGTCACGGCGGCCATGCGGAGCCACCTCCCTCTGCGGCTCGCGCCAGCACGTCCTCACGCGCTGCCACGGCCGCCGCCCCGACCCGTACCGCGAGCAGTCCGCCGAGCCTGCCCGGCGCCGCGCACGGTGCGTCCACGTCCACCCGTACGGTGTCGGCCGCCGGGGTCACCCGGACGCGCGCGCCCGCCGGGGCCGCCGCACGGGCGAGTCCGGCGGCGTCCGCCTCCCCGCGCGCGGCCGCCCTGGCCCCGACCCGGGCGGCGTCCACGCAGCGGATCTGGGCGGCCGCCGCGAGCACGCCCCAGATCAGCATCGCCGCGAGCAGGACGAGCGCCGGCAGGGCCACCGCCGTCTCCGCCGTGACGAAGCCGCCGTCACCCCGCCGCCCCGACCGGCCTCCTCCCCGCGTCGCCCCGGGGCGCGGACCGACGCCCGGGCCCGGAAGGCGGGTTCCGGGCCCCGTCCTCGGCCCTCGGTGGTCCGCCCGGCGGGTCCGTGCGACCGCGTCGGAGCGCACGCCGAGCACGGCGGAGGACGGGAGCACGTCCCGGCCGGCGGGGCGGGGCACCTGCCCCGCGGGCGCCTCCCGGCCGGCGGGGAGCAGGAGCGGCGGTGGGCCTACGACGGTCCGTGGACTGGAACTAGGCCGCATGGAGCGCCCGTTGGAGCGTGTCGGTCAGCGCGCCGAAGACGGCTTCGCTGGTCACCACCTTGTACAGCACCGCGGCGAGGGCGCACGCGCCCAAGGTCCCGACGGCGTACTCGGCCGTGGTCATCCCCGCGTCCGAGCGGCCCCGGCGCCGGGCAACCCCGCGCATCCGGCAACCCGCCCAGCGGCTCTTCCTCCGCCACGCCCCGAGCAACCTCCGGAGCGGGCGCCCACCGACGGGCCTGATCGCGATCACTGCAGTCATGGATCCCTCCTGATCTCTCGATGTCCACACTTCTGATGTCACGTCACATCACTTGCCGGAAACGACCGGCGAGGCCGACGACCACCGGAACCACCCCGATCAGCACGAAGGCCGGCAGGAAGCAGAGCCCGAGCGGAGCGGTGGCGAGCACCGCGGCCCGGCGGACCCTGGCGTGGGCGGCTCGGGCCGCCGCCGTCCGCAGCCCCTGGGCCAGCCCGATCAGCGGCTCGGCGGCCGGGGTCCCGCCGAGGCTCGTCCGCACCAGGCAGCGCGCCATCGACGCCAGCGACGGGTGCTGGTCGCCGAGTCGGTTCCAGCACAGCTCCGGCGGAGCGCCAAGGGCCAGCTCGGCCCCGATCGCGGCCAGCCGCGGGCCCATCGGCGCGCCCACACTCCGGCCGACCGCCGACACCGCCTCGGAGGGCAATGCCGCCGAGCCCAGGCAGGCCGCCAGGAGTTCGGCACTCAGCGGGAGTTGCCTGGTCAGCAGCTCCTCCTCCAGCGCCGCCCGACGCTCCGCCGGTGACCGTGCCCCGGCCGACCAACGGTGGACGGCCGCCGCCGCCAGCGCCCCGGCGACGAGCCCGGCGCCGCCACCGATCAACAGGGCCGCCGCTATCCCCGCTCCGACGGCAGAGGCCGTCCGCCGTCGGCGTCCCGCCCCGGGACTCGTGGGCCCGGCCGGCGCCCGGCCCTCCTCCCGCTCACGGGCCCCGGCGATCGCCCGCCGACGTCTCGCCCTTTGCCGCACCAGCGCCCGCGCCCGCACCACGGCGGCCGCCATCGCCGGAACTCCGGCCACCGCCCACTCGGCTCCCCACATCACCCGGTCACCGCTTCCGCGCCGAGTGCCCGCTCCCTCAGTCGCGACAGCCCGCAACTCCGTCCGTCCGGGCGGGATGCGGACGGTGGACCGGCGGGAGCCCGGCGGGGCCCACCGCGCCCCGGAGGCGCCTCCAGTGCGCCCCGGGCCGCCGACCGGACGATGCGCGCCGTCCAGAGCACGCCCAGCCCCTCCAGAACCGCCCCCGCCACGAGGCAGCCCAAGCCGACGGGTGTGTGCAGCAGGACGGCCAGCGGGTCGGCCCCGAGCGCGGCACCGAGGAACAGCCCGGCTCCCGGCAGCGCGGCCAGGACGGCGATCGTCGTCCGCGGCCCGGCCAGCTCCCCGGCGATCTCCTCCGCCAACGCCTGCTCTCCGCGCAGCGCCTCCGCGACGCGGTCCAACGCGGCGGCCAGCCCCGCCCCGCTGTCCGCGGCGACCCGCCAGCAGGCCGCGAGTGCCGCCGCTCCGCACCCGCCCGGCAGTTCGGCCAGCAGGTGGAACGCTGCGGGCACGTCCCCGCCGTAGCGGCCCGCCGCGAGCCGGGCCACCGGCTCCTCGCCGAGCCTGCGCCGCCCGGCCGGGTCGCCGGCGAGCCGACCGGTGACCACGTGCAATGCCCGCTCCGGTGTCGCTCCGCCGCGCAGTTCCCCGGCCAGCCCGGCGCAGAGCTCCACGACGGCGGCGGCCCGCTGCCGGGCCTCGGCCGCCAGGCGTCGCCGCAACCGCCACCGGCGCAGCGGCAGGACGGCCAGGGCTGCCGCGAGCACCGGCACCGGAGAGGCGGCGGCCTGCCCGGCCGCCAACCCCACGGGCAGGGCCAGGAGTTCGGGCACGAGGACTTCCGATCGCCGGAGCCCGAGCCGGACTCGGAGTCGGGCTCGCAGCCACCTCGCCCGAGCCCGGCCAGGCGCCCACCCGGGGGGCCCACTGCCCGCAAGCACCAGCCTGGAACGCCGCCCGCCCGGCAGCCGATCCTGCAGCGCTCGCCACCCGGCGAAAGCCACCAGGCACAGCGCCAGCGTCCAGCAGAGCGCGAGCTGGTCCCTCGCCGCCATTCCTACCTCCACGGCCATGTCGCCGTCACTCCTTCCTTCTCCAGGCCCCGAGCAACGCCAGGGCACCGGCGGCGCAGCCGCCGAGCAGCAGGACGAAGGCGAGTTCGACCGCCCGCGCCCACGCGCCCGCCGTCACGACGGACCTCCGGGCCCGGTCCCGAGAGGCCCCGGTGCGAACCCCGGCCCGAGCGCCACTCCACGGGCCGCCAGCAGCCCGACCAGTCGCTCCCAGCCCGCCCCGGGAACGAGCCCGCCCGCTGCCGGGAAGGCCACCGCCGGGGTGGTCACCGCCAACCCGGTGCGGTCCCCGGCCAGGGTGTGGATCTCCGCCACCCGGCGCCGCCCCGAGCCCGGATCCCGGACCAGGTGCACCACCACGTCCAGCGCGGCCCGCAGTTGGCTGTGCAGCGCAGGCCGGTCGAGCCCGGCGAGTGAGCCCAGTGCCTCCAGCCGGACCGGCACGTCCGCCGCCGTGTTGGCGTGGACCGTGCCGCAGCCGCCTTCGTGCCCGGTGTTCAGCGCGGCCAGCAGGTCCGACACCTCGGCACCACGCACCTCGCCGATCACCAGCCGGTCCGGGCGCATCCGCAGCGCCTGCCGGACGAGGTCCCTGAGCGTGAACTCGCCCAGCCCTTCCTGGTTGGGCGGCCTGCTCTGCAGCCGGACCACGTGCGGATGGGCCGGTTGCAGCTCGGCGGAGTCCTCGGCGACCACGACCCGCTCGTCCGGCCCGACCAGCCCGAGCAGCGCGGCGAGCAAGGTGGTCTTGCCCGAGCCCGTCCCACCGGAGACGAGCAGCGACAGCCGTGCCCGCACGATGCCGGCCAGCAGGTCGGCGCCCTGCGGCGGCAGCGCCCCGCCCGCCACCAACTCGTCGAGCGTGAAGGGCCGCGGCCGGCACACCCGCAACGAGATGTGCGTGCAGCCGGCCGCGATGGGCGGCAGTACGGCGTGCAGCCGGGTGCCGTCCGGCAGCCGGGCGTCCACCCAGGGCCGGGCGTCGTCCAACCGCCGCCCGGCCGCGGTGGCCAGCCGGTGGGCCAGCCGCCGCACCGCCTCGGTGTCGGCGAAGCGGACTCCGGTGGCCCGTTGCAGGCCGCCGCCACGGTCGACCCACACCTCCTCCGGACCGTTCACCAGGACGTCCGTGACGTCGGGCGCCGCCAGCAACCGGTCCAGCGGGCCCGCACCCACCAGTTCGGCGCGCAGCGAGCGCACGGTGTCCAGGACCTCGTCCCCGCCGAGCGGTGGGCGGGTCGCCCGGAGCGCGGCGGCGACCGACCCCGCCGTCGGGGCGGCCCCCGACTCGGCCAGTCGCAGCCGCACCGCGTCCACCAGGGCCGCCGCCCGCTGCTCACGGGCCGTCCGGCCGTACGGGCAGGGCCCGTGCTCGGCCTCCGGCGGCCCGTCGGGCGGCGGGACGCTCCGGAGCGGCCGGTGCTCCCGCGCACCGGCGAGCGGACCGGGCTCGCCGCCCCGAAGGCTTGCTCTGCGCAGACGGACCATCAGTACACACCTCCTCCGACCGCCGGAACCGGCGGCAGCACCTCGTCCAGGAAGGTCGCGCAGAAGCGCGCGAGCGGGCCGCTCTCCCGGATCCCGGGCGGGACGCCCTTCTCGACGTCCGACGCCAGACCGGGCTCCGGCTCCAACTCCCCCGCCAGCGGCAGCCGCAGCCCGCGGGCGATCCGGTGGGCCGGGAGCCCGCCGGCCCGGACCGGCCGGACCACGGCCCGGACGTCCCCGAGCCGCATCCGGGCCGCCGCGGCGACCCGGTCGGCGGCGGCCACCGCCCGCAGCTCGGCCGGCACCACCAGCAGTGCCAGGTCGGACTGTTCCAGCGCCTGCCCGGCGGCCGCGTCGAGATGGCGGGGCACGTCGACCACCACCAGCCCGCCGCGCCGCCGGGAGGCGGCCAGCACGCTGCGCATGGCCTCCGGCGGCACCGTCAGGGTGTCGCCGCGGTCCCAGGAGAGGCAGGCCAACGCGGAGAGCCGTTTGAGCGCCGGCAGTGCCCGGGCCAGTTCGGCCCCGCTGACCCGCCCGCGCGAGCCGGCCAGATCGGGCCAGCGCAGCCCGCCCGCCGTCTCGCCGCCGAGGAGGACGTCGAGGCCGCCGCCCAGCGGGTCACCGTCGATGAGCATGGTCCGCCGGCCCGCCCGCGCGGAGGTGACCGCCAGCGCGCAGGCCAGCGTCGAGGCTCCGGCCCCACCACGGCCGCCGAGCACCGCGACGGTGACCGCCGGGGGCCCGCCGCCCTCCGCGGCGTCGGCGATCCGGTCGAGGAGCCAGGCCTCCGCGTCGGGCAGGAAGAGCACGTGCTCGGCGCCGAGCCGGACGGCCCGGACCCACACGCCGGGGTCGTCAAGGTCCAACCCGAGCAGCAGGACCCCGCCGCGCCGACCCAACTCGGCGCAGTGGACGGCCTGGTCGTCCCCGACCAGGACCAGTGAGGCCCCTTCCCAGAGCTCCCGCGTCGGCGGCGCGCCGCGGATCAGCCTCGGTTCGGTGCCCGCCGCCGCGCAGAGCCGCAGCAGGTGCTCGGCCAGGCCGTCGTCCTCGGTGACGACGAGCGGCCCGGCGGAGCCGGGGCCCTCGGCGGTGACGTGGTCGGCGATCGGCGTCGACATGGTGGTCTCCCCTCCGCGTCGCCGGCCACCGGGGCGGCCGGCGACGCACGTCGGACGGTTCCGGCGGACGGCCGCCCGGCAGACCCCTGGGAGAAGAAGGGGGATGGGGCCTGCCCGGCGACCGCCGCCGACCATCACGGTGGGGGGAGATCCGGATTCCGTCATCCACGTTGCGATTGCCTGTGGATAACTCGTGGGCTGTGGATGAAAACGTTCACCCGGGCGGGGGGCTAATCGGCGAAGAATTGACGAAAGGAGGTCACGGAGATGAACCGGCGACTCGTCGCGACGGGATCGGAGGATCTTCCGGCGGCCCTTACTCGGGTAACGGCACCCCGCGGACCGGTCCTGCCCCGCCGATCGGAACCAGCCGTTCGCTTCCCGGCAGCCATGAGCAAACAGCAACACAGAGTGACCGAAGACGGTCGGCGGGCCGAGGTGTCGACACCCCCTGTAGACCGTCGGCACGGCGCGGACGGAATGCGCCCCCAGGCGCCTTCAAGCCCCGAAAATGGCCCCGGACGTGCGACGACCCCCGCCGGGGGGGAGAGCGGGGGTCGTCTATCCACAGCCCGACTCGGGGGGGAGGAGCCGGACCGGGTTAGCACGGTCGCGAACGATCCGTGACTTCCATGGTGTACCCGAGCGGCCAGAAACACAAACCCGCACGCCCGCGAGTACGCCGAATGGCGGGGTGTTTTGTGGCTCCCTCTATCCTCGGTTCCCGTGGACACCACCGAGAACGCCGACGACCACGCCGACGAGTCCCAGGGCGGCACCAGCGGGCCCGAAGAGCTCCGCGCACCCGCCCCCGCCCGGTCCGGCGGGCTGCGCACGGCGGCCTTCTTCGACCTCGACAAGACCATCATCGCCAAATCGAGCGCACTGGCCTTCAGCCGCCCCTTCTACCAGGGCGGCCTGATCAACCGTCGGGCCGTACTGCGCAGTGCGTACGCGCAGTTCGTCTTCCTGGTCGGCGGCGCGGACCACGACCAGATGGAGAAGATGCGCGAGTACCTCTCCGCGCTCACCCGGGGCTGGAACGTCCAGCAGGTCCGCGAGATCGTCGCCGAGACCCTGCACAACCTGATCGACCCGATCATCTACGACGAGGCCGCCTCGCTGATCGAGCAGCACCACGCGGCCGGCCGGGACGTGGTGATCGTCAGCAGCTCCGGCTCCGAGGTGGTCGAGCCGATCGGCGCCCTGCTCGGCGCGGACCACGTGATCGCCACCCGGCTGAAGGTCGAGGACGGCTGCTACACCGGCGAGATCGAGTACTACGCCTACGCCGAGAACAAGGCTGCCGCCATCCGGGAGTTGGCCGCGGTCGAGGGCTACGACCTCGCCGCCTCCTACGCCTACAGCGACTCCTCCACCGACCTGCCGCTGCTGGCGGCGGTCGGCCACCCGTCGGCCGTCAACCCGGACCGCGCCCTGCGCAAGGAGGCGCAGGCGCGGGAGTGGCCGGTGCTGGTCTTCGACAAGCCGGTGGAACTGCGGCGGCGGCTGCCCGAGTTCTCGGCCCCGAGCGGTTCGGTGCTGACCGCGGTGGCGATCGGGACGGCCGCCGTGACCGCCGGGGTGATCTGGTACCTGGCCCGTCGGCGCCGCCCACTGGCCTGAGGACCCGCCCCGGGCTCCCTTCGGACAAAACGGGCAATCGGCACAGACTTCTTGTTTCGGGTTCCCCTTTCGCCCGAAACGCGATACAAATGAAGCACGGCCCGCGAGACCCGGTCAGGACCGAAGAGGTCAAACCGACAACGCAGTTCAGGCCCCACGGACCGCACGTACAGGTATCCGAGCACCCACATGCAGCCGACCCGCTGTCGGGCCGCCGGACCAGACGAACGGGCAGGATCCCCGTCTGATCGGCACTTCCGGTGCATGCATGGTCACCCGGTACCTGCACCAGCGGCGGCACCCTGCAACACCAGGTGCCGCCGCATCCGTGCGTACGGGCCCGCGCACGGGCCCGCGCACGGGCCCTTCCACCGCTCCGGCCGCTCAGGCCATGCCGCGCTGCATCGCCTCGCAGACCGCCGTGCTCTCCCGAACGCCGAGCCGCAGCGCCGCGCCGCAGTGCGCGATCCAGGCCGCCATCCCCTCGGGCGTGCCCGCGAGGTAGCCCGCGAGGGCCCGCCGGTAGGTGCCGGTGCCGAGCTCCGCCAGGCCGACCTCGGCCGGGCAGATCGCCTTCGGGTCGAGCCCCTCGGCGATCAGCACGATCCGCTGGGCGGCCCGCGCGATCACCCCGTTGTGGGCGCCGAACGGCCGCAGCGCGAGCAGTTCGCCGTGCACCACCGAGGCCACGACGAGGGCCGGCGTGCCCACGCCCTGCCCGTCCGCGCGCGCCACCAGCAGCCGGGAGAGCTGGTCGAGCCGGGCCGCGACCTCCTCCGCGCCCGGCGCGGGCGGCAGCTCGGGCAGCGGCCCGTCCACAGCCTCGACCCGGACGCTCTCCACCGGTTCCAGCTCCAGCGGGAACAGCGCCTCCGCGCCCTCCCCCGCCCGGCGCGGACGCCCTGCAGCCGGGTCCCCGTCGCCGACCGCGAGCAGGTGCAGCCGGGCCAGCACCTGGAGCGGCGAGTGCCGCCAGATGCTGAGCAGCTGGCCCGCCTCGGCGGCGATCCGCAGGGACGCGCCGACCGTGCGGGACTCCGCGTCCGCGCCGAAGTCGGTGCGGCGGCGGACCTCCTCCAGCGACCAGTCGGCCCCGGCCAGGGCCGCCGACGCGCGGGCGCCGCGCAGTGCGGACTCGGAGGTGACCTCGGCCGCGCGGCGGCGCATCACCCGGTGGCCGTAGAGCCGGTCGACGGCCTTGCGCACCTCGGCCACCGCGTCGGGCACCCCGGGGAGCTGGGCCAGCGGGGCGAGGGGATCTGTTCCAGTGCTCACCTACCCGAGAGTAATGAACGGGCCGCCCATCCCGGAACAGCAAACCCGCATCACCCGTTAGAGGCAATCCTCACTTCCCTCCCCCGGCGACGCCCAAACCCCGGCTAGCATGGCCACTATCGGAGACGATAACGATTTCCAACTAGGGGGCGCCCCCGTCACACGCGCCCCTGGACAGGCGGCCCCGAGCGAGGGCCCTGAGCGAGAGCCGGAGTCCCCAGATGAAGATCGCCTTCGTCGGCAAGGGCGGCAGCGGGAAGACCACGCTGTCCGCCCTGTTCATCCGCCACCTGGCCGCCGCCGGCCGGCCGGTCATCGCCGTGGACGCCGACATCAACCAGCACCTGGGCCCCGCCCTCGGACTGACGGACGGCCAGGCCGCCGACCTGCCCTCGCTCGGCGCGCACCTGCCGGAGATCAAGGAGTACCTGCGCGGCAGCAACCCGCTGATCCGCTCGGCCGAGGAGATGATCAAGACCACCCCACCCGGCCGCGGCTCGCGGCTGCTGCGGATCGTCGAGGAGAACCCGGTCTACGCCGCCTGCGCCCGCCCGGTCGCGCTGGACGAGGGCTCGGTCCGGCTGCTGGCGACCGGCGCCTTCACCGAGGAGGACCTCGGGGTGGCCTGCTACCACTCCAAGGTCGGCGCGGTGGAACTGCTGCTCAACCACCTGCTGGACGGCCCCGACGAGTACCTGGTCACCGACATGACGGCGGGCTCGGACTCCTTCGCCTCCGGCCTGTTCACCCGCTTCGACCTGACCTTCCTGGTGGCCGAACCGACCCGCAAGGGCGTCTCCGTCTACCGCCAGTACCGGGACTACGCCGCCGACTTCGGCGTCCAGCTGCGGGTGGTCGGCAATAAGGTGCAGGGCCCGGACGACCTCGCCTTCCTGCGCCGCGAGGTCGGCGACGACCTGCTCACCACCTTCGGGCACTCGGACTGGGTGCGCCGGCTGGAGCAGGGCGCCGAGCCGCCGCTGAAGTCCCTGGAGCCGGCCAACCGCGCCGTGCTGGAGCAGCTGCGGGCCGAGGCCGACGCGGCGTACGGACGGCGGGACGCGCACCGCTACACCGAGCAGGCCGTGCTCTTCCACCGCCGCAACGCGGAGAGTTGGGCCAACGCCAAGGTCGGCATCGACCTGGCCACCCAGGTGGACGAGGGCTTCGTGCCGGGCGGGTTCGCGGACGACCGCGAGCAGCCGACCCCGGCGGGCGCCCACGCCTGACGCACGCGCCACCGCGCCCGGACGGGCCGCGACCTCCCTCCACCCCGGGAAGGCCGCGGCCCGTCCGCCGTTTCCGGTACCGCCGCCCGCCCTGCCGCCCAGCCACCCACCGCCCGGCGCCCGGCGCCCGCCCGCCCGCCCGCCCACCGACCCCACCAGCAGATTCCCTGCGGTTCGGACACCACCCATTGGGGTGAACCAGGGGGTTTTCCGCTTCCCACCCGCAACCACGCTGTGCAAAGCTTTCATTACCCTCGGTTTACCGAGTCTTGATGGTCCGTCCCGACGGCCCTCGGCGAGACGTCCCGCACCTCGCCCGGGCTCCTGGCGGGCCCGATGGTCAACGCCGGCCGGTGACACCCGCACTCCCCGCCGCGCCACGCCATCCCGCCACGCCGTCGCGACCCACGACAGCCGATCCGCCCGGAGCCCCACCCCGGACTCACCGCCGGACCTGACTGCGTTCGTTCCCCCGGACAGACGGGAAGACAATGACCCTCGACATCTCCAGCGCCCCCATCGCCTCCGACACCACCGACCACGCACCACCGGGCCCCGGCGCCCGAATCCGCTGGGCCCAGGACCTCTCCGCCTCGCTCGTGGTCTTCCTGATCGCCGTGCCGTTCTCCCTCGGCATCGCGCTGGCCACCGGCGCCCCGCTCACCGCCGGGCTGGCCGCCGCCGCCGTGGGCGGCATCGTGGTCGGGCTGTTCGGCGGCACCGCACTCATGGTCAGCGGCCCCTCGGCGGCGCTGACCGTGATCACCGCCGGGCTGATCACCCAGTACGGCTGGCGGGCCACCTGCGCCGTCACCCTCGCCGCCGGCCTGCTCCAACTCCTGCTCGGCGCACGCCGGGTGGCCCGAACGGCGCTCGCCGTGTCGCCCGCGATCGTGCACGGCATGCTGGCCGGGGTCGGCCTCACCATCGCCATCGCGCAACTGCACGTCGTGCTCGGCGGCTCGCCGCAGAGCTCCGCGATCGCCAACCTCCTCGCCCTGCCCGGGCAGTTGGCCGGCCCCCACCCGCCCGCGCTGCTGGTCGGCGCGGTGACGGTGACCGTCCTGCTCGGCTGGCCCCGGCTCGGCCGACTCCCCGGCCGCGCGGGCCGGTTGGGCGCCCGGGCGGCCAGGCTGCCGGGCCCGCTCGCCGCCGTCGCCCTGGCCACGTCCCTGGCGCTCGCCCTGGACCTGCGGCTCGCCCACATCGAGCTGCCCGCGTGGCAGCCGCACTCCCTCGTGCCCGCCCTGCCGCACGGTCCGGTGCCCGGCCTGATCGCCGCCGTCCTCACCGTCACCGCCGTGGCCAGTGTGGAATCGCTGCTGTCCGCCGTCGCGATCGACCGGATGTCCCGCCGCACCGGCGACCTCGACCGCGAGCTGCGCGGCCAGGGCCTCGCCAACCTGCTGAGCGGCCTGGTCGGCGGGCTGCCGATCGCCGGCGGCGCGGTGCGCAGCACCGCCAACGTGCAGGCCGGCGCGCAGTCCAGGTGGGCCTCCGTGCTGCACGGCGTCTGGGTGCTGGCCGCCGCGCTCGCGCTGACCGGCGGGCTGCGCCGGATCCCGCTGGCCGCGCTCGCCGCGCTGGTCCTGGTGGTCGGGCTGCAGATGGTGAGCTTCGCGCACATCCGCAACGTGCACCGGCACCGGGAGTTCCCCGTCTACCTCACCACCGTGGTCGCCGTGGTGGCGGCCGGGGTGCTGTGGGGCGTCGCGATCGGGGCCGGCACCGCCGTCCTGCTCGCGCTCTACCGGCTGACCCGCGCCCACGTGGACGTCGAGACCGGGCCGGACGGCTCGGTCACCGTCCAGACGCACGGCCCGCTCACCTTCACCGCCGTGCCCCGGCTCAGCCGGGCACTGGCCGGCATCCCGGCCGGAGCCGGGGTCACGGTGATCCACGACGGCTCCTTCCTTGACCACGCCGCGTACGAGACGCTGCACACCTGGCGCGCCGGACACCAGGACGCGGGCGGCCGGGTCTCGATGGTGACGAGGCGCCAGGACGACGAGGTGCTCGATCCCGACGGCACGGTGCGCGCGGGGAGTTCACCAGGGCCGCACCGCTGCCGGGCCTGGACGCCCTGGGTCGGCCACCACTGCATCGACCAGCAGGAGGACCCGCACGGTCGGCTGCTGGACGGGGTCCGGGTGTTCCAGCTGCACACCGCCCCGCTGATCAGGCCCGAACTCGCCCGGCTGGCACGGGAGGGGCAGACGCCCTCCCAGCTGTTCCTGACCTGCGCGGACTCGCGGATGGTCACCAGCATGATCACCAACAGCGGCCCGGGCGACCTCTTCACCGTCCGCAACGTGGGCAACCTGGTGCCGGCCCCGTTCGAGCCCGGCGCGGCCGACGACTCGGTGGCCGCCGCGGTGCAGTACGCGGTCGAGGTACTGGAGGTGCGCTCCATCACGGTCTGCGGGCACTCCGGCTGCGGCGCGATGCAGGCCCTGCTGGACGGCGTGCACGAGCGCCCCGGTCCGCCCACCCCGTTGGCCCGCTGGCTGCGCAACGGCCGCGGCTCGCTGGACCGGCTCCGACGGGTGCCCGCGGAGTTCGCCACCCGGCCCGTGGTGGACCCGGTGGAGCAGCTCTGCATCACCAACGTGGTGCAGCAGTTGGACCAGCTGATGGCGAACCCGGCAGTGGAACGGCGGGTCCAGGAGGGCACCCTGCGACTGGTCGGGATGTACTTCGACTTCGCGACCGCCCAGGCCTACGTCCTGGACCGCGCCGCCGGGACGTTCAGCCCGGTGGAGGCCCGCACCGGGTCCGGAACGGGTGCCGGTTCCGGGTGTGGCCCCGGTCCCGGATCGGGGACCGGCGAGGGCTCCGCCGAACGGGTGAATGAGGGCGGTCTGGTTCCGTCCGGCGGCGGCGGGAAGGGCCCCCGACTGGCCGCCTGAGAGCCGGGCCCGTGTCCCCGCCGGGCGGGCCGGGGCACGGGCCCACCAGCCCCCGGACGGTCTTCCGCTCCCGGGCGGCGAACCGTGCGGGTCTCAGCCCGCCCAGCAGCCAAAGGTCTACACCAATTCCAGGGAGCCTCTTGTCAAGTGCCCCATTCGCCTGGTGAGCTGTGCGCTGGGACACACGGGACAATCCCCACGCACGGGATCGTCCCCGATCATGACTCGATGAGGAGTGCGTGTTGAGCAACGAGAGCCTGGCCAACCTGCTCAAGGAGGAGCGGCGCTTCGCTCCTCCGGCAGAGCTCGCCGCAGCGGCCAACGTCACCGCGGCCGCGTACGCGCAGGCCTCCGAGGACCGCCTGGCGTTCTGGGCCGAGCAGGCCCGCCGCCTCAGCTGGGCCGTCGAGCCGACCGAGACGCTGGACTGGTCGAACCCGCCGTTCGCGAAGTGGTTCGCCGACGGCAGCCTCAACGTGGCCTACAACTGCGTCGACCGCCACGTCGAGAACGGCCTGGGCGACCGGGTCGCCATCCACTTCGAGGGCGAGCCCGGCGACGGCCGCTCCATCACCTACGCCCAGCTCAAGGACGAGGTCTCCCAGGCCGCCAACGCCCTGCTGGAGCTCGGCGTCCGCAAGGGCGACCGCGTCGCCGTCTACCTCCCGATGATCGCCGAGGCCGTCGTCGCGATGCTGGCGTGCGCCCGGATCGGCGCCACCCACTCGGTGGTCTTCGGCGGCTTCTCCGCCGACGCCGTCGCCTCCCGCATCCAGGACGCCCAGGCCAAGCTCGTCATCACCGCCGACGGCGGCTACCGCCGCGGCAAGCCCTCCGCGCTCAAGCCCGCCATCGACGAGGCCCTCACCAAGGCCGACGGCGTCGAGCACGTCCTGGTCGTCCGCCGCACCGGCCAGGACATCGCCTGGACCGAGGGCCGCGACGTGTGGTGGCACGAGATCACCGCCCGCCAGTCCACCGAGCACACCCCCGAGGCCCACGAGGCCGAGCACCCGCTGTTCATCCTCTACACCTCCGGCACCACCGGGAAGCCCAAGGGCATCCTGCACACCTCCGGCGGCTACCTCACCCAGGCCTCCTACACCCACCACGCGGTCTTCGACCTCAAGCCGGAGACCGACGTCTACTGGTGCACGGCCGACATCGGCTGGGTCACCGGCCACTCGTACATCGTCTACGGACCGCTGTCCAACGGCGCCACCCAGGTCATCTACGAGGGCACCCCCGACACCCCGCACCAGGGCCGGTTCTGGGAGATCGTCCAGAAGTACGGCGTGACCATCCTCTACACCGCGCCGACCGCGATCCGCACCTTCATGAAGTGGGGCGACGACATCCCCGCGAAGTTCGACCTGTCCAGCCTGCGGGTGCTGGGCAGCGTCGGCGAGCCGATCAACCCCGAGGCGTGGATCTGGTACCGCGAGCACATCGGCGCCGGCAAGACGCCGATCGTGGACACCTGGTGGCAGACCGAGACCGGCGCCATGATGATCAGCCCGCTGCCCGGCGTCACCGAGACCAAGCCCGGCTCCGCGCAGCGCGCCCTGCCGGGCATCGCGGCCACCGTCGTCGACGACAACGCCGTCGAGGTCCCCAACGGCTCCGGCGGCTACCTCGTCCTCACCGAGCCCTGGCCCTCCATGCTCCGCACCATCTGGGGCGACGACCAGCGCTACATCGACACCTACTGGTCCCGCTTCGAGGGCCGCTACTTCGCCGGCGACGGCGCCAAGAAGGACGAGGACGGCGACATCTGGCTGCTCGGCCGGGTCGACGACGTCATGCTCGTCTCCGGCCACAACATCTCCACCACCGAGGTCGAGTCCGCCCTGGTCGGCCACCCCTCCGTGGCCGAGTCCGCGGTCGTCGGCGCCACCGACGCCACCACCGGCCAGGCCATCGTCGCCTTCGTCATCCTGCGCGGCGGCACCACCGAGAGCCCCGAACTCGTCGACGAACTGCGCGCCCACGTCGGCCGCACCCTGGGCCCCATCGCCAAGCCCAAGCAGATCAAGGTCGTCGGCGAGCTCCCGAAGACCCGCTCCGGCAAGATCATGCGCCGCCTGCTGCGCGACATCGCCGAAGGCCGCGAGGTCGGCGACACCACCACGCTGGCCGACAGCTCGGTCATGAGCCAGATCCAGGCCCAGCTGCCGCCCTCGGAGAACGGCAACGGCTGATCCGACTGAGACGGCGACTGTGCCCCGGGCGGTGGTCACCGCCCGGGGCACAGTCGTCGGCAGGGCAGCTCTGGCAGGGCATTCGCCGGCAGGGGCACTGTGTGCGGCGGGCCTTCGGGGAGGCGCGGCGCCCGCCGTCGGCAGCCCAGTCGTCGGCCGGGGGGCGGCCGGGGGGCGGCCAGTCGTCGGCCGGAGGGCGGCCGGGGAACCGGCAACGGTCACACCTCCGGGCGTGGGGCGGGGCTCCTCCGCGTTCACCCGGGTGCAGGCGACCGGGGCCTACAGGCACCGGGCCGCTCGTCCTCCGGAGTGCAGGACCGGCCCACAGGGCTTAAGTCCTTTATCAAGACAATCCGGATGTCACCCGAACACCCCGCTAGACTGTTAACGACGCATCAAGATCCCCTCGCCGGGGATCCGGGCGTCACAGGGCGAGCCGGGAAGTCTGGTCGGCAACTGCACCACCCGTGCATCCGTTGCCGCTCCCCGCCCCAGGAGGTCCCGCGTGACCGACCAGCCGCCCGTCCAAGAGCCGACGACCCGCCGCCGGCAGTTCCTCGGCCGGCTGCCACTGCCCGAGCGCACCTTCATCGCCGACGCCCTGCGCACCGAGACGGTCGGCGGTGTGCTGCTGCTCGGCGCCGCCGTCATCGCGCTGATCTGGGCCAACGTCTGGCCGCAGGCGTACCAGAGCATGATCGACTACACCATCGGCCCGTCCACCCCGCTGCACCTCGACCTCACGCTGGCCACCTGGGCCAAGGACGGGCTCCTGACGGTCTTCTTCTTCGTCGCCGGGATCGAGCTCAAGCGCGAGTTCGTCGCGGGCGAGCTGCGCACACCGAGCGCCGCGGTGCTGCCCGTCATCGCCGCCGTCTGCGGGGTGGCACTGCCCGCGATCCTCTACGCCCTGGTGAACTCCGGCAGCGGCGGACACCCCGGCGGCTGGGCGATCCCGACCGCCACCGACATCGCCTTCGCCCTCGGCGTGCTGGCCGTGGTCGGCAGCCACCTGCCCTCGGCGCTGCGCGCCTTCCTGCTCACCCTGGCCGTCGTGGACGACCTGATCGCCATCCTGATCATCGCGATCTTCTACAGCTCCGGCATCAAGTTCTGGGCGCTCGGACTGGCCCTCGCCGGGCTGGTGCTGTTCTGGTTCCTGCACCGGCGCGGGGTGCACGGCTGGTACCTGTTCGTGCCACTGGCGCTGGTGACCTGGGCCCTGATGCACGAGAGCGGCATCCACGCCACGGTCGCGGGCGTCGCGATGGGCCTGATGCTGCGCTGCCACCGGGAGGGCGACGAGCAGCACTCCCCAGGTGAGCACATCGAGCACCTGGTCCGCCCGCTCTCGGCCGGCCTGGCCGTCCCGCTGTTCGCGCTGTTCTCGGCCGGGGTGACGATCTCCGGCACGGCGCTGCGCGAGGTGTTCACCCAGGCCGTCCCGATCGGCATCGTGATCGGTCTGCTGGTCGGCAAGTCGGTGGGCATATTCGGCGGCACCTGGCTGACCGCCCGGTTCACCCGGGCCGAGCTGAACCCGCAGCTCAAGTGGGCCGACATGATGGCCGTCTCGGTGGTCGCGGGCATCGGCTTCACCGTCTCGCTGCTCATCAGCGAACTGGCCTTCCCGAACGACCCGACGCTCGCCGGCCGGGCCAAGACCGCCGTGCTGGTCGGCTCACTGCTCTGCGCGACGGTCGCCACGGTGCTGCTGAAGCTGCGCAACCAGCACTACCGCGCGCTGTGCGAGGAGGAGGAGCGGGACGTGGACGAGGACGGCGTCCCGGACGTCTACCAGGAGGACGACCCGGCCTGGCGGGCTCGGGTCTCGGAGCGGGCTCGGGTCTCGGAGCAGGCCCGGGGCTCGGAGCAGGCCCGGGGCTCGGAGCGGGCCCACCCGCTGCCCGGCGAGGCCTCCGGCGCTACCGGGGCCTCCGGCGTTCCCGGGGCCTCCCAGGATTCCGAGGACTCCCCGGACTCCCGGACCTCCGGGGACTCCTCGGCGGAGCACTGACGGTCCCTCCGGGACCCCACACAACGGACCCCGGAGCCCACCCCGGCGCTCCCGCCGGAACTCCCGCCGGAACTCTCACGGGAGCCCCGCCCCGGAACGTTCCCGGAATCCCTCCGGCAGCCCCCTCCAGGAGCCCCCCGGAGGCCGCAGGCGGCCGGACACGTCCCTCCGGCGGGGCCCCGGAGTGGTGTCCGACTGACCGGTAGAGGCATGATTCTGAGCTGTCGACAATCCACTGACGCCCCGGGACCCCCCACCGGCCCCCGGAACCGCAGACCCGCGGTGGCGTCACGCCGCACAGCCGCAGAGGAGAACCGCTGATGCCCGCAGGAGCCGCAGACCCGTCCAGCAACGGCCGGGCGCCCTACGAGGGCGAGCGTTCGGTGGGGCAGCTGTTCGCGGCGGCCACCGCCGACCTGTCCGCGCTGGTCCACGACGAGATCGCACTCGCCAAGGCCGAGATCCGCGCGGACGTCAAGCGCGGTGTCTCCGGCGGCGTCTCGCTGATGGTCGCCGGTGTGGTGGCGCTGTTCTCGATCCCGATGCTGAGCGCCGCGGCGGCCTTCGGCATCCACGCGCTGGGTCTGTCGCTGGGCTGGTCCTTCCTCATCGTGGCGGGCGCCTACCTGCTGCTCGCGGCGCTGCTCGGGGTGCTGGCGTACCGCTCGTTCAGGAAGATCGAGCCGCCGCACCGCACCATCGAGGGCGCCCAGAAGACCGCCGACGTGCTGAAGAACGCCCGGCCGCGCCCGGCCACCAAGGAGGAGATCGACCGGGCCCTGGGCCGCATCCCGTAAAGCACCCGCGTCAACGGACACCCCCTGGGCGAACCCCCCGACAGTGAGTGCCGGGCACGTGTCCGGTGCGCGGATGTGACACGCTCTCGGTATGCCGCTTGACCAGAAGCCCGTACCCGCGCAGCCGTCCGCCGGTTCCGGACCCGACTCCGGGCCAGACTCCGGGCCCGGCCCCGTCCCCGAGGGCCCCGGCCCGACCGCCGGACCGGAGACCGCCGGAGCGGCCGTCGAGGCGGGCACCGGGGCCGAGCCGGCAGCCGCGGGCGGGGGCGCTTTCGGGGCCGGGGCCGAGGCGTGGAGCATCCGGCAGGCCGGCCCGTGGACGCACCGCGACCTCGCGGCCAACGGCGCCCGCTTCCACATCGCCGAGCTGGGCTCGGGCCCGCTGGTGCTGCTGGTGCACGGCTGGCCCGAGTACTGGTGGGCGTGGCGCCACCAGCTGACCGCGCTCGCGGAGGCCGGCTACCGGGCGGTGGCGCTCGACCTGCGGGGCATCGGCGGCAGCGACCGCACCCCGCGCGGGTACGACCCGGGCAACCTCGCCCTGGACATCACCGGCGTGATCCGCTCGCTCGGCGAGCGCCGGGCACACCTCGTCGGGCACGCCTCCGGCGGCACCCTGGCCTGGGTGGCGGCGGTGATGCGCCCGTCCGTCATCCAGAGCCTGACCGCGGTCTCCGCCGCACACCCGAGGGACCTGCGCCGGGCCCTGCTGACCGACCGCCGCCAGTTCGCGGCCTTCGAGCACGTCCTGGGCTTCCAGCGGCCGTGGATACCGGAACGCCGGCTGGTGGCCGACGACGCCGCGCTGGTCGGCCGCTACCTGACTTCCTGGACCGGCCCGAACGGCCTGGACGAGGCCTCGGTGCACGCGTACCGGCAGGCGATCCAGATCCCCAGCACCGCGCACTGCTCGATCGAGCCGTACCGCTGGCTGATGCGGTCGATGGCCCGGCCGGACGGCATCCAGTTCGCCCGGCGGATGAAGAAGCCGATCACCGCGCCGACCCTGCACGTGCAGGGCGCGGCGGACCCGGTGCTGCTGTCGCACACCGCGCTCGGCGGCGGCGAGTACGTGGCCGCGCCGTACCGCTGGCGGCTGCTGCCGGGGGTCGGGCACTTCCCGCACGAGGAGGCGCCGGAGGAGTTCACCGCCGAGCTGCTGGACTGGGTCGGGCGCCACAAGGAGTGACGGACGGGGGCACCCGGGGCGGCCGACCGTGCGACGTCGCGGAGGGGCCCCAGGGTCCAACTGCCCTGACGCTGAGTTCATATGACAATCGCATAGGCCAATTTCGGCACAGCCTGGACGGTTTCCCCCACCGGCCCAGGGGCATCCATTCCGGTATGAGTTGGATGCCCGATCGCGGCGCCGCCCCGCGCGGCCGACGCCAGAACAGCCCCCAGCGTTCCGCCCACCGCCCCGACCGGGCGGACGACCTCGGCTTCGACGGCCTCGACGGCCATCCGCGCGCGGAACGGCGGGAGCTCGGCATCCCGCGCATCCTCGGCCGGCGCGCCCGCTGGGTGGGCGCACGGCTGCGGCGCGAGACCTGAGGCCCCGCGCCGCGTCTGTCCGGAGGTGGCGTCTGTCCGGAGGTGGCGGGCGGCCGTCGACGGCCGCCCGGCCCGCGCCGCTCAGTTCGTGATCGTGATCGGCGACAGCGCCGTGAACCAGAGCAGGACGAAGGTCGCCACCGACATGATCGGCACCAGCACCTTGGTCTCCACGTTGTTGCCGCTGCGCTTGATCAGCACGACCTCGTAGCGCTCCTTGTGCGGCCAGAGCAGCGGCGCGCCCTTCTTGGTCAGGCAGTCGCCCAGCAGGTGCGCCAGCGTGCCCAGCGCCACCGCGTACGGCAACCAGCCGGGCGAGTTGGGCATCCAGGTGTTCATCCCGAAGGTGCCCAGCGCGGACAGCCCGATGACGGTGATCCACGCCTCCGGGCCGTTGCTCGGCGGGCAGAGCCGCAGCGCCCTGATCGCGAGCGCCAGCAGGAAGAAGGTCAGCGCGAGCGTGAAGTTGCGGCCCAGGTAGGTGACGCCCGCCCAGGTGCCGGCGCCCATCAGGGCGACGAACAGCAGCGAGTGGGTGGCGTGCCGGTGGCCGCCGGAGGCCCAGGCCACGACGCGGCAGAGCGCCTTGGAGACCGGGCCGAGGAAGTTGGCGATCGAGCCGTCGTGGTGGTCGAGGTCCGGCAGCAGGGCGGCGCCCGCGCACAGCACTGTGCCCATCAGTATGTCCGCCGGCTTCAGCGTCGTGTGCAGCAGCAGCGGGGGCAGGAAGGGGGCCGAGGCCGCGTACAGCATCGCCCCGCTCACCGCGTGCGAGTGACCCATCATCGGACTGCCAGGACCTCCCCGTAAGGCCCACTCCGGGACGCGCCCGGTTGAGCCGAACGGGTGAGCGCGGCCGACGCTACCAGGGCGGGCTGACGGTGCGACGGATATCGCACGGCCCGGCCCGGCGCGTCCCGTCGCGCCCCGTCGTGCCGGCCCGACCCGGGGCCCGTCCGGCCTGCACACGCCCCGTCGTGCCGGCCCGACCCGGGGGCCATCCGGCCTGCACACGCCCCGTCGCCCCGCCCCGGGGGCCGATCCCGGCCCCGGGGCGCCCCCGTCAGAGCGCGCAGCCCTGGGTGTCCACCCGGGCGGTCGCGGCGCCGCCCTGCTGGGCGTCCTCGCGGACCTCGGCCGCGGTCAGCACGTACCCGGTGTCGGCGCTGTCCAGGGACTTGGCGAACACCACGCCGTACACCTGGCCGTCCGGGGTGAGCAGCGGGCCGCCGCTGTTGCCCTGGCGGACGGTCGAGCGCACCGAGTAGACGTCGCGCACGACCTGGCCGCGGTGGTAGATGTCCGGGCCGTTGGCCTGGATCCGGCCGCGGATGCGGGCGGGCTGGACGTTGAAGGCGCCGTTCTCCGGGAAGCCGGCCACGATCGCGCTGTCGTTGGTCTTCGCCTCGCCCGCGAAGGTGAGCGCGGGCGCGTTCAGCTTGGGCACGTCCAGGATCGCGATGTCGCGCTGCCAGTCGTAGCGGACCACCGTCGCGTCGTACAGCTGGCCGACGCCGCCGATCTGCACGGTCGGCTCGTTGACCCCGCCGACCACGTGGGCGTTGGTCATCACCCGGTGCGGGGCGAAGACGAAGCCGCTGCCCTCCAGGGTCTTGCCGCAGGAGGGCGCGGTGCCGACCACCTTGACCAGGCTCTGCTTGGCCCGCGCCACCGCCGGGCTGGCGGCCAGCGCCGGGTCCGGGGTGTCGACCTGGGTGATCGGCTCGTGCTCGAAGGGGTTGAAGACCTGCGGGAAGCCGTTGCGGGCGAGCACCTTGGAGAAGTCCGAGAACCAGTTCGGTGCGTCGGACGGCAGCGCGTTCTGCACGCCGCCGAGGATCGCCGAGGAGCGGACCTGCTTGGAGACCGTCGGCAGCGAGGCACCGGCCAGTGCCGAGCCGATCAGCCAGGCCACCAGCAGCATCGAGAGCACGTTCACCACCGCCCCGCCGGCCGCGTCCAGCACCCGGGCCGGACGGCGGTCGATGTGGCCGCGCAGCTTCCAGCCGAAGTGCGCGGTGATCGCCTGGCCGATCGCCGCGAAGACGATCACCACCACGACCGCCACCACCGAGGCCGTGGTGCCGGGGCTCAGGTGGTCCAGCAGCAGCGGCAGCAGCTCGACGGCCAGCAGGCCGCCGCCGAGGAAGCCGACCAGCGACAGCACGCCGACCACGAAGCCCTGCCGGTAGCCCGACACGGCGAACCCCACGGCGGCGATGATCAGCAGGACATCCAGGACGTTCACCACGACACCCTCCCACGGCCCGGCGGCCGGGTGTACCGACGGCCTGTCACGGGACGCTGCCGGCTCACGGGGCGCTGCCGGCTCACGGGGCGCCGCCGGCTCACGGGGCTCCGGCGTCGCCGCCCGGCAGGACGCGGGAGTGTTCGAGGTCGCCCTGGACCAGGGCCAGCGCGTCGTCCGAGAGGTCGACGATCCGGGACGGGGCCCAGGGCAGCTCCAGTCCGCTGTGGTGCAGCACCCGGTCGATCACCCCGGCGGTGAAGCCCCAGACCAGCCGCCCGGCGACCGCGAAGGCCGGACCGATGTGCCCCGACGGGTGGCGCAGCCGCACCCGGTTCGCCGGATCGGCCAGGTCGGCGATCGACACCCGGAACACCGCGCCGGTCTCGCCCTGGTCCACCGGGTGCACCGGCGACTCCTCGCGCCACCAGCCGAGCACCGGGGTCACGACGAAGCGGCTCACCGGGATGTACAGCCGTGGCAGCGCCGCGAACACCTGCACCCCGGCCGGGTCCAGTCCGGTCTCCTCCCACGCCTCGCGCAGCGCCGCGGCGATCGGGCCCGGACCGTCCGGGTCGCCGTCCTCCGGGTCCAGCGCGCCGCCCGGGAAGGACGGCTGGCCGGCGTGCGAGCGCAGTGAGCGGGCCCGCTCGATCAGCAGCAGGTCCGGCCCGTCCGGGCCCTCGCCGAACAGCATCAGCACGGCCGCCGCCCGGCCGCCGTCGGCCGGCGGCAGGAAGCGGCTCAGCTGCTCGGGCAGCACCCGCTCGGCAGCCTCCCGGACCGGCTCCAGCCAGGTCGGCAGGTCGTCCCGCTCGATCCCGCGCGTGATCATTCCGCCACCGCCAGGTCCGCGACCTGCCCGTGGTGGGCGGCGGCGTCCGCCCGGGCGGCCGCCTCGCCGGGGTAGTCCGCCGGGGGCCTCAGCCGTTGCCCCGGCTGGCCGCCCATCTCGTACTTGAGCAGCTTGCGCGCCTTCTCCGGGTCGGTCACGCCCTCGCCGTACGCGGGGCAGAGCGGCGCGATCGGGCAGGCGCCGCAGGCCGGCTTCTGGGAGTGGCAGATCCGGCGGCCGTGGAAGACCACGCGGTGCGAGAGCATCGTCCACTCCGACTTCGGGAAGATCTCCGCGACGGCCGCCTCGACCTTCACCGGGTCCTCCTCGGTCGTCCAGCCGAACCGCCGGGCCAGGCGGCCGAAGTGGGTGTCGACGGTGATCCCGGGGACCCCGAAGGCGTTGCCCAGCACGACGTTGGCGGTCTTGCGGCCGACGCCCGGCAGGGTCACCAGATCGGCCAGGCGGCCGGGGACCTCTCCGCCGAACTCGTCACGCAGCGCGATCGAGAGGCCGAGCAGCGACTTCGCCTTGTTCCGGAAGAAGCCGGTCGGACGGATGATCTCCTCCAGCTCCTGCGGGTCCGCCGCCGCCATGTCCTCCGGCGTCGGGTACTTCGCGAACAGCGCGGGGGTGGTCTGGTTCACCCGGAGGTCGGTGGTCTGCGCCGACAGCACGGTGGCCACCAGCAGTTGGAAGGGGTTGTCGAAGTCCAGCTCCGGATGCGCGTACGGGTACAGCTCCGCCAGTTCACGGTTGATCCTCCGGGCCCGCCGCACCATCGCCAGGTGCGACTCGGGCTTCCTCGGCTTCACGGCGGGCCGCTTCGCCGCCCGCTTCACCGCGGGCTCGGCCTTCGGCGCCGCCGCTTTCCGGACCTTGCTCTCTGCCATGCACGAAGGCTACGCCGACCGGCGGGTGGCCCGGGGGCGATCATGCGCGGAAGCGGGCCCGGCCGGGGCGAGTTCCTCGGCGGGATTCCTCGGGATTCCTCGGGATTCCTCAGGATTCCTCGGCGGGAGCGATGAGTTTCGCGGCGGGCGCCGGTCTACCCCTGTGACCGGCTCGCACGACGACAGAAGGAACTCCCATGAGCACCGTGGTCTCCACCGACGGCACCACCATCGCCTGCACCGTCACCGGCTCCGGCCCGGCCGTCGTGCTGGTGGACGGGGCGATCGGCCACCGGGCCTTCGACCCGGGCGTCGCCCTCGCCGAGCAGCTCTCGGCCCACCACACCGTGTGGGCGTACGACCGGCGCGGCCGGGGCGGCAGCGGGGACACCGCGCCGTTCGCGGTGGAGCGCGAGATCGAGGACCTGGCCGCGGTGATCGCGGCGGCCGGCGGCTCGGCCGCCGTGTACGGCATCTCCTCGGGCGCCGCGCTCGCGCTGCGGGCGGCCGCCGCAGGGGTCGGCGTGCGCCGACTCGCCGTCTACGAGCCACCGTTCAGCACCGCGGAGGGGCAGAGCGAGCGCTTCGTCGGGTACGCCGGCGAACTGGAGGCGGCGCTCGCCGAGGGGCGCCGCGGGGACGCCGTGGCGGCCTTCATGACCTTCGTGGGGATGCCCGCCGAAGCGGTGGACGGGATGCGCGCCGCCCCGGTGTGGCCGCTGTTCGAGGCGGTCGCGCCGACGCTGGCGTACGACGCGGCGGCGCTCGGCGCGCGGACCGGGGGGACCGTCCCGGTCGACGTGCTGGCCCGGATCGAGGTGCCGACCCTGGTGCTGGACGGCGGTGCCAGCCCGGAGCTGCTGCGGGCACCGTCCGCCGCGGTGGCCGCGGCCGTGCCGGACGCCGAGTACCGGACGCTGGCCGACCAGACCCACGAGGTGGCGGCCGGGGCTCTGGTGCCGGAACTGGTGGAGTTCTTCGCCTGACCACCGGCCTGCGCCCCGCCCCGCGGTCACTAGTCTTCCGACGAACCGATGAATCGTCGAACTGACGAACTGACGAACCGACGAACCGACGAGCGGAGAACGAGGGAGCATGGACGCGGACTTCAAGGACATCCCCACCACCACCCTGGCCGACATCCTGGGCCGCGAGCGGGTCATGGACATCGGCCTGCGCCCGCTCTGGGACGGCATGCCCCGGGTGGCCGGCCCGGCCTTCACCGTGCAGTGCCCGCCCGGGGACAACCTGATGCTGCACGCCGCGATCCACCGGGCCGAGCCCGGCTCGGTGATCGTGGTCGAGTCCGGCGACCTGGACTACGCACTGGCCGGCGGCAACGTGTGCGCCGTGGCGCAGCGCCGGGGCGTGGTGGCCTTCGTGGCCGACGGCCTGATCCGGGACCTCGGCGAGGTCCGGGAGGCGGGCTTCCCGGTCTTCGCCCGCGGGGTCATCCCGATCCCCGGGGCGAAGAAGGCGCTGGGCACGCACGGCGCCCCGGTGCGCTGCGGCGGCGTGCTGGTGGCGGCCGGCGACATCGTGGTGGCCGACGAGGAGGGTGTCGTGGCGGTGCCCGCCGCCGAGCGGGACCGGGTCCTGGAGGCGGCCCGGGCGAAGCTGGCCAAGGAGGCCGCCCAGACCCTGGACGAGTGGGCGGCGGAGCACCGCGACCGGATCGAGCGGACCCTCGCCGAGCTGGGCTTCCAGGGCTGACCCGCGGCGACCGGGCCCACGGCGGCGCTGCGGCACGTCGGCCGCCGTGGGCCGGCCGCCGTCAGCCCCGGTACAGCCCGTCCAGCTCCCCGAAGCCCAGCGCCCCGTCGAGCTGCGTCAGCGTCCCGGCGCCGAGCAGTTCGACGGCGGCGCGGCGGGCCGCGGTGTACGCGAGCTGGGCCAGGCCGGTACCGACGCTGATCCGCCGCACCCCCGTGGCGGCGAGTTCGGCGACGCTCGGCCCGCCCGGGACGGCCATCGCGTTCACCGGCAGCGCCGAGCGCCGGCACAGCTCGGTGAGGGCGTCGAGGTCCAGCAGCCCGGGGACGAACAGGCCGTCGGCGCCCGCCTGCGCGTAGGCCTCGGCCCGGACCAACACGTCGTCGAGCCCGCCCAGTCCGAACAGGAAGACGTCCGTCCGGGCGTTGACCACCAGCTCCGGCAGCCCCGCGGCGGCGGCCGCCGTACGGGCCGCGCGCAGCCGCTCGGCCTGCTCGGCCACCGGGAAGAGCGGGCCGCCGACGACCGTCGAGTCCTCCAGGTTGACGCCGACGGCGCCCGCCCCGACCAGCGCGGTCACGGTCTCGGCCACGTCGGCGGGCAGTGGCCCGTACCCGCCCTCGGCGTCGACGGTGACCGGCAGGTCCACCGCGGCGACGATCCGGCGGGCCGCCTCGACCGCGGCCGCCCGGCCGAGGCGCTGGCCGTCGCCGTGCCCGAGCGACCAGGAGACGCCGCCGCTGGTGGTGGCGACCGCCCGGGCGCCGGCCGAGGCGATCACGGCGGCACTGCCCGCGTCCCAGGCGTTGGGCAGGACGAGCCCGCCGTCCGTGACCAGTTCGCGCAGCCGCAGCGCCCGCTCGCGGGACTCGGGGGTGGTGGACATGGGTGTCACCGGCTTTCGTACGGATCGGTGGGGACGCAGGCATCCTGCGCCCGGCTCCCCCACCCGTACCAGTGATTAAGCTGAGGCTGAATCTTTCCCGGAGGGGGCCGCATGCGATCCGAACTGCACTTCTCCGCGCAGGACTTGGCTCTGACCAGGTTCGCCGTCTCCCCGATGCAGGAGGTGGTGACCAGCCTGCGCGCCCTCGCGCGGCACCCCGCGCCGGCGCTGCACCGCCGCTGGGCCGCGGAGGTCCGCGGGCGGCTGGCCGCCGCCGCGCCGACCATGGACCGGCTGGCCGCCCTGGTGCCGCCCACCGGCCACCTGCCGGACTTCCTCAACCCCGCCCCGGCCGGCCACTCCCCCACGCTCGCCGAAGAACTGGCCGCGATCACCGCCACCGGCGCCGAACAGGTCCGGGCCGACCTCGACATCATGGCCGCCGAGGCGGGCGGCCGGCTGCCCGCCGTCCTCGCCCCGCTGCACCGCGACCCGGCCGCCCAGCTGCCCCGGCTGGCCGCCGACCTCCGGGCGTACTGGGAGCTGGCGCTCGCCCCCTACTGGGCCCGGATCCGGGCGCTGCTCTCGGCGGACGTCTTCCACCGCTCCCGGCAGGCCGCCGAGCACGGCACCGCGCGGATGCTGGACGAGCTGCACGACACGGTCCGCTGGGACGGCACCGCACTGCTGCTGGAGCAGCGGCACTGCGCGGTCACCCGGCTGACCGCCGGCTCCGGGCTGCTGCTCCTGCCCTCGGCCTTCGCCTGGCCCCGGGTGCTCACCCGGGTGCTGCCGCCCGACCCGCCGCAGCTGATCTACCCGGCACGCGGCACGGCCGCCCTCTGGGAGCGCCGGGCGGGCACGGCGGCCCGCACGGACGCGCTGGCCGGCGTCCTCGGCCGCTCCCGCGCCCGGCTGCTGGCCGAGCTGGACTCCCCGGCCTCGACCACCGAGCTGGCCGACCGCACCGGGCTCTCCCCGGCCGGGGCCTCGCAGCACCTCACCGCGCTGCGCACGGCGGGCCTCACCAGCGCCCACCGGGCGGGCCACGCCGTCCTGCACGCCCGCACCGCGATCGGCGATTCGCTGTTCGATCAGAACGAACAGGAGTGCGACAGGAGCACGTGAGGGCGCTCCCGCAGCCCGCCCCGCCCCATGACCAACCGGTACGAATGGCCCCGCACGGCACACCTCGGCACACCCCCTCCTCATATGATCGGAGCGACATGCGCCATGCTTGGTGATGCAGAACACTGAACGGAACTTGCGCCGGACGGCCCACCCGCCGTACGGCCGAGAAGGAGGAAGCACGTGGACGACGTTCTGCGGCGCGCCGCACTCTTCGCGGCACTCGACGACGAACAGGCCGGCGAGCTGCGCGCTTCCATGACCGAGGTCACCCTCGCCCGTGGGGAGTCGCTGTTCCACGAGGGCGACCCGGGCGACCGGCTCTACGTCGTCGCGGAGGGCAAGGTCAAGCTGCACCGCGCATCCCCGGACGGCCGCGAGAACATGCTCGCCGTCCTCGGCCCCAGCGAGATGATCGGCGAGCTGTCGCTGTTCGACCCGGGCCCGCGCACCGCGACCGCCAGCGCGCTGACCGAGGTCAAGCTGCTGGGCCTGGGCCACGGTGACCTGCAGCCCTGGCTGCACGCCCGCCCCGAGGTCTCCATCGCGCTGCTGCGGGCCATCGCCCGCCGACTGCGCCGGACCAACGACGTGATGTCCGACCTGGTCTTCTCCGACGTGCCCGGCCGCGTCGCCAAGGCCCTGCTGGACCTCTCCCGCCGCTTCGGCGTGCAGTCCGAGGAGGGCATCCACGTCGCCCACGACCTCACCCAGGAGGAGCTGGCCCAGCTGGTCGGCGCCTCCCGCGAGACGGTCAACAAGGCGCTCGCCGACTTCGCCGGCCGCGGCTGGCTGAAGCTGGAGGCGCGCGCGGTGGTCCTGATGGACGTCGAGCGGCTGTCCCGCCGCTCGCGCTGACGCCCCGAACACGCCGAAGGGCCCGTCCGGACGGACGGGCCCTTCGGCGTTCACGAGCCCTTCGGCGTTCACGGGCCTCCCGGCCGCGCTCCGGGAGCGGCCCGGGTCGATCGGGCTCCGGGGCCGACCGGGCGCCGGGGTCAGTCGAGCTACGGGGTCAGTCGAGCTCCGGGGTCAGCCCGTGCTCCTCCAGGTACTCCAGCTGGGCCCGGACGGACAGCTCCGCGGCCGGCCAGAGCGCCCGGTCCACGTCCGCGTAGACCCGCGCCACCACCTCGGGAGCGGTCCGCAGACCCGCCTCGACCGCCGTCTCCACCTGCGCGAGCCGGGCGGCCCGGTGCGCCAGGTAGTAGTCGACGGCGCCGAGCGCGTCCGCGAGCACCGGGCCGTGCCCGGGCAGCACGGTCCGCACACCGTGCTCGGAGGCCATCGTGTGCAGCCGGCGCAGCGAGTCCAGGTAGTCCCCCAGCCGGCCGTCGGGGTGGGCCACCATCGTGGTGCCGCGGCCGAGCACGGTGTCCCCGGTGAGGATCGCGCCGTCGTCCGGCAGGTGGAAGGTCAGCGAGTCCGAGGTGTGGCCGGGGGTGGCCACCACCCGCAGGTCCAGGCCGCCGACGTCCAGGCGCCGGCCGCCCACCAGGCCCTCCGAGCCCAGCCGGTGCGCCGGGTCCAGCGCCCGGACCTCGGTGCCGGTGAGCTCGGCGAACCGGGCCGCGCCCTCGGAGTGGTCGGCGTGACCGTGGGTGAGCAGGGTCAGCGCGATCCGCTTGCCCCGCTCCTCGGCGAGGTCGATCACCCGGCGCAGGTGCTCCTCGTGCAGCGGGCCCGGGTCGATCACCACGGCGAGGTCGGAGCCGGGCTCGGAGAGCAGCCAGGTGTTGGTGCCGTCCAGCGTCATCGGCGACGGGTTCGGCGCCAGCACGCACAGCGCCCGGGAGGTCGCCTCGCCGCCGACGACGGCGGCGGGGTCACCCGGCAGGAGGCTCATGCACCCACCTCGACGAATCGCTCGCGCTGCTCGCTCACCGGCCGCCCTCGGCGTCGCGTTGGAGGGCCCGCAGCGGCAGTGCCCGGACGAGGGCGCGCTGCGCCACCTCGACGAACGGGACCGGGCTGTCACAGGCCGGGGTACGGGGGTTCAGGCGGCGGGCGGGCATCTCGGGTGCCGTCCGGCGAGCCACGTCGTTGTGGGTCATCGGGCGTCGGTCCTTTCTCTGCGGTGGTGCGGCGGATCTTCTTCGGATGGATCTTCTTCGGACGGGTCCTCTGCGGACAAGGCTTCCCGGGGATTCGCTCCCCGGGCCGGCCGTCCCCGCCGGTGGTGGTGCGGCGCGGGCGGACGGCTTCAGGAGTCCTCGGGGAACTCCCCGTCGATGGTCAGCTCGTCGTACCCGGGCCAGCGGACCGTCATGCGGTCCCCGCGGACCTCGGCCCGGCCCAGGACCGGCTCCAGCCGGCGCTCGGCGGCCGCGGCCAGCGCCTCGGCGGCGGTGCGCACCGGCGACAGCTCGCGCAGCACCGTCACGGTCGGCGGCAGCATGCCGAACCGGCCCTCCTGGTGGCCCCGGACGGCCTCGGCCGGGCTCAGCCACGCGACCCGGTCGGCCTCGCCGACCTCCAGCGCCGCGCGCTGGCCGGCCGGCAGGGCCGCCACGAAGAACCAGGTGTCGTAGCGCCGCTCCTCGAACTCCGGGGTGATCCAGCGCGCCCAGCCGCCCAGCAGGTCGCTGCGCAGCACCAGGCCGTGGTCCCGGAGGAACTCGGCGAAGGACAGCTCGTGCGCCTCCAGCGCGGCCCGTTCGGCGGTCCAGTCGCGCGGCGCGGCGACGCTCCGCTCGTCCGGGCCGGCCAGCAGCACGCCGGCCTCCTCGAAGGTCTCACGGACGGCCGCGCAGACCACCGCCCGGGCGGTCCGGACGTCCACCCCGAGGCGGCGCGCCCACTCCTCGGGCGGGGGCCCGGCCCAGCCCGGCTCGACCTCGGCGTCGCGCGGGTCCACCCCGCCGCCCGGGTAGGCGTACATCCCGGCCGCGAAGGCCATCGAGGTGCGCCGGCGCAGCAGGTAGGCCTCCGGCCCGGCGTCGGCGTCGCGCAGCAGCACGACGGTGGCCGCCTGCCTGGGCACCGGCGGCGTCAGCACGCCGGAGTCGACCGCCCGGATGCGGGCAGGCCAACCGGGCGGCATCGGGAGCGTCGTTGCTCGATGGTCCATGCCCGGATGCTAAGCGCACGAAGGCGGGCTCGGCCAGGGCCGATCCCGCCTTCGTGATCGGGACTCAGACGGTCTTGACGCGGACCTGGAGCTCGACCTCGACCGGGGCGTCCAGCGGGAGCACCGCGACACCGACGGCGCTGCGGGCGTGCACGCCCGCGGCGCCGAGCACCTTGCCGAGCAGCTCGCTGGCGCCGTTGACGACGCCGGGCTGGCCGGTGAAGTCGGGGGCGGAGGCGACGAAGCCGACGACCTTCACGACCCGCTCGATCCGGTCGAGGTCGCCGATCACCGACTTCACGGCGGCCAGGGCGTTCAGCGCGCAGATCTGCGCGAGCTCCTTGGCCTCCTCCGGCGACACCTCGGCGCCGACCTTGCCGGTGCTCGGCAGCTTGCCCTCGACCACCGGGAGCTGGCCGGAGGTGAAGACGAACTCGCCGGACTGCAGGGCCGGCACGTACGCGGCGACCGGCGCGGCCACCGGCGGCAGGGTCAGGCCCAGCTCGGCGAGCTTCGACTCGACGGCGCTCATGCGTTCTTCTCCCGCTTGAAGTAGGCCACCAGCTGCTCCGGGTTCGGACCGGGCACGACCTGGACGAGCTCCCAGCCGTCCTCGCCGAAGTTGTCCAGGATCTGCTTGGTGGCGTGCACGAGCAGGGGCGCCGTCATGTATTCCCACTTGGTCATGGCCAGACTCTAGACGAGCCGCCGCGGGGATCGGCGCCGCGTGGCGGGCGGCGTGTGAGGTGGGGCACAAAGAGGGCATGATCAGGCCTGGCAACCCCAGGTGCTCCGGGCATCCGGCGCGGTCCCTGGTTACCCTCGCGGGAGGGCACCCTGGCGAGGGGCCACCCTCGTCAGGAGGGGACGCCCGTAGGACGGAGACGGACGGAGACGGAGCGTGGCACGCACCCCCGGCCAGGCGGACCGGCGCGACCCCGACTGGGAGGGCGTCCGGCTGCACGTGGTCAGCGGCAAGGGCGGCACCGGGAAGACCACGCTGGCCGCAGCGCTGGCCCTGGCGCTGGCCGCCGACGGCGGTCGGGTCCTGCTGATCGAGGTCGAGGGCCGGCAGGGCATCGCCGAACTGTTCGGGATCGCCGCACTGCCCTACGAGGAGCGCCGGATCGCCTCGGTCTCCCGTCGGCAGCTGGGGCTCCCGGCCGCGGAGGCGCCCGCGGACGCGGCGCAGCCCGGCGAGGTGTTCGCGCTGGCGATCGACACCGAGCAGGCGCTGCTCGAATACCTGGAGATGTTCTACAAGCTCGGCCGGGCCGGCAAGGCGCTGCAGAAGGTCGGCTTCGTCGACTTCGCCACCACCATCGCGCCCGGCGTCCGGGACGTCCTGCTCACCGGCAAGGCCTGCGAGGCGACCCGGCGCAAGGACCCGGACGGCCGGCGCCGCTACGACGCGGTGGTGATGGACGCCCCGCCGACCGGACGGCTGACCCGGTTCCTGAACGTCAACGCCGAGGTCGCCGGGCTGGCCCGGATCGGCCCGATACACACCCAGGCGCAGGCCGTGATGCGGGTGCTGAAGTCCCCGGAGACCGCGGTGCACCTGGTCACCCTGCTGGAGGAGATGCCGGTGCAGGAGACGGTCGACGGCATCGCGGAGCTGCGCGAGGCGAAGCTGCCGGTGGGCGGGGTGATGGTCAACATGGTCCGCCCGCCGGTCCTGGACGCCGCCGCGGTGGCCGCGGTGGACGGCAACCACCGCGAGGAGGTCGCGCTGGCGCTCGGGGAGGCCGGGCTCGGCGGCCGCTCGCGCAAGCCGGAGACGGTCCGCGCGGCGGTGGAGCCGTTGATCGACCCGCTGCTGGAGCAGGCCAGGGAGCACGCCGAGCGGGTCGAGCTGGAGCGCGCGCAGCGCGCCGACCTGCAGCAGCTGCGGATCCCGACGTACGAACTGCCGCTGCTGGGCGAGGGCGTGGACCTCGGCGGACTGTACCGGCTGGCGGGCGACCTGAAGCGGCAGGGGGCGGCATGACCTCGAACGGGGTGCGGAGCACCGGGAAGCGGCTCGCGGTGGACGAGCTGATCGACGATCCGGGGACCAGGATCATCGTCTGCTGCGGCTCCGGCGGCGTCGGCAAGACCACCACCGCCGCGGCGATCGGCCTGCGGGCCGCCGAACGGGGCCGCAAGGTCGTGGTGCTGACCATCGACCCGGCCCGCCGGCTCGCCCAGTCGATGGGCCTGACCGAGCTCGACAACACCCCCCGGGTGGTCAAGGGGGTGGCCGGCGACGGGGAGCTCCAGGCCATGATGCTGGACATGAAGCGGACCTTCGACGAGGTCGTGCTGGCCCACGCTGAGCCCGAACGGGCCCGGGCGATCCTGGAGAACCCGTTCTACCAGTCCCTGTCGGCCGGCTTCGCGGGCACGCAGGAGTACATGGCGATGGAGAAGCTCGGGCAGCTGCGCGACGCCGAGGAGTGGGACCTCATCGTCGTGGACACCCCGCCGTCGCGCTCGGCGCTGGACTTCCTGGACGCGCCCAACCGGCTCGGGTCCTTCCTGGACGGCCGGGTGATCCGGATACTGACCGCCCCGGCCAAGGTCGGCGGGCGCAGCGCCATGCGGTTCCTGAACGCCGGGATGGGCCTGCTCACCGGCGCCCTGGGCAAGATCTTCGGCGCCCAGCTGCTCACCGACGTGCAGACCTTCGTCAGCGCGATGGACTCGATGTTCGGCGGCTTCCGCGAGCGCGCGGACCGTACGTACCAGCTGCTCAAGGCGCCGGGCACGGCGTTCCTGGTGGTGGCCGCGCCGGAGCGGGACGCGCTGCGCGAGGCGGCGTACTTCGTGGACCGGCTCGCCGCGGACCGGATGCCGCTGGCCGGGCTGGTGCTCAACCGGGTGCACGGCTCGGGCGCCCCGCAGCTCACGGCGGAGCGGGCGCTGGCGGCGGCCGAGGCACTGGAGGAGAACGGCTCGGAGCACTCCTCGCCGGAGGCGGAGCTGCTCGCGGCCGGGCTGCTGCGGCTGCACGCCGAGCGGATGCAGATCATGGGGCGGGAGCGCCGCACCCGCGACCGCTTCGTCTCGGTCTACCCGGACGTGCCGATCGTGGAGGTCCCGGCGCTGCCGGGTGACGTGCACGACCTCGACGGCCTGCGGGCCATCGGCGACCGGCTCAGCAACACGGCCTAGGACGGCGGACGACGTAGGACGTGGGACGGCGCGGAACGCCGTCGGACGGCTCGGGCGGTGCGGCGTGGGCGCCCGCCCGGGGCCGACCGGCCCGGACCCCCCGGTACGGCCGGTTCGGCCTGTGCAGCCGGTGTGCCCCGGCTCAGCCCGCCTGGGCGTAGTCCGTCAGTATCACACCGGTCGCGAGGGACTCCTCGTACTCGGTGCGGGCCGTCTCCAGCAGCCTCCGCCACGAGATGACCGTCGGGCGGCGGCGCAGCAGCGCCCGGCGCTCGCGCTCCGTCATCCCGCCCCAGACCCCGAACTCCACCCGGTTGTCCAGGGCGTCCGCGAGGCACTCCGTGCGCACCGGGCAGCCGCTGCACACCGCCTTCGCGCGGTTCTGCGCCGCCCCCTGGACGAACAGTTCGTCCGGATCACTCGTGCGGCAGGCGGCCTGCGCACTCCAGTCGTCAACCCAGCCCATGCCGGCGCCGTCCTCTCCCGTATCGAGGCTCCCCCACGGCGGCAACGGCATATTCACCGTTGCCAGTTGAGGACGTTACGGAAGAACGACAGCTTGCAACAGCCCCTTCGGGCTCAATCTCGAATGACCCGATTGGACTATGGGTATCGGTCAGCTCACTCGTTGGAGTGATCGCAGGTCGCACACCTTGCCAAGCGCGGAGCCCCCACTCTCGCCGCAGGCGTCATCACGGAGCGCAACCGTTCACCCGTGCACAGCAGGCCCCAGCCGCCTCAAAGCCCGGACATTCCCGGGCGATTCGGGCAACTCTCCTCGCCCACAAGAGTGAATGATGCTGACGCACCGAAGCTGTACCAAGCTTGTGACAAGCCTAGGCGAACACGTGCCCCTATGTACGGGAATCCGCGACGTAGGGTTCTCCCCATGGCACCGAAGCGCCCACAGGCATCCCAGCCCCCAGGCAACACCGGAGCTCCGCGCGGCGGCAGCGGCGGATCACCGTTGGAGCACGTCGGCAACGGCGTGAAGTTCCTGGGCGTCAGCGTGCTCTCCGGAGTCCTGCTGGCAGGACTCGCCCTGCCCGCCGTCGGCGCCATCGGGCTGACCGCCAAGGACACGGCGGAGAGCTTCGACAACATCTCCGACGACTTCAAGACCCCGCCGCTCACCCAGGCCACCCAGATCTTCGACGCCAAGGGCGGCCTGATCGCCAAGGTCTACGAGCGCGACCGCACCGTCCTCACCGCCGACCAGATGTCGCCGTTCATGCGGCACGCCCAGGTGGACATCGAGGACGCCCGCTTCTACGAGCACGGCGCCGTCGACCTCAAGGGCATCCTCCGCGCGGCCAGCAAGAACGCCGAGAGCGGCACCGCCTCGCAGGGCGCCTCGACGCTGACCCAGCAGTACGTGAAGAACGTCAACGTGGAGAAGGCCGGCGACGACCAGGCCGCCGTCCTGGAGGCGCAGCGCAAGACCCTGGGCCGCAAGATCCAGGAGCTCAAGGTCGCCATCAAGCTGGAGGAGGACCTGAGCAAGGACCAGATCCTCACCAACTACCTCAACATCACCTTCTACGGCCACCAGGCCTACGGGGTCGAGGCCGCCTCCCAGCGCTACTTCAGCAAGAGCAACAAGGACCTGACCATCGCCGAGGCCGCCACGCTGGCCGGCATGGTGCAGAACCCCTCGTCCTACGACCCGGTGCGCTACCCCGAGAACACGGTCAAGCGCCGCAACGTCGTGATCGACAAGCTGCTGGAGAACAAGCACATCACCGCGGACCAGGCGAAGGAGGCGAAGGCCGCCCCGCTGGGCCTGAAGTACAAGGACCCGCAGAACGGCTGCATCACCGCCCAGGCCGGGATGGGCTTCTTCTGCGACTACGTCCGCCACGTGGTCAAGCAGGACCCGGCGTTCGGCAAGAGCGCCGACGAGCGCAAGAAGCTCTGGGACACCGGCGGCCTGAACATCTACACCACGCTGGACCCGGACAAGCAGGCCGCGGCCCAGAACGCCGTCACCAAGAAGGTCAACGTGACCGACCAGGTGTCGGCGGCCGCGACCATGATGGAGCCGGGCACCGGCAAGATCCTGGCGATGGCCCAGACCCGCCCGTACGGCCTGGACTCGAACAAGAACCAGACCGTCGTCAACCTCAACGTGGACGCCTCGATGGGCGGCGGCAACGGCTTCCAGACCGGTTCGACCTTCAAGCCGATCCTGGCCGCGGCGGCGCTGGAGTCGGGCATGTCGCCGACCCAGGCGTTCCCGTCCGAGAACAAGATCGACTACCCGCAGATGTCCACCTGCTCGGGCACCTGGAAGAACGTCCCGGCGCCCGGCGAGCAGAAGGCCACGGTCAAGAACGAGTCCGAGTCCGAGAAGGGCCCGTACCAGCTGAAGCAGGCCATGGCGCTGTCGGTCAACACCTACTTCGTGCAGATGGAGCAGCAGGTCGGCCTCTGCGCGATGAAGCAGATGGCGAACAAGCTGGGCATCACCCAGTCCGCGAAGGGCGACGCCTTCCGGGAGGTGCCCTCGATGGTCCTGGGCACCCTGGAGCTCTCCCCGCTGACCATGGCGAACGTCTACGCGACCTTCGCCGCGCGCGGCAAGTACTGCACCCCGATCGCGATCAACAAGATCAGCACGGTGGACGGCAAGGAGCTCCAGGTCCCGCAGACCCAGTGCAGCCAGGCCTTCTCCGAGGACACCGCGGACAAGCTCAACACCGTCCTGCTGAACGTGACCGAGAAGGGCACCGCGGCCGCGCTCGGCCTGGACGGCGGCCGCAAGATCGCCGGCAAGACCGGTACCACCGACGAGAAGAAGGCCGCCTGGTTCAGCGGCTACACCCCGTCGCTGGCCACCTCGGTCTGGCTCGGCGGCCCGGCCGGCGGCGTCAAGATGAAGAACATCAACATCGGCGGCAAGCACTTCGACGAGGTGTTCGGCGCCGACGGCCCCGGCCCGATCTGGCAGATGGCGATGAACCAGGCGCTCCAGGGCACGCCGATGGAGCCGATCCAGACCGTCGACATCCCGGACCCGCAGCCGGCCACCCCGCCGGCCGACCCCAACCCCCAGCCGCCCGCGGGCAACCCCCCGCCGCCGCAGGGCGGCGGCAACCCCGGCGGCGGCAACCCCGGGGGCGGCGGTCCCGGGGGCGGCGGTCCCGGCGGGATGATCGGCGGCGGGTTCACCTTCCCGCCCGGGATGATCGGCGGCGGGAACGGCGGCCGGCACGGCGGCGGCAACGGCAACGGCTGACCGCGCCACCCGGCACGAGCCGCGCAGCAGTGACGAAGGGGCGCCCTCCGGTTCGGAGGGCGCCCCTTCGACGTCGTGTTGCCGGGTGACGGGTCGTCGGGGCCGCGGGAGCCCCTCGCGGGCCCTACAGGGCCGCTCGATTCCGGCCAGAGCCGGCTTGACCCGACGGACCCGGGCGGTCCGCGGTCAGGACAGCGCGGCCTTCACGGCGGCGGCGACCCGGCCGCCCTCGGCCAGGCCGTCGACCTTGGGCTTCACCAGCTTCATCACGGCGCCCATCGCCTGCGGGCCGGTCGCGCCGCTCTCGGCCACGGCGTCCGCCACGATCGCGGCGAGCTCCTCGTCGGAGAGCTGCTTGGGCAGGTAGGTCGCCAGCACCTCACCCTCGGCCCGCTCCCGGGCGGCCTGGTCGGTGCGACCCGCCCCGTCGAAGGCCTCGGCGGCCTCCCGGCGCTTCTTCGCCTCGCGGCCGATCACCTTCAGCACGTCGGCGTCGGACAGCTCGCGCTTCTGCTTGCCCGCCACCTCCTCGCTGGTGACGGCGGCCAGCGTGAGCCGAATGGTGGACGCGCGAAGCTCGTCCCGGACCCTGATGGCAGCCGTGAGGTCCTCCTGCAGCTGCTCCTTGAGCGTTGTCATTTCCTCTTCTTATCCTTCGGCTGTGGGCGGTCTCAACCAGGTTTCCACCGGGTATCCACTGCGGTCTGCGCAGGTGAACGAGTATGCCGTGTCAAGAGCGGGCGGTCGTCGCCTGACGCCCCGCCGGCCCGACGGTCGATCACGGCCGGGAAGGGGCAGTGTGATCCGGCCAACCTGGCCGACAATGCCTGCATACTCTCGGCAGAACAGCCGGATATTGCCGGGGGCACCGGGGAGTTGCCGGTGTCAAAAGGGGCAAATCGAACGTAGCGGCAGGTTCGCAGAAATAGTCCGCGTAGTACACTCGTTCACATGTAGCTTGAGTAGCCTAACGGGCTGTGGTCACCTCACCCTCAAAGGCCGCTCCCGAGCAGCAGCGGAACGTCCTCGACTCATTTTTCCACGGTTCTGACACATCACGACCCACGCTCGGCGCGGGCGCTCTCGCATGCGCTCCGCCATGACCGCGCGGCACGTAATGATCGTCCTGGAGTGATTGGCGCCGCAAGTCGGCGTGTTAAGTTCTGACTTGAATTCTGCTCACAACAGCAGGAAGCGCGGGGGAATGGACAACAATCAGCTTCGCTCCATGTTAGTAACCCAACGGAAGATGGTCGGCTGGAGCCAAGAGCAGTTAGCCGAGCATTCCAATGTCAGTGTGCGGACCATTAGGAATCTGGAAACCGGGGCCATCAAGAATCCGCGGCGCAGCTCCGTGGAACTCCTGGTCGGCGCCCTGCTGTCCGCGGCGACCAGCCAGGACACGCTGATGTCCCACGTGGCCCGTCCGGGCACCCCGACCGGCATGCTCTCCTCCCGCCTGGAGCCCGGTCTGCTGACCAACGTCGTCGAGGTCCCGGACAATGCCCGGTGGCAGGGGCTGCGCCCCAAGACGGACATCACCGTCGGACGCCAGGCCGACCTGCTGCACGTGGTGACCACCCTCCGGCCGGGCCGGCCGCTGGTGCTCACCGGCCCGGCCGGCGTGGGCAAGACCCGGCTGGCCCTGGACTCCGCCGCGCACCTGCTCGACCGCTTCCGGGACGGCGTGGTGGTGCTCGAACTCGGCTCGGTGACCCCCGAGAGCGTCGACGCCGCCGCGGCCTCGGCGGAGGTGCAGCGCTCGCTCGACACCCTGCTGCACGGCTACGAACGGGACCCGAGGACCAACCCCGAACTGCAGATGATGGTCGTCATCGACAACGCCGAGCACGTCATCGGCGCGGTGACCAGGCAGGTCAGGATGATGCTGGAGCGGCATCCCGCGCTCCACATCCTGATCACCTCGCTGCGGGCGCCCGCCTCCATCCCGGCGGACCTGTGGGAGGTGTCGCCCCTGTCCGTCGACTACCCCGAGGGCAGCTACGGCTGCCCGCCCGCCGCCGAGCTGTTCTGCCGCCGGGTGCACTCCGTCGTCCCGACGCTGGACCTCGGCGACCAGATGCCGCAGGTGGTCGAGCTCTGCCGCCGGCTGGGCGGTCTCGCGCTCGCCATCGAGAACGCCGCCTTCCGGATGCGCTCGGTGCCCCTGCACGTCCTGGTGGACGAGTGCCAGGTGCTGCCGATCCTGGGTCAGGACGAGGTGGGCGGGCTGTCCCACCACCGCTCGCTGCACCGCAGCCTCGCCTGGGCCTACGGACTCCTCGACGACCGGCAGCGCCGGGCCCTCAGACAACTCTCCCGCTTTCCCGATGAATTCTCCATCGACGATGTCCGGCAGGAACCGGTCGACGGCGGCCGGGAGCCCTCCCGCAATATCGATGTGCTGGCCGATCTCGTGGACTTCTCCGTCGTCCAGGTGAAACGTGGCCACCAGTACGCGTACCGGGTCCCCCGGATGATGCGCGAGTACGTCAACGCCATTCCGGCCTGAGGCCGGCCCGCACGCACACCGTCCGCTCGTCGGGGCGTTCTCCGTCGCGTCGGCCGCACTGTCGTGCCCGGAATCGGTTCCGGGTGCGACCCGGCCGACGGGCGATCGAATTCGATCGAATCGACGGGTTAATTTCTCCGGTCCATTCGGGAAACTCCTCCGCGGGTCATTCAGCACTGCCCGGCTTAATGCCTTGAGCGCAAATGGGGATCGATGACCACGATAGACGCCTCCGTCCACGACGACAGAACCGGCGAAACGTCGGACGAGAACACTCCGCTGCCGGACACCGGTGTGGCGCCCCTGGTGGACGGTTCGAAACTGATCGGCGATCCCCGGGACGGCGCCGTCGTCCGGGCCTCGCATCGCGTCTACGAACACCTGATCGCGATGTTCGCGCCCGGCATGATCGAGGCCGCGTTCGACCTCGGCGTCTTCGTCGCCCTGGCGGACGGACCGGCCACCCCGGCCGACCTCGCCGCCCGGCTGGACGCCGACGCCCACGGCCTGCGGGTGCTGCTCGACGGCCTGTACTGCTACGAGATCGTCCAGCGGGTGCGCACCGAGGACGGTCAGGACGTCTACCGGCTGGTGGACGGCATGGCCGAGTGCCTGCTGCCCGGCGGCCTCTACAGCCTGGCCGGCCGGATCGGCTACGACCGGGCGATCGGCTGGGACGTGTGGCGCAACCTCGCCGACCACGTCAAGCGGCCCGCCCGCGGCGCGGACGGCGACTACCAGGCCAACCAGCTGTCCGCCGAGGACTACGAGCAGGTCGCCCGCGGGATCAACTTCTGGGCCCCGCCGATCGTCGAATCGCTCGCCAACCTCCTTGCGGAAGAGGAGGGTTGGAAGGGCGAGGCGGACCGTTCGATGCTCGACGTCGGCTGCGGCACCGGCATCTACAGCCAGCTGCTCCTGCAGCGCTTCCGGGGGCTGCGGGCCACCGGCCTGGACCACCCGCGGATCGTGCCCATCGCCCGCGGACAGGCGGAACGGCTGGGCGTGCAGGACCGGTTCGAACCGGTGGAGCGCAACTTCTTCACCGAGGAGTGGAACACCGGTCAGGACCTCGTCCTCCTGGTGAACATCTTCCACCTGCAGACCGCCGAGGGCTCCGAGGAGCTCATGCGACGGGCGGCGCAGGCGGTGCGCGAGGGCGGTGTGGTCGCCGTCGTCGACCACATCGTGGACGACGAGACCGACGCCCAGTCGATCCAGAACCGCTTCTTCCGACTGTTCGCCGCGTCGATGCTCGTCACCGGCGGCGGAGACTCCTTCTCCCTGGCGGACTACGACCAATGGCTCGACCGGGCCGGCCTGGTGAGGACGGCGCTGGTCGACACCCCGATGCACCGGATCCTGCTCGCCCGGCGCCCGTGATCACCACCAGCCCGGCCGGACCTCCCGTCCGGCCTGCCGGATTCCATTCCTCAGAGGGGACCAGGACGTGACCGACAACCTCGTGCTCGGAGCGGCGAGAATGACCGCCGCCGACATCTTCAACGCCACCGTCGCCTCCTCGGCGATCGGTGCCGCCTGGGAGGCCGGGGCGCTCGAAGAGCTGGCGGACCAGGACAAACTGGACGTCGCCGAGTTCTCCGAACGCAACGGCCTCGACCAGTACGCGGTCGAGGGGATGTTCCAGGCCCTGGCCAGCGTCCGCGTCGTCCAGCGGCAGGGCACCCTGATCACCACCGATGTGAACTTCGCCGAGGTGTACCGCGCCAAGGCCTTCTACCACTGGCTGTCCCGCGGTTGCGCGGCGCTCTTCGCCGACATGCCCGCCGTACTGAAGAACGAGAACCGGGTCGGCAGCTTCTACCGCCGTGACTCCGCCGCCATCGCGATCGCCTGCCGCGACATCAACGCCAACTTCTTCGACCCGGTGTTCAAGAAGGCCCTCGGCTCGGTCGGCGGGTTCCGCAAGATCGCCGACCTCGGCTGCGGCAGCGGCGAGCGCATCATCAGCGTGCTGCGGCAGAACCCGGACGCGACCGGCCTCGGCATCGACATCGCCGAGGGCGCGCTGGGCGTGGCCCGGGCCTCGACCAAGGAGGCCGGCTTCGAGGGCAAGGTGTCCTTCGTCAAGGACGACGCCACCAACCCCCAGCCGCACCCGGAGTTCGCCGACGTCGACCTCCTGACCTCCTTTCTGATGGGCCACGACTTCTGGCCGCGGGAGAACTGCGTCACCTCCCTGCGCGGGCTGCGCGAGGCGTTCCCCAACGTCAAGCGCTTCCTGCTCGGCGACACCGCGATGACCACCGACATCCCGGACTCCGAGATCCCGGTCTTCACCCTGGGCTTCGAGGTCGCGCACCGCATGATGGGTGCCTACCTGCCGACCCTCCAGGAGTGGAACGGGGTGTTCGAGGAGGGCGGCTGGCGCCTGGTCGAGGCGCACCGCGTGGTGACCCCGGCGGACAGCGCGATCTTCGAGCTCGAACCGCTCGCCGACTGACGACACGGAAAGTGCTCCGGGGCCGTGGGCCTCGGAGCACTTCTCGCTACGCGCGGTGAATCGGCCCGCGGCCGGCCGGTACGGCCCGCGGTCAGTTCGTCCGGACGTCGGGCTGCTCGACCGCGGGCACGGTGCGGCCCGGACCGGTGGGCCGGACCTCGGTGATGCCGGGAGCGCGGCGCATCATCACGGCCTGCTGGACGGCCAGCGTCACACCGACCCCGAGCCAGACCCCGTTGCCGTTGAACCGGCCGTGGAAGAACACCGCTTCGACACCGCCGACGACCAGGCGCTCGGCCAGGTTCGCCACCCACAGCTTGGCGGTGGTCCGGCCGCCCTTGCGCAGCAGCCGGCCGGTCTGGTCCCGCCACATGGGCATCGTCAGACCGCGGTAGTAGCCGAAGACCAGTGAGAACGCCAGGCCGATGACCAGGAAGACGACGCTGGTCGCCGTCGCCTCGGCGGGGCCCGGCGGCAGGAAGCCGCGCAGCACGAGCATCGCGACCCACAGGAAGGTCTGGGCCCTGACGTCGCGGACGCTGAACTGGGAGACGAGGACGATCGCCGTGATGAGGACGATGAACGCCACGTTGATCACGGCGAAGAGCGTGTCGTCCGCGGGCGAGGGCTGAGCGGCCAGGGATCCCCAGGATGCCAACAGCGTCATAGAGCCACCTCGGTGGTGTCAGGGGTGATGGTCGGGCCACGTGCCGTGCGGCAGGCGGACCCCCCGCAGTCGCCGCCGCCGAGCCCCAACCGGGTTGACCGTCAAGACTGTTGACGGTGACTCAGAGAGCGCACGGATGCCCATGCTCCGAGCATAGGGGGCCGACCCGGCCGGTCCCCAGGCAAACCGGCGGCAATCCGGTCACCCGCCGGGTCGGCGCGGTCACCCAAGGTGCGATCTTGCCGAGTCGTTGCCGGAGGCGATGCCTGGAATGTCGGACCCCCGCGCGGCGACGATCCCTGTATGACCGACATCGCCTCCGACCAGATCCCTGATGTGATCAGCCAGCTGGTCCTCCTCATCGCGCCGACCAAGAAGGACCCGATCGGTCCGGACACCAAGCTCGTCAGCGAACTGGGCTACCACTCGCTCGCGATGGTCCAGTTGGGCCTCACCATCGAGGACGTCTTCGAGTTCGACGGCCTGCCCCAGGAGCGGGCCTCCTCGCTGGAGACCGTCCACGAGCTCGTCGAGCTCGTCCGGGAGCTGCTGGACGAGGGCGAGGGCGCGCTGCCGACCGTCGACCACCTGGAGTCCATCGTCGTCCCGCTCGGCGGCGACTGGCCTCCGGCGTCCTGACCGCGGGACAGCCCGGGAACACCGCACGCACCCGCCCGCCCCGCACCGCACCGCACCCACCCGCACGCCCCGCCACCGCCCCCGGGCCAGGAGAGCCGACCTGGCCGGGGGCGGACTCATGCCCGGTACGGGCGCACGTCCGGTAGCGGGCGCACGTCCGCTACGGGCGCACGCCCCTTGCCGCCTCGCGCGCGGTGCGGGGGGCTCACGCCCCGGCGCGGAAGGCCAGCACGGTGTTGTGCCCGCCGAAGCCCGCGCTCTGGGTGAGCGCCGCCAGCGGACCGGCGGGCAGCGGGCGGGGCGCGACTCGGACCACGTCCAGGTCGATCGCGTCGTCCAGGTCGTCCAGGTTGATGGTGGGCGGCGCGGTGCGGTGGTGCAGGGCCAGCACGGTGGTCAGCGCGGCCAGTGCGCCGGAGGCGCCGATCAGGTGCCCGGCGGACGACTTGACCGCCGACACGGCCGGCCGCACGCCGTCCAGCGCGGTCCGGATCGCCAGCGCCTCCGCCGCGTCGCCCACCGACGTGGAGGAGGCGTGCGCGCTGACGTGGCCGACCTCGGCCGGCTCCACCCCGCCGTCCGCGAGCGCGCGCCGGATGGCCCGCGCCATCCCCTCGCCCTCCGGGTGCGGACGGGTGATGTGGTGCGCGTCGGCGCTCGCCCCGGCCCCGGCGAACCCGGCGTAGACCCGGGCCCCGCGCCGCCGGGCGTGCTCGGCGGACTCCAGCACCAGCACCGCCGCGCCCTCGCCCAGGACGAAGCCGTCCCGCTTCTTGTCGAAGGGCCGGGAGGCACAGGCCGGGGCGTCGTTGTTGCGGGACAGCGCCTTCATCGCCGCGAAGGCGGTGATCGCCATCGGGTTGATGACCGCCTCGGTACCGCCGGCCACCACCACGTCGGCCCGGCCCAGGCGGATGAGGTCCAGCCCCGCCGCGAGGGCGTCGGCGCCGGCCGCGCAGGCCGTCGAGGGCGCGTGGGCCACCGCCGTGGCGTTCAGCTCCAGCGCGCACAGCGCGGCCGCGGCGTTGTTCATCAGCATCGGCAGGGTGAACGGCGAGACCCGGCGGGTGTCCCCGGCCCGGATCAGGTCGTGCGCCGGCAGCAGGGTGCTCAGGCCGCCGATGCCGCTGCCGACGACCACCGCGAGCCGGTCCGGTTCGGGGTGCCCCGGTGCGCCCGCGGCGGCGCTGAAGCCCGCGTCCTGCCAGGCCTCCCGCTGCGCCAGCAGCGCGAACTGCGCGGAACGGTCGGTGCGCCGGGCCTGGACCCGGTCGATCAGCGGGCCCGGCTCCACGGCGGCCGGGGCGGCGATCCGCACCGGCAGTCCCTCGGCCCAGGGCTCGGTGATCGCGACCGCCGCCGAGACCCCGTCGAGCAGTGCCGTCCAGGTGGACCGGGCGTCGCCGCCCAGCGGCGTGGTGGCGCCGAGCCCGGTGATGACGACGTCGTCGCGCTGCGCAGGCACGCGGCTCCTCCGATTCGTTCTCGTCCTCGTTCTCGTCGTCCGGGTCAGTTGACGCCGACGAAGGCTTCCGGCTTGGCCAGCTGCTCGCTCAGGAACAGGTCGCGCAGCTTCGGGCTGAGCAGGCCGACCTGCCGCAGGATGTGGATCACCTGCTGGAACAGCAGCTGGCGGTAGCCGAACATCATCGGGTCGTTCATCGCGAAGGTGATGCCGGCCTCGACGTCCAGCTCCATGCGCTCCCACACCTCGCGCAGCAGGAACCGGCGGGACATCAGGAAGATCGACTCCAGCAGGAACTCCTCCCGCTCCGCGCGCTCCTTGCTGTTCATCTGCTCGTACATTCCGGTGAGCGAGACCACGCCGAAACCGATGTGCCGCGCCTCGTCGCGGGCGATCATCCGGGTGATCTGGGTGATGATCGGCTCGCCGAATCCGGTGCCCGCCAGTCGGGTCGCGGCCAGGGCGAGGCCTTCGACGATCACCTGCATGCCGAGGTAGACGATGTCCCAGTCGGATTCCGAGAGCAGGTCGCGCAGCAGCGACTTGAGCCCCGGATTGATCGGGTAGCAGTTGCCCAGTTTCTCGTCGATGTACTTGGCGTACGCCTCGACGTGCCGCGCCTCGTCGGCGACCTGGGCGGCCGCGTAGATCTTGGCCTCCATGTCGGGCACGGTCTCCACCAGCCGGGCGGTGGTCACCAGCGCGCCCTGTTCACCGTGCAGGAACTGGCTGATCATCCAGGACAGGTACTCCCAGCGGAACTGGTTGATCAGCTCCTCGGGCACCGGGCTGCCCGGCCCGCGGAAGTTCTGCAGACCGGTGCTCTGGCCCTCGTCCAGGAGCGCACCGAACCGGACCTCGTGGTTCCAGTCGATGTCGGTCGCGGCATTCCACTGCGCGATCTTGCTCTTCTCGTACAGCGCCCACAGCCGGTTGTTGCGCTCGCCGTAGTTCCAGTTGAGATTGGCCTTGAACGCGGCGTCGACCTCCATCAGACTCTCCCTGGTCCGGTCCAGGGTGAACAGCACGGTTTCCCGTTCGTCGTGGAATTCGGTGTTCATCGCCGCCGGGCTCCTTCGGATTGACGTACTGCCACACCGGATACTCTCGGACGGACAACCCGCAGAACCTAGGCACTCACTGGGCAACTTGCAGGCATGACGAGTTGCCTGCGCCGCTGCCTGGAAATGCGGAAGACCTCCTGACGACACTGCACCGGAACACGCTGGGCGTTCCGTATTCCCGTGCACAGGAGCCAGTCGTATGGAACCGAATTCCGTTCCCCGCCCGACCCGTCGGCTGACCGCGGAGCTGGAGGGGCTGCTGGGCGACCCGCTGGCCGCGTCCGGCCCGTTCGCCTTCGCCGAGGTCGTGGAGCACGAGGAACTCGGTGAAGTCCCGCCCGGCGCCGAGCAGTTGCTCCTGGACTGGGGCCTGCCGGAGCGCCTCGTCCCGGCGGTGGCCGGCGGGCGGATGCTCAACCTCGAATCGGTGCTCGCGGTGACCCGCTCGCTGGCCCGGCGGAACCTGACCACGGCGGTGATGTTCGGCTCCAGCATGCTCGGCTGCCAGCCGGTCTGGCTGTGGGGAACGCCCGACCAGCAGAAGCGGATCGCCGAGGCGGTGACCGCCGGGGACAAACTGTGCTTCGCCGTCTCCGAGGCGGAGGTCGGCAGCGACCTCACCACCACGGCCACCACCGCCGTGCCCGACGGCGAGGACTACGTGCTGGACGGCGAGAAGTGGCCGGTAGGCAACGGCAACCGGGCCCGCTTCTACACCGTGCTGGCCCAGGGCCCGCGCGGACCGGTGCTGCTGCTCGTCGACCGGCGGGAGCTGGACCCGGACAGCGTCGAGCCGAAGCCGATCGTCCGCGCCCTCGGCCTGCGCGGCCACGACGTGAGCGGCATCCGGTTCACCGGCTCCCGGGTGCCCGCGGCCGGCGCGGTCATCGGCCGGCCCGGCCGCGCACTGATCGACACCGTGCGCACCCTGCAGATCACCCGCACCGCGATCGGCGGCATGTCCCTCGGCAGCATGGACGCCGTGCTGCGGATCGGGCTGGACTACGCGCACGAGCGCCGGCTCTACGGCGCCGCGATCCACCGCCTCCCGGTGGTCCGCCGGCACCTCGTCGACGCGCACCTGGACCTGCTGGTCGCCGACTGCGTGACGATCCCGGTGGCCCGGGCGCTGACCCTCGCCCCGGCACGGCTGGCGCTCTGGTCCTCGGTGGTGAAGTACCTGGTGCCGGTGATCGGCGAGGAGACCATGGAGCAGATGTCCAAGGTCCTCGCGGCACGCGGCTACCTGCGCGAGCTGGTCGCCTCCGGCGCCTTCCAGAAGATCCGCCGGGACCACTGCATCACCTCGATCTTCGAGGGCACCACGCACGTCAACCTGTTCAACATCGCGACCCAACTGGCGGCGCTGGCCCCGCTCGTGGAACGGGCCGCCGAGGGCTCCGAGGAGCTGCTGGAGCGGCTGTTCGACCTGTCCGTCGAGGCCCCGGTCTGGGAGCCGGACGGCAACAGGCTGGCCCTGGCGACCAACGGGCAGGACGAGATCACCCGGGGCTGGCGCACCGCGGTGGAGCGGCTGGACCGGGTGGCCGCGGCCGAGTGCGCCCCCGGGCAGGCCCGCGACCTGGCCGAGGCGGTCGCCGAGCTGGACCGCCGCCGGGCCGCGCTCTACGGCCGCGTCGCCGAGCACGGCATCGACGCGGCCTCGGTGGCCGGCTCGCGCACCGCGGAGGACCACTGCGTCTTCCACGCCGCCGCCTCCTGCGTGCACGTCTGGCTGCACAACCGTGGCTCCGCTCCGGACGCGGGCTGGCTCGTCCTGGTGCTCCGGCGACTGCTGCAGCGGCTGGACCGGGACGTGGTGCTGGACGAGCAGGAGGCGTACCTGCCGGGGCTGGAGGCCGTCATGGAGGAGTGCCGGGTCAGCCGGCGGTACTTCGGCCTGGAGGCCGTGCTGGAGCACGGCGCGCGGGTCTGAGCAGGGCCGGCGGGCCGGGCCGGAACGGCGGGAAGGACAACAGCAGGACGGCGGAGGGCGGTGCCGGGGTCGGCACCGCCCTCCGCCGTGGTGGACGTCCCTAGACCTGCGCCGAGCCGGGCGCGAGGGGGCCGGGGAAGAACGCGGTGGTGGCGCCGGCCGTCTCGCCGCCGTCCACCACGAACTCCTGGCCGGTGACGAACTTCGCCCGGTCGGAGGCGAGGAAGTGGAAGACCTCGGCGATCTCCTCCGGGGAGGCGTGCCGGCGCGCCGGGATGCGCTCGTTGACCTCGTCCAGCATGGCGTCGGTGTACTCGGCGCGCTGCATCGGGGTCAGCACCGCGCCGGGGGTGACGCACGCGGTGCGCACCAGCGGGCTGAGCTCCATGGCGAAGGTCTGGCAGAGCGAGGCCACACCGGCTTTGGTGGCGTTGTACGGCGCGTAGAGCGGGTAGCCGCGGCTGCCGTTGACCGAGGCGGTGGCGAGCAGCACGCCGTGGCCCTGGCCGAGCAGGTACGGGGCCGAGTGCCGCCACAGGGCCAGCACGCCGACCAGGTTGACGTCGACGGCGCGGCGCACGTCGGCCTCGGTCAGTTCGAGCACGCCGCTGCGGATGCTGATGCCGGCGTTGGCGATCACCACGTCCAGGCCGCCCCGGGCGGCGTGCACGGTGTCGACGGCCTCCTTGACGGCCTGCCAGTCGGCGACGTCGACCTCCAGGAAACTCACCGACCCCGGGCCGCCGTCCAGGCCCGCCGCCGGGGCCGCGGGCTCGGTGATGTCGAGGTTCACCACGTGGTCGCCGGAGGCGGCGAACCGCTCGGCGGTGGCCTTCCCGATGCCGCTGGAGGCGCCGGAGACGATGACTGTGCGCATGGACGGGGGCCTTTCGGAGGACGCCGGGCCCGGCCGCCGGAGCGGCCGGGTCCCGGCTGGGTGTGCGGGTGCGGAGCGGGTGCGGAGCGGGCGGCGGGTGCGGAGCGGGTGCGGAGCGGGCGGCGGGTGGGGGCCCGCTGCCCGGATCAGACGATGACCCGGTGCCGGTCGGGGGCGTAACCGGCCATGTTGCGGCGGAGGTTGCGACTGACGGTGATCTTCTTCAGCCAGCGGTCGGTGCCGTCGTACCGGGCCTTGAAGGAGCGCCGCCCGTGCGCGGCCTGGTAGTTGTCCACGACCAGCAGGGTGCCGGGGCCGACCACCACCTCCTGCTGGACCCGGGTCAGCTCCGCCATCAGCCGGTCCAGGGCCTCGACGGCCTCCGGGTCGTCCCCGACGCAGCGCATGAACGGCAGGTCGATGCGCAGGTACGGGGAGAGGCCGTCGCCGAACAGCGCGCTGGTCGGCGTGGGGTCGTCGGCCATCCGGCGGAGCTTGGCGAGCGCCGGGTGGTCCGGGTCGGAGGTCTCCAACTGCCGGATGTGCTCGGTGTCCGGGAGGATGTGGAAGCGGTCCTGGGCGAGCACCTCCCGGGTGCGGTCGTCGAGTTCGACGTCCCGGACGGAGGCGACGATGGTCGGCACGCGGTCGGCGTTGCGCAGGCCGAGCAGGATCAGGTAGTCGCAGCGGTTGGGGTGGAAGCCGTCCTCGGTGTGGAACTCCAGCAGGGCCTCGCTGCCGTAGCCGCTCTGCCGGTCCTCGTCGCCGCGGATCGGCAGGACGTTCTGGATGATGCTGCCCTCCTGGAGGGTGGCCCAGCCGAAGGGCTCGCCCAGTGCCAGGCCGACCAGCGCCAGCATGGCCTCCTGGGTGCGGGCCGTCTCCGCCGCGATGGCGTCGCGCCAGTGCGCCGGGGTCGGGCCGAGCTCGACGTCGTCCACTGGGAGGCCGTGCACCAGGCAGGCGGCGGCGGGCTCGCGGCGGCGGAAGTCGGCCAGGAAGGACTGCAGGCCGACCGGCAGCATCCGGTCGAACTGCCAGGCGCGGTCGTAGAACTCCTCGTCCAGCGGGTTGCCGCAGTCGTCGGCGATCTTGTGGGCGGCCCGGGCGAGCTCGGCGGCCTCGTCCGGGCTCAGGGCGTACTCGGCCAGGCGGCCCTCGAACGGGGTCGGAGCGGTGGCAGTGGACGGTTCTTGACGGAGCATCAGGCGTTCCTTTGCTGTTCTCCGACCGGTTCGGCCGGGTGGGCGGGCGGATGGTCCTGTGCCGTCGGCGCGGGGCGGGCGGCGGGCGGTGTCACGGGCGGAGGGCCGAGCAGGGTCCCGGCTGGCTCCTCCGCCCGGGTCGGTCAGTCCTCGTCGGCGAACCTGGCGACGAACTCGTCGAGTTCGTCCCGGTCGAGGTCGACGAGCGGCTCCTCGGCCTCCTCGGCTGCCCCGTCGGCCTCCGGCGCCGATTCGCCGGCCACGGCGGCCAGTTCGGCGACGGTCTTGTGGGTGAAGACGTCCCGCGGGGAGATCTCCAGCCCGGCCTGGCGCGCCGCGGTGACCAGCTTGATCGACATGATCGAGTCGCCGCCGAGCGCGAAGAAGCTGTCGTCGATGCCGATCCGCTCGACCCGGAGCACGTCCACGAAGAGCTGCCGCAGCAGCTCCTCGCGCGGGGTGCGCGGCTCCCGGCCGCCCTCGGCGCCGGCGAAGCGGGGGGCGGGCAGCGCGGCGCGGTCCAGCTTGCCGTGCGGGGTGGTGGGCAGCTCGGGGATCTCGACCACGGCGGCCGGCACCATGTACTCGGGCAGGTGGGCGGCGACCAGCTCGCGCAGCGCGGCGGGGTCGGTGCCGTCCGGCCCGGCCGGGACGACGTACGCGACCAGCTGCCGCGCGCCGGGGGTGTCCTCGCGCAGCTGCACGGTGGCGTGCCGCACGCCCGGGTCGGTGGCCAGCACGGCCTCGATCTCGCCCGGCTCGATCCGGAAGCCGCGCAGCTTCACCTGGTCGTCGGCCCGGCGCACGTAGTCGAGGCGGCCGTCCGGCAGCCAGCGGGCGATGTCGCCGGTGCGGTACATCCGGGCGCCGGGCCCGCCGAAGGGGTCTGCGACGTAGCGGCTCGCGGTGAGGTCGGCGCGGTGCAGGTAGCCCCGGGCCAGGCCGGCTCCGGAGATGTACACCTCGCCGGACACCCCGGCGGGCAGCGGGCGCAGGCAGTGGTCCAGGACCCGGATCCGGGCGCCGACGACCGGGGCGCCGATCGACACGGCGACGCCGGGCTCCAGCGGGCCGCCGACCGTCGCGATGATCGTCGTCTCGGTCGGGCCGTAGATGTTCAGCATCCGCCGGCCCGGGGCCCAGCGGGCCACCAGCTCGGGCGGCAGGACCTCGCCGCCGGTGACGATCGTGATCCCCTCCGGCAGGCTGCCGTCGGCCATCGCGGCCAGCGAGGACGGCGGGACGGTCAGGGTCTGCACCCCGGTCCGGGCCACCCAGTCGGCCAGCGGCTGCCCGGGGAGCATCTCCTCGTAGCTGCCGACGACCACGCAGGAGCCGCTCAGCAGCGCGGTGTTGAGCTCGCCCATGGCGCCGTCGAAGCTGGGCGAGGCGAACCACAGCACCTTGCGGCCGGGGCCGAGGTCCAGGTGCCGGCGCTGGGTCGCCAGGAAGCTCGCCAGGCCGGCGTGGGTGACCAGGACGCCCTTGGGGCGGCCGGTGGAGCCCGAGGTGAAGATGACGTACGCGCCGCAGCCGGGCAGCAGCGGGCGGCCGCGCTCGGCGTCGGTCACCTCGCCGGAGGGGGTGTCCGCCGGGGCGGCGAGCCGGTCGGTGGTGACGACCCGGTCGCGCAGTCCGGCCGGGATCTTCGCGACGGCGTCGGGCGCGGCCAGGATCAGGTCCGGCCGGGCGTCGCTGAGCATGAACTCGATCCGGTCGGCCGGGTAGTCGGTGTCCACCGGCATGTGGACGGAACCGCTCTTCCAGATCGCCAGGATGGTGGTGACCAGCTCGGCACTGCGGGGAAGCAGGACCGCGACGATGCGCTCCGGGCCGGCCCCGTGCGACAGCAGGACGCGCGCCGTCCGGTTGGCCCGGGCGTCGAGTTCGGCGTAGCTCAGCTCCTCGGTGCCGGTGAGCACGGCCGGTGCCCCGGGGTGCTCGGCGACCCGCCGGGCGAACAGCGCCGGGATGGTGGCCGCGGGCGCGGCGGGGGCGGTCGCGGCCCACCGTTCCAGGACGGTCTCCCGGGTGGTCGCGGACAGCAGGTCCAGTGCGGCGAGCGGGGTCCGCGGCGCCTCGGCGAAGGTCTCCAGCACCCGCAGCACCGAGGCCAGCAGGTCGCCCGCCTCGGCCTCGCCGTAGAGGTCGGTGCGGTAGTGGAGCTTGAGGTCCAGGTGCTCGCCCGGGCGTGCCAGCAGCCGCAGCGGGTAGTGCGCGGAGCCGGGGACGGACGGCTCGCGCAGCCCGATGTCCAGTCCGGGCACCGGCCGGCGCGCCTCGGGGTGGTGGATCCCGGCGTTCTCGAAGCCGACGATGGTGTCGAAGAGTTCGCCGAGGCCGACGGCCCGCTGGATCTCCGGCAGCCCGAGGTGGTGGTGGGCGATCAGCTCGGACTGCTCGGTCTGCATCCGGACCAGGGCGTCGGACAGCGGCTCCGCCGGATCGAGCACGGCCCGGAACGGCACGGTGTTCATGACCAGGCCGATCGTGTCCTCGACGCCGGGCAGCTCGGGCGTGCGCCCGGACACCGCGGCGCCGAAGACGACGTCGCCGCGGCCGGTCAGCCGCTCCAGGGCGATCGCCCAGGCGCCGTTCACCAGGGTGTTCACGGTGATCCCGGCGGCGCGGGCCGCGGCGGTGATCCGGGCGGAGGCCTCCGCGTCCAGGACCTGGTGGACGGTGCCCTGCCCGGCCAGCACCGACAGGTCGGCGTGCGGGGCGACCAGCGTGGGCTCGTCCAGGCCGGCCAGGGCACCGGCCCAGGCCGTGCCGGCCGCCGCGCCGTCCCGGCCGGAGAGCCAGGCGAGCACCCGGCGGAACGGCACCGGCTCCGGCAGCCCCTCCGCGGAGCCGCCGGCGGCGTACGCGGCGAAGACCTCGCGGAAGAACAGCGGCACCGACCAGCCGTCCAGCAGGATGTGGTGGTCCGTCACGACCAGCACGTGGCGGTCGTCGGCGAGCCTGACCAGCAGCGCCCGCAGCAGCGGGGCGGAGCCCGGCGGGAACGGGCGGTCGTGCTCCTCGGCCACCAGCTCCTCGACCCGGCGGGCCTGCTCCGGGGCGGCCTGGCCGCCGAGGTCGACCTCCTGCCACGGCACCCCGACCCGCTCGGGGATCACCTGCACGGCCCGGCCGGAGCGCAGCCGCACGAAGCGGGCCCGCAGGTTGGCGTGCCGGGCGAGGACGGCGTCGAGGGCGGCGCGCAGGACGGCGGGCGTCACCTCGCCGTCCAGGTCGAAGACCTGCTGGGTGACGTACGGGTCGACCCGGTCGGGCGCGAGCAGGGCGTGGAAGCTCATGCCCTGCTGGAGCGGGGTCAGCGGCCACACGTCGACGGCGTCGGGGTGGGCGGCCTCGATCTCGGCGCGCTCCTCGGCGGTCAGGTCGAGCAGCGGGCCCTCGGGCAGCGGCTCGCCGGCGGCACCGGCGGCGGCGGTGACGTCGCCGGACTCCGGGTCGGTGTCCCGGGCGGCGGCGACCAGGGCCGCCACCGTGCGGTGCAGGAAGACGTCCCGGGGGCTCAGCGCCAGCCCGGCCCGGCGGGCCAGCGCGGAGAGCCGCATCGACAGCAGCGAGTCGCCGCCCAGGTTGAAGAAGTTGTCGTGGATGCCGATCCGCTCGACCCGCAGCACCTCGGCGAACAGCCCGCGGAGCAGTTCCTCCTGCTCGTCGCGCGGCTCGCCGCCCTCGCCGCCGCCGTCGAAGCGGACCGCGGGCAGCGCCGCCTTGTCCACCTTGCCGTTGACGGTCACCGGCAGCTCGTCCAGCACGACCACGGCGGACGGCACCATGTAGCCGGGCAGCACCTCGGCAGCCCGGGCGCGCAGCGCCGCGCCGTCCGCGGTGGCGCCGGGCGCGGCGACCACGTAGGCGACCAGCATCGGGGAGCCGGGGCCGTCCTCGCGGGCCACCGCGACGGCGTGCCGCACGGCCGGGTCGGCGGCCAGCACGGCCTCGACCTCGCCGGGCTCGACCCGGAAGCCGCGGATCTTGATCTGGTCGTCGGTGCGGCCGAGGAAGACCAGGGTGCCGTCGTCGTCCCGCTGGGCGCGGTCGCCGGTGCGGTACATCCGGGCGCCCGGCTCGCCGAACGGGTCGGCGACGAAGCGCTCGGCGGTGAGCACCCGCTGTCCGAGGTAGCCGCGGGCGAGGCCGGCGCCGGCCAGGTACAGCTCGCCGGTGACGCCGGGCGGGACGGGCCGCAGCGCGTCGTCCAACAGGTGGGCGCGCAGGTTGTCGGCCGGGCCGCCGATCACCGGGTGCTCGTGCGCCGCGAGGCGGGCGTACATCGGGTCGACGGTGCACTCGGCCGGGCCGTACAGGTTGTACGCGGACAGGCCCTCGGCGGCGCGCAGCCGCTGCCACAGCGGCTCGTCGACGGCCTCGCCGCCGAGCGCGAGCACGCGGACCGTACGGCCCTCGTCCAGCAGTCCCTCGGCGATCAGCTGGCGGGCGAAGCTCGGCGTGGTGTCGAGCACCTCGATGCCGTGCCGGGTGACGTGGTCGAGCAGGGCGTGCGGGTCGGCCCGCAGCTCCTCCTCGATCATGTGCAGCTCGTGCCCGCCGACCATCCACAGCAGCTGGCTCCACGAGGCGTCGAACACCAGCGAGTTGGTCAGCGCGGCGCGCAGCGGCCGGCCGGCCGCGGCCTGCTCGGGCTCGAACAGGTGGTTGCGGTGGCTGTGGAACATGTTGGCCAGCGACCGGTGCTCGACCGCCACGCCCTTGGGGCGGCCGGTCGAGCCGGAGGTGTGGATGGTGTACGCCAGGTTCTCCGGGCGCAGCGGGGCGATCCGCTCGTCGTCGGTGAGGGCGGTGCCGTTGGGCTCGTGCGGCAGTTCGTCCAGCAGCACCCGCTCGGTCCCCCCGGGCAGCCGGGCGGCGGACGCACCGGTGGTGACCACGAGGTGCGGGCGCAGTTCGGCGAAGACGGCGGCGATCCGCTCGGCCGGCTGTTCGAGGTCCACCGGGACGTACACCGCGCCGGACTTGAGGATCGCCAGCAGGGTGACGACGGCCCGGGCGGTGCGCGGCAGGGCCATCACCACGGGCCGCTCGGGGGCGGCGCCGCGGGCGACCAGCTGCCGGGCCAGCCGGTTGGCGGCGGTGTCGAGCTCGGCGAAGGTGAGCCGCTCGGTGCCGCAGCCGACCGCGGGCGCGTCCGGGGTGCGGGCGGCCTGCTGCTCGAACAGCTCGACCAGGGTGCCGGGCGGTGTGGCGACCGGGGCCGGAGCGGCGGCGCGCTCGATGCGGCGCCGCTCCTCCCCGGTGAGCAGCGGGAGCCGGCCGACCGGGGTGTCCGGCCGCTCGACGGCGTGCCCGACCAGCAGGCCCAGGCGTTCCAACAGCGCCTCGGCCCGCGCCCTCGGGTACAGGTCGGCGCGGTAGTTGAGCTCGAAGACGGTGGTCGGGCCGGGGAAGACGGCGAGGCTGAGCGGGTAGTGGGTGCCCTCCGGCACCTCGTCGACGGCGTCACCGGCGAGCGCGAGGCGCAGGCCGGCGACCTCGACGCCGCGGGCGGAAGCCGGCAGCGGGAAGTTCTCGAAGGCGAGGGTGGTGTCGAAGAGGCTGTCGTGCCCGCTGATCCGGTGGATGTCGGCCAGGCCGAGCCAGGAGTGCTCGGCGAGGGCGGCCTGCTCGTCCTGGACGCGGTCGAGCAGTGCGCCGAACGGCTCGGTGCGGTCGATCCGCACGCGGGCCGGGACGGTGTTGATCAGCAGGCCGACGACCCGGTCGACGCCGGGGACGGCGGCCGGGCGGTCGGCCACGGTGCAGCCGAAGACCACGTCGTCGCTGCCGGTCATCACCGCGAGCAGCAGCGACCAGGCGCCCTGGATCACGGTGTTGACGGTGAGGTTGCGGCCGCGGGCGGCCTCGGCCAGCGCGCGGGAGCGCTCCTCGTCCAGCTCCAGGCGGATCCGGTGCTGGGCGACGTCGCCGCCGGCGAGTTCGGCGCCGCGGCCGAGCAGGGTGGGGCCCTCCAGGCCGGCCAGGGCCTTGCCCCAGGCGGCCTCGGTGGCGTCGCGGTTGCGGGTGCTCAGCCAGCCGAGGTAGTCGCCGACGGAGACCGCGGGGTCCAGGGCGGTGGCGTCGCCGCCGTGGTGGAGGATCCGGAACAGGTCCTCGACGACCACCGGCATCGACCAACCGTCCATCAGGATGTGGTGGTTGGTGAGGACGAGGACGTGCCGGTCGGCGGCCAGCGCGACCAGGGTGAAGCGCAGCAGCGGGGGCTGGGTCATCTCGAAGCGGCGGTGGCGCTCCCCGGTGAGCACCTCCCGCAGCCGGCGCTGCTGCTCGGCGGGGTCGAGGCCGGTGAGGGGGACCTCGGCCCACGGCAGCTCCACCCGGGACGCCACGGCCTGGAACGGTTCGCCGGAGCGGCGCTGGAGGAACCCGACGCGCAGCGCGGGGTGCCGGGCCACGACCAGTTCGCAGGCGCGGCGCAGCGCGTCCCGGTCCAGCGCTCCGGTGAGCTCGATCGGGAGCTGCATGTTGTAGTGGTCGACGCCGTCCTGCCCGCCGTCGTACAGGGCGTGGAAGAGCATGCCCTCCTGCAGCGGTGTCAACGGCCAGATCGCGTCGAACGAGGTCGGCTTCATTTCCCACTTCTCCAGTGCGCTTCGAGTTCGGCGAGCTCGTCGGCGTCGAGTTCGAGCTGCGGCGCCGCGGGCGGGGCGACGGCCGCCTCGGGCTCGATCCCGGTGGCGACCTCCGCCAGGGCCGCCACGGTGCGGTGACGGAACACGTCCCGTGGGGTGAGGGACAGGCCGGCGATCCGGGCCCGCCCGGCCAGCCGGGTGGAGGCGATGGAGTCGCCGCCCAGGTCGAAGAAGTTGTCGTCGATGCCCACCTGCTGTCCGTCGAGCACCTCGGTGAAGAGGCGGCACAGCAGGCGCTCGCGGTCGGTGCGCGGCTCGCGCCGCTCCCGCCGGCCGGCCTGCGGGGCGGGCAGCGCGGTCCGGTCGAGCTTGCCGTTGGGGGTGCGCGGCAGGGCGGTCAGCGACACGATCGCGGACGGGACCATGTACGCGGGCAGTTGTTCCGCGACCTGCTTGCGGGCGGTCTCCAGATCGGGCAGCGCCCCGGGGTCGGGCACCGCGTACGAGACGATCCGCGGGCTGCCGGGGACGTCCTCGCGGACGACCGTGGCGACCTGCCGGATGCCGTCCACCGCGGACAGTGCCGAGTCGATCTCGCCGAGCTCGATCCGGTGGCCGCGGATCTTCACCTGGTGGTCGGCGCGGTCGAGGTAGCGCACGGCGCCGTCGGGGCGGCGCAGGCCGAGGTCGCCGGTGCGGTACATCCGGGTGCCGGGCGGGCCGAAGGGGTCGGGGACGAACCGTTCGGCGGTCAGCAGCGGCCGGCGGGTGTAGCCGTCGGTCACGCCGGTGCCGGCGATGTAGATCTCTCCGGGCGTGCCGACCGGGACGGGGCGCAGCGCGCCGTCCAGCAGGTACACCCGCAGGTTGTCGGCCGGGCTGCCGACGGGGACGTCGGCGGTGCCGGTCTCCGACCCGGCCTGCCAGCTGGTGGTGTAGATCGAGACCTCGGTCGGGCCGTACAGGTTGTGCAGGTCGGCGTCGCTGGCCTTGCGGAAACGTTCCACCAGACCGGCGGTCATCTTCTCGCCGCCGCAGAACACCTGGCGCAGGCTGTCGCACGCGGCGGCGCCGGGCTCCAGCAGGAACAGCTCCAGGGTGGACGGCACGAACTGCGCGGTGTGGATGCGCTCGGTGCGGATCAGTTCCGGCAGGTAGCCGGGGTGCTGGTCGGCCTCCGGCAGCGCGACCACCATCGTCGCGCCGACGTGCAGGGTCCAGAAGATCTCCCACACCGACGGGTCGAAGCTGATCGAGGTGCGCTGCAGCACCCGGTCGCCGGGCGTCAGCGGGAAGCGGCGCTGCATCCAGCGCAGGTAGTTCACGATGCCGCGGTGGGCGACCACGATGCCCTTGGGGCGGCCGGTGGACCCGGAGGTGAAGATCACGTACGCGGTGTGCACCGGGTCGACCGCGCGGTCCGGCGCCGGGCCCGGGGCCTCGCGCGCCGACAGCTCGGCGAAGCTCCGCTCGTCCAGGGTGAGCGCCGGGCGGGCGTCCTCGGTCATCGCCCGGACCCGCTCCGGCGGGTACTCCGGGTCCAGCGGGAGGTAGGCGGCGCCGGTGCGCAGCACCGCGAGCAGCGCCACGACCAGGTCCGCGCCGCGCGGCAGCGCCACCGCGACCACGTCGCCGGGGCCGATCCCTTCGGCCGCCAGGGTGGCTGCCAACTCCCCGGAGAGCGCGTCGAGTTCGGCGTAGCTGACCCGGCGCTCGCCGTACACCACGGCCTCGGCGTCCGGGGTGCGGCGAGCCTGTGCGGTGAACAGGCCGTGCAGGGTGCCCCCCTCGTGCGGCACGGCCGTCGAGCCGCCGTCCCCGACCAGCGCGCGGAGCTCCTCGTCGTCGACCAACCCGACGCGCCCGAGCGGCAGTTCGGGCGAGTCGACGAAGGCCTGCAGATACCGCTCCAGCCGGCCCAGCAGCGCCTCGGCCTGCTCGCCGGAGTACAGGTCGGGGCGGTGGGTCAGCTCCAGGCGCAGCTGCGGACCGGGGTGGACGATCAGGCTGAGCGGGTAGTGGGTGACACCGGTGCGGTCGGACTCGGCGACGGCGATCTCCACCCCCGGCAGGGCGCGGCGGATCGCCTCGCGGTCGGCCGGCGCGTTCTCGAACACCATGGTGGTGTCGAAGAGTTCGCCCAGTCCGAGGCCGCGCTGGATGTCGGCCAGGCCCAGGTGGTGGTGCGCGCCGAGCGCGGCCTGCTCGGCCTGCACCTCGGTGAGCAGCTCGGCCAGGGTCCGCTCGGCGGAGAGCCGGACCCGCACCGGGACGGTGTTCATCACCAGGCCGACCAGGTCCTGCATCCCGGCCAGCTGCGGCGGCCGGGCGGAGACCGAGGTGCCGAAGACCACGTCGTCCCGGCCGGTCAGCTGCCCGAGCAGGGCCGCCCAGGCGCCCTGGAGGACGGTGTTGACGGTCAGGCCGGCCGTCCGGGCGGTGCGGGCCAGGTCCGCGGAGAGCTTCCCGGACAGCGCCCGGCGGGTCAGCGCGGGCATCCCGGTGGTCAGCGCGGCCCCGGGGGCGACCAGGCAGGGCTGCTCGACCCCGGCCAGCGCGCGCTTCCAGGCGTCCGCGGCGGTCTCCTTCGGCTGGCGGTCCTGCCAGCGCAGGTAGGCCGCGAAGGACACCTGCTCGGACGGCTCCAAGACCTCGGAGTAGGCCGCGAACAGGTCCTTCAGCATGATCCCGACGGACCAGCCGTCGAAGAGCACGTGGTGGCTGGTGAAGACCAGCAGGTGCCGGTCGTCGGCGGTGCTGACCACCGCGAACCGCAGCAGCGGCGGCCGGGCCAGGTCGAAGCGGGTCGCCTTGTCGGCGGCCAGCAGCTCGGCCGTGCGGGTGCGCTGCTCCTCGGCGTCCAGCCCGCGCAGGTCGTGCTCGGCCCACGGCACCGTGACCCGGGCCGGAACGCTCTGCCGGGCCTCGCCCAGCTCGTCGAGGTCGAAGCGGGCGCGCAGCGCGTCGTGCCGGGCGACCAGGGCGTCGCAGGCGGCGTGCAGCCGGTCGAGCGCGACCTCGCCGGTCAGGTCGAACACCATCTGGCCGATGTACGGGTCGGCGCCGGTGTCGTCGGCGTACAGCGAGTGGAACAGCATGCCGCGCTGCAGCGGGGTCAGCGGCAGCCCCTCCGCCGGGCCGCCGGCGTCGGTCAGCAGCGACCGGTCGAGGTCCGCGGCGCGGCCGCCGTCGGCGACCGCGGCCATGGTGGCGGCCGTGCGGTAGGTCAGGACGTCCTGCGGGGTGAGCGCGAGCCCGGAGTCGACCGCCCGGGCGGCGAGCTGGACGGCGGTGATGGAGTCGCCGCCCAGGTCGAAGAAGCCGTCGTCGATACCGATCTCCTCCGCGCCGAGCACCTCGTGCAGCAGCTCGCACAGCAGGGTCTCGGTGCGGGTGCGCGGCGGCCGGCGGGTGGCACCGCCGCGGATGTCGGGCTCCGGCAGCGCCTCCCGGTCGATCTTGTTGTTGGAGGTGAGCGGGAACGCGTCCAGCACGACGACCGCCGCGGGCACCATGTGCTCCGGCAGGGTCCGGCCGACCCAGGCCCGCAGCTCGGCGGGCTCGACGGCGGCGCCCGGCGCGGGCACCACGTAGGCGACCAGGCGGCGCGCACTGCCCTGCGCGGCCCGGGCCACCACGGCGGCCCGGGCGACCGAGGGGTGCGCGGTGAGTCTGCTCTCCACCTCGCCGAGCTCGACCCGGAAGCCGCGGATCTTCACCTGGTGGTCGCTGCGGCCGACGAAGTGCAGCTTGCCGTCCGGCCCCCAGGAGCCGTTGTCGCCCGTGCGGTACATCCGGCTGCCGGGCGGGCCCCACGGGTCGGCGACGAAGCGCTGCGCGGTGAGGTCGGGCCGGCGGTGGTAGCCGACCGAGACGCCGGGGCCGGCCAGGTGGATCTCGCCGGTGACACCGGGCGGCACCGGGCGCAGCAGCGCGTCCAGCACGTACACCCGGGCGTTGTGCAGCGGCGAGCCGATCGACGGCGTGCCGGGCCCGCTCAGCGGCCCGGTCATGGTGGTGAACACGGTGCTCTCGGTGGCGCCGTACACGTTGTGCAGCCGGTGCGCGCCGCCCCAGCGGCGGACCAGCTCGGCGGGCAGCGCCTCCGCCCCGACCGCGATGATCAGGTCGTCCGGCAGCGAGCCGGGCGGGAACGCGGCCAGCACCGACGGCACGGTGCCCACGCAGCCGACCCGGTGCTCGGCGATGAACTCGGCCAGCTGCGGGCCGGGCATCAGCTTCGGCGGGGCGATCACCGCGCAGCCGCCGCTCATCAGCCAGACCGACAGCTCCCACATCGACGGGTCGAAGCTGGGCGAGCTGATCATCAGCACCCGCTCGCCCGGGCGCAGCGCCAGCACGCCGGGCTGGGACTCGGCGAAGTCGGCCAGGCCGGTGTGCGGCACCAGCACGCCCTTGGGGCGGCCGGTGGAGCCCGAGGTGTAGATCATGTACGCGATGTCGGCCGGGGTCGGCGCGGTCGGGGGCGCCGGCTCGGCGGGGTCGGCGGCGTCCAGCCCGGCGGCCACCGCGGGGTCGTCGAGGTGCACCGCGGCCAGGCCGTCGCGGGCCGGGAGGCCGTCGGCGTGCCGGGTGACCATCAGGTCGGGCCGGGCGTCGGAGAGCATCCTGTCGACCCGGTCCGCCGGGTAGCCCGGGTCCACCGGGAAGTAGACGGCGCCGGCCTTCATCACCGCGAGCAGCGCCACCAGGTTGTCCAGGCCGCGCGGCAGGGCGACGGCGACGAAACCGCCGCGGTGCACCCCGCGTTCGAGCAGCATCCGCGCCAGGCGGTTCACCCGGGCGTCGAGCTCCCGGTAGGTGAGGGTGCGCCCCTCGAAGTCCACCGCGTCGGCGTCCGGGGTGCGGGCGGCCTGGCGCTCGAACAGCGCCGGCAGGGTGATCCGCTCGGTCGGCCACTCGGTGTCGTTGAAGTCGTTCAGCACCCGGTCCTGCTCGACGGCCGTCGCCAGCTGCAGCCGGGCCAGCGGGGTGTCCGGGTCGGCCTCGGACAGGCGGTGCAGGAAGGCCAGCAGCCGGACGGTGTGGGCGTCCAGTTCCGCCTGGTCGTAGCGGGCCTCGTTGCCCTCCAGGCGGACGTGCTGCCCGCCGGCCGGGTCGGGGAACAGGGTGAGCACCAGGTCGGGGACCTGGCCGGCGTTGAGGCCGGTCACGGTGGCCGGGAAGCCGGCCAGCTCGGTGCGGTCGCCGGTGGGCACCAGGTTGAGCGCCGCGTGGAACAGCCGGTCGCCCGCGTCCCGCATGCCCAGCTCGCGGCGGATGTGCTCGTGCGGGAAGCGCTGGTGGGTGAGCAGCTCGCCGAGCCGCGCGGAGGTGTGGTCGATCAGCTCGCCCACCGTCATGTCCGGCTCCAGCCGGACGCGCAGCGGGAGTTCGTTGGCGAGCATGCCCGGGGTCGCGCGGGCCGTGTCGGTGCGCCGGACGGTCGCCGTCAGGCCGAGGACCAGGTCCTGGTGGCCGCTCAGACCGCCGAGGTAGGCGGCGACCCCGGCCGCGACCACCGCCGTCCAGTCGGTGCGCCGGCGCCGGCCCAGCTTGCGCAGGGCGGTCGCGTGGGTCGAGGTCAGCAGGGTCTGCGCGCGCAGCACGTCGCCCACCCAGTCGGCGGCGCGCGGGGCCACGGTGACCGGCTCGGGCCGGTCGGCCATCCGCTCCAGCCAGTACGCGCGGTCCGCCTCGTACTGCTCCGAGGCCAGGTAGGCGGCCTCCTCCAGGGGCAGCAGCAGGGAGGACGGCAGCGGGCGGCCGCCCGGCTCGGTGCCGGCCGCCATCGCCTTGTAGAGCCCGTTGATCCGCTCGGTGAGGATGGCCAGGCCCTGGATGTCGGTCAGCACGTGGTGGTAGCTGCTGTACCAGAACCAGTGGCCGGCCCCGAGGCGGAGCAGCACGTCCTCGCCCACCGGGCCGCGCCGCAGGTCGTAGGTGGTGCTCATCCGGTCGGCGATCCAGCGGTGGGCGGCCAGCTCGGGGTCGGCCCGGTCGGAGAGGTCGACGACGTCCCAGCCGGCGTTCGAGCGGCCCAGGTGCTCCTGGTACGGGCCGTCGGCGTCCTCGTCCAGGCGCACCTCGAAGACCTGGCTCTCCGCGTGCGCCTGCCGGATCGCCCGGTGCCACAGCTCGGGGTCGAGCGGGCCGCGGATCTCGAAGCGGCGCACCAGGTTGAACCTCGGCGAGTCCGGCGCGAACTGCTGGGCGAGCCACAGCGCCCGGCCGGCGGCGGTCAGCGGCGTGCGGTTCCCGGCCCCGCGGGTCGACGAGTGCGAACCGGATCCTTCTCGATCGCTTGCCCGGTACACACCTGGCTCCTCTCCACGGCGGTCGGCCGGCGGCGCGGGCGGCCCCCCGGCCGCTGCCCGGGGACCGCTCTGACGGTTCTCGCCGCCGATGCTTGCGCGCGCGCACTGATCCGACCAGGAAACTGACCGGCAATCGGCCTTGCTGGTACCGGCCGTGCGGCGGACCGGAGTTGCCCGCTCGATTCCTGGCCTCCCGCCCGTACGAACCGGAGGATGCGGCCGTGGGCGGCAGCCACGTTGCTCCGACGAACGCAAGGATCTGGGAGGAATCGGTCAATGAGCATCCCCGACAGGGCCCTGCTGGACTGGGTCGAGGAGGCCTCGGAGGAGCGCGGCCTGCACTTCGCCGGTCCGGGTGACTCCTGGGAGTTCCACAGCTACGCCGAGCTGGCCGACAAGGTGCTGCGCACGGCCGAGGCGCTGCGCGCCGCCGGCGCGCAGGACGGCGACGTGGTCGCGGTCGTCCAGCGCTGCAGCCCCGGCTTCGTGGCGACGTTCTTCGGCGCCATCGCGGCCGGCTGCACGCCGTGCTCGATCGCGCCGCCGTTCGCGTTCCAGCGCGGCAGCGAGTACGCCGAGCACGCGCGGGCCCTCTTCGACACCGCGCAGCCCCGGGTGATCGTCTGCGACGAGGAGTCGCAGGCGCCGGTGCGCACCGTCACCGAAGGCCTCGACCTGCCCGCGCCGGTGGTCTTCGACGCGTTCATCGACGGCGTCGAGCCGGCCGCGAAGCCGTACCCCCCGGCCGAGTTCGCGCTGCTGCAGTTCACCTCCGGGTCCAGCGGCCGCTCCCGCGGCGTGCTGGTCGGCCACGAGGCGCTGACCAACGACGTGAACGCGATGCACCGCTGGCTGGAGTGGTACCCGGAGTACTCGGGCATCTCCTGGCTGCCGGTCCACCACGACATGGGCCTGATCGGCTGCATGGTCAACTTCGTGACGATGAGCTGCGACGGCTGGATGATGCAGCCGGAGGACTTCATCCGCTCCCCGCTGCGCTACCTGCGCTGCATCAGCGACAACGCGGTCGGCCTCACCGCCATGCCCAACTTCGGCCTGGCGTACATCCTGCACCGGGTGAAGCCGGCCCAGCTGGAGGGCCTGGACTTCTCGTCCTTCCGCTCGCTGATCCTCGGCGCCGAGCGGATCGACCCGCAGGTGCTGGAGGGCTTCGAGGCGCTGCTCGGCCCGCACGGCTTCGACCGGCGCGCGCTGCTGCCCGCGTACGGCGGCGCGGAGGCCACCCTGGCGGTCACCGGCCTGCCGATCGGCGAGGGCTGGAGCGAGGTCACCCTGGAGGGCGACCAGGCCGGACGCTTCGTCGGCTGCGGCCGCCCGCTGCGCGGCGTCACGGTCACCGTGGTGGACGACGAGGGCACCGAGGTGCCGGACCGCGTGGTCGGCGAGGTGCTGGTGAGCGGGAACACCCTGGGCACCCGCTACCAGGGCGCCGCCGGCACCGCCTCCGGCACGGTGCTCGACGGCGGGGTGCTGCACACCGGCGACGCCGGCTTCCTGCACGAGGGCCAGCTCTACGTGGTCGGCCGCCTCGGCGACGGCGTCAAGGTCCGCGGCAAGATGGTCTTCGCCGAGAGCCTGGAGGCCAAGCTGCACGAACTCGGCATCCCCCAGCGGCGGGTGGCGGTCCTGCTGGGCCACCGCGAGGACCGCGTGACCGGCGTGGTGGTGCTGGAGAAGCCCGACCCGCAGTGGCAGGCCGCGGCGCACACGGTGCTCTCCGAGGCCCTGGGCGCCGAGGCCGACCTGCTCGCGGTCGAGGTGCCGCGCGGCGGCCTCGCCGTCACCTCCAGCGGCAAGCCGCGCCGCCGGGTGATGTGGGCGGCGCTGACCGCCGGCGAACTGGGCGGCGACGTCCGGAGCCTCACGCCGGCCTGACCGGCCGGCCCCGGGGCGGCCTCACCGGCCGGCCCGGGGCGCCGCCCGCCGCCTCAGGCCGGCGAGCCGGCGGGGAGCCGCTTGCGGGACCGGACGGTCACAACCAGCGTGCGCGCCAGGAGCATTGCGCCGAACGAGATGGCCAGGAAGCCGAACCCGGTCTCGATGCCCTGGTTCTTCCCGACCTTGTAGAAGGCCGTCCGGGAGACCAGCAGGCCCGCCCAGACCGCCACGGCGTACAGGCCCCCCTTGAACACGGTGTGCCCGGCCTCGTCCCGGCTGATCGGCAGCAGCGCGCCGTACGCCACGCCGAGCACCAGACCGACCCCGGTGATCGCGGCGCCGAGCCCGATCGAGGCGCCGCTCCTGTCGTGGTCGATCAGGTCGTCCTGGAGGGCTCCGACCACGATCGGAATCACCGGAAGCAGCCACGGCGCGAGGGTCAATCTCTGATCCCTGAACTCACGGAGAAGTCCGAGCACCAGAACGGCTGCGGTCAGAATCTCGACCATGTTGTCTTTCGCGGGGAATTCCCATCGTGTGTGAGGCGCCCGCATCGGCACCGGCGCCGTGAACACGGGCGCGGCCTCGTCAGATCGGCGATCGGAGCGGTGGTCAGAACGGCGGTCGGAACGGCGCAGAGGCACCCTACTGCAGCCCCCGCCGGTGGAATAGGGACGCCTTGCGGAAGTCTTCCGGACGTCTCCGCAGAACCGAATTCCCCTGGTGGAGACCGTTACACCCGATCGGCAGCTGGAATGCAATTTCGATTGCCGGGCACTTGCCTGGCCGGGCCGTGCGGCAGCCGGAAGCATGGCCGACGCGGGCCGGCCGGACGGCCCCGCAGCTCCCGTCCCCCCGGCGATCCCGGCCGGTCCGCGCCGGACGTCGCCCGCGGACCGTGCGACCGCAACCCGCCCCGGTTGGAGATCACCCAGTGCCTGCCCACGACTCACCGCTGGAAGCGGTCCTTCCGCTCGCACCCCTGCAGGAGGGGCTGTTCTTCCACTCGCTGCTCGGCCAGGACGGCATCGACGAGTACGTCAGCCAGGCCGCGCTGCGCCTGGACGGACCGCTCGACCGCGAGCGGCTGCGCGCCGCCTGCCGGGCCGTGGTCCGCCGGCACACCGCACTGCGCGCCTCCTTCCAGCAGCGGAAGAACGGGCAGGGCGTGCAGCTGGTGCACCGCAAGGTCACCGTGCCCATCACCGAACTCGACCTGGCCGGCGGGACGGAGACCGCACCCGACCCGGCCGGCGGGACGGACGCCGCACCCGACCCGGCCGGCGGGACGGACGCCGCACCCGACCCGGCCGGCGGGACGGAGACCGCACCCGACCCGGCCGGTGGGACGGACGCCGGACTGGCCCGGCACCTCGCCGAGGAGCGAATGCGCGGCTTCGACCTCGGCGCCCCGCCGCTGGTCCGCTTCTCGATCGTCCGGACGGCCCCCGAGTCGCACGTCCTGGTGCTGACACACCATCACATCCTGCTCGACGGATGGTCGTTGTCGACCGTCCTGCGCGACCTGGTGGCGATCTACGCGGCCGGCGGCGAGGACACCGCCCTGCCGAAGGCCGTCCCGCCCACCGGCTACCTGGCCTGGCTCGCCAAGCGCGACGCCCGGGTGTCCGAGCAGGCGTGGCGGCAGGCCCTCGCCGGGCTCGACGCGCCCACCCTGACCGGCCCCGAGCACACCGGCGCGGCCGAGGACCTCCCCGACCTGGTCGCCGCCGAACTCCCCGCCGAGCTCACCGCGGCCGTCCGGGACACCGCCCGCGCCCGCGGCCTGACCCTCAACACCGTCGCCCAGACCGCCTGGGCGCTCGCCCTCGCCTCGCTGACCGGGAAGACCGACGTCGTCTTCGGGCAGACCGTCTCGGTGCGCTCGGCCGCCGCCCCGCGGGTCGAGGAGATGGTCGGACTGCTCATCAACTCGGTCCCGGTACGGGTGCGCCTGGACCCGGCCGAGCCGCTGCACGCCCTCCTGGACCGGGTGCAGCGCGAGCAGTCCGCGCTCACCGACCACCACCACCTCCCGCTGCCCGAGATCCAGCGGTCCGCCGGGCACGGCACCCTCTTCGACACCTTCCTGGCCCTCGCCGACCCGGGCAGCGGCGACGACGCGGCCGCCCGGCCCCTGGCCGGCCTGCGGATCTCCCCGCTCACCGACGACCCGGCGGCCGCCGACCCGGACGGCGCCCGCGGCTCCACCCACTACCCGCTCAGCCTGGTGGTCGTCCCCGGCGACCGGCTGGTCCTCGAACTCACCCACCGCCGCGAGGTGTTCGACGCCGAGACGGCCCGCGGCGTGCTGCGCCGGCTGGAGGCCGCGCTCACCGCCTTCGCCACCGCCCCGGACACCGCGGTGGCCGCCCTCGACCTGCTCGACGACGCCGCCCGGGCCGCCCTGCCGGTCCCCGGTGTCCCGGCCCGCGGCCCGGTGCCCGAGACCACCGTGCCCGCACTGTTCGAGGCCCGGGTCGACCGGGCGCCGGACGCCGTCGCGCTCTCCGACCGGCACCGCGCGCTCAGCTACCGGGACGCCAACGCGGCCGCCAACCGGATCGCCCGTGCCCTGATCGCCCGCGGCATCGGCCCCGAGTCCGTGGTCGCCGTCCTGCTGCCGCACGACGCCGAGCTGGTCGTCGCGCTGCTCGGCGTGCTGAAGTCCGGTGCCGCCTACCTGCCGATCGACCCGGCGCTCCCGGCGGAGCGGGTCGCCTTCATGCTCCGGGACGCCCGGCCCGCCGCGCTGCTCACCGACCGCGACCCCGCCCTCCCGGCCGAGGCGCCCCGGCCCGCCGACCCGACGGCGGCCGGCCCTTCGCCCACCGACCCGCTCGGCGTCGGTGACGTCGCCGGCCCGGCGCCGGCCCACCTGCGGCCCGCCGACCTGCTGGCCGAGCCGCACCCGGACGCCAACGTCACCGACGCCGAGCGCGTCCGCCCGCTGCGCCCCGGCAACGGCGCCTACCTGATCTACACCTCCGGCTCCACCGGCCGCCCCAAGGGCGTCCAGGTCGAGCACCGCTCCGTCGGCGTCTACCTGGACTTCGCCCGGCACACCTACCCGGGCCTGGCCGGGACGGCGATCGTGCAGTCACCGATCTCCTTCGACTTCACCGTCACCGGCGTCTGGGGCGGTCTCACCGCCGGCGGCCGGGTGCACATGGCGGAGCTCACCGAAGCAGCACCCACCGGCCTCGGCCCGGCCACCTTCGCCAAGGTGACGCCCAGCCAGATGCCGCTGCTCGCCGACACCCACGCCTGGCTGTCGCCCACCCGCGACCTGGTGGTCGGCGGCGAGCAGCTGTCCGGCGCGATGCTGCGCACCTGGCGGGCCGGCAACCCGACCGCCACCGCCGTCAACGAGTACGGCCCGACCGAGGCCACCGTCGGCTGCATGGAGTTCCGCAGCGGGCCCGACGACGGGATCGCCCCCGGCGCCGTCCCGATCGGCAGGGCGATCCCGGGCGCCGCGATGCACGTCCTCGACACCTGGCTGCGCCCCGTCCCGGTCGGCGTGCCCGGCGAGGTCTACATCGCCGGGCCGAGCCTGGCCCGCGGCTACGTCCGCCGCCCCGGTGTGACCGCCGAGCGCTTCGTCGCCAGCCCCTTCGGCGCGCCGGGCGAGCGGATGTACCGCACCGGCGACATCGCCCGGTGGGGCGCCGACGGCGAACTCGTCTACCTCGGCCGCGCGGACGACCAGGTCAAGATCCGCGGCCAGCGGGTGGAACCCGCCGAGATCGAGGCGGAGCTCTGCCGGCACCCGGCGGTGCGGCACTGCGTGGTCGTCGTCCGGAGCGGCCCGCAGGCCGACCGGCTGGTCGCCTACCTCGTCCTGGACGGCGCACCGGGGGCCGAGGAGCTGCGCGAGCACGTCGCCGCCCGGCTGCCCGCCGCCATGGTGCCGGACGCCTTCGTCCCCGTCCCGGAGATCCCGCTCACGCCCAACGGCAAGCTGGACCGCGCCGCGCTGCCGCCCGTGCCCGACCCGGCCGAGGAACGCACCACCGGCCGCGCGCCGCGCAACCCGGTCGAGAAGCTGCTGGTCAAGCTGTTCGGCGAGGTGCTGAAGCGCGACGTGCGCTCCGTCCACGACGGCTTCTTCGAGCTCGGCGGCGACTCCATCACCTCCCTGCAGCTGGTCGCCAAGGCGCGCGGCGCGGGCCTCGACCTCACCGCCAAGCAGGTCTTCGAGCACCGTACGGCGGCCGCGCTCGCCACGCTGTCCGGCACCACGGCCGGCACGGCGGCCCCGGTCACCCACGACGACGGCGTGGGCGACTTCCCGGCGCCGCCCATCGTCCACCGGCTGCGCGAACTCGGCGGCCCCGTCGACTCGTTCAACCAGTCCACGCTGCTCACCGTCCCGGCCGGGCTCGGCCTGGAGCGACTGACCGGCGCGGTGCAGGCCCTGCTCGACCGGCACGGCGCGCTGCGCATGCGCCTGACCGAGGACTGGTCGCTGACCGTCCCGGCCGTCGGTACCAGCGGCGGTACCGGTACCAGCGGCAGCGCTGAGGGCGCCGGCAGCGGTACCGCCGCCGGCCGCGTCCGCCGGGTCGACGTCGCCGGGCTCGCCCCCGACGCCCTGGCCTCGGCCGTCACCGAGCACGCCGCCGACGCCTCCGGCCGGCTGGACCCGCGCCGCGGGAACCTGCTCCAGGCGGTCTGGTTCGACGCCGGCACCGCCCCCGGCCGCCTCCTCGTCGTCGTCCACCACCTGGCCGTGGACGCCGTCTCCTGGCGCGTCCTGCTCCCCGACCTGCACGCCGCCTGGCTGGCCGCCGGCACCGGCGCCCCGGCCCGGCTCGCCCCGGTGCCGACCTCGCTCCGGCGCTGGTACGAGACGCTTGCCGACGCCTCCGGACGCCCGCACGTCGCGGCGCAGCTGGAGCACTGGCGGCGCACCCTCGCCGAGGCCGGCCCCCAGCTCACCGACCGCGCCGCCGACCCGGCCCGCGACGTGCACGGCGCCGCCCGGAGCCTGACCGTCGAGCTCACCCCCGCCGAGACCGAAGCGCTGCTCACCACGCTGCCCACGGCCTTCCGGGCCGGCCCCGACGAGGTGCTGCTGACCGCCCTGGCGCTGGCCGCCGCCCGCACGCGCGGCACCGGCGGGCTGCTGGTCGACCTGGAGGGCCACGGCCGCCGCGACCTCGACGGGCTGGACCTCACCCGGACGGTCGGCTGGCTCACCACCCTGCACCCCGTGCTGCTCGCCCCCGGCACCGCCGCGCGCGACGACGCGGCACTCGACGACACGGCACTCGACGACACGACACTCGACGACGCGGCACTCGACGACGCGGTGCTGGCCCGCGCCCTGAAGGCGGTCAAGGAACAGCTGCGCACCGTGCCCGACCACGGCCTCGGCTACGGGCTGCTGCGCTACCTGGACGATCGGGGCCGCGCCACCCTCGGCGGCCTCCCCCACCCACAGGTCGCCTTCAACTACCTCGGCCGGTTCACCGCCGGCCCCGAAGCGGACTGGCGCCCGGCCGGCGAGACCGCCGCCCCGCCCGTCCACCCCGACCAGCCGATGGCCCACCCGCTGGAGGTCAACGCGGTGGCCGAGGACGGCGGCGACGGCCTGCGGCTGACCGCCACCTGGTCCTGGGCCCCCGGCCTGCTGACCGAACCCGAAGTCCGGGCGCTGGCCGAGGAGTGGGCCACCGCACTGCGCGCCCTGGCCGCCTTCGCCGGCCGGCCCGCCGCGCACGGGATCACCCCCTCGGACGTACCGCTGGTCCGGATCACCCAGGACGAGCTGGACGCCCTCGCCCAGGACGGCCCGGTCACGGACGTCCTCCCGCTCACCCCCACCCAGCAGGGCCTGCTGTTCCACGCCCGCTACGAGCACGGCGCCCCCGACCTGCACACCGTCCAGACCGTGCTGGAACTCGACGGCGAGCTGGACGCCGACCGGATGCGCACCGCGTTCCGGGCCGTGGTGCGGCGCCACGAGGCACTGCGCGCCCGGTTCGAGCTGCTGCCCTCCGGCGAGCCCGTGCAGGTCCTGGACGAGCACGCCGAGGCCCCCTGGCGCGCACTCGACCTGCGCCGCGCCGACGCGGCCCGACGGCGGGAGGTGCTCGCCGGGGAGCGCCAGGAACCGTTCGACCCGGCCCGCTCCCCCCTGGTCCGCGGCCTGCTGGTGCGCCTCGGCAAACGCCGCCACCAGCTGGTGCTGACGCTCCACCACATCCTGCTCGACGGCCGGTCCAGCGCGATCCTGCTGCGGGACCTGGCGCACCTGTACCGGCACCGCGGCGACGACGCGGGCCTGCCCGACACCGTCCCCTACCGGCGGCACTTCGGCTGGCTGGAGCGGCAGGACGGCGAGGCCGCGCGCGCCGCCTGGCAGAAGGCCCTGTCCGGTGCCGAACCGACCCTGCTGGCGCCCGACGCCGACGCCGCACGGGTGCACGCCCGGCCACTGCGGCGCACCGCGGAACTCCCCGAGGAGACCACCGAGGCGCTCCGCCGGGCGGCCCGCGACCACGGCGTCACCCTCAACACCGTGGTCCAGGCGGCCTGGGCGCTCACCCTGCACCGGCTCACCGGCTCCCGCCGGCCGGTCTTCGGCGCCACCGGGTCGATCCGCACCCCGGAACTGCCCGGCCACGAGGACCTGGTCGGCCTGCTCGTCAACACCGTGCCGGTCCCGGTACGGCTGGACCCGGACGTCGGACTGGACGCCCTGCTGCGCGACCTCCACCGGGAACAGACCGAGCTGGCCCCGCACCGGCACCTGGCGCTCGGCGAGATCCTGCGCGCCGCCGGTCGCGCCGGGCAGCGCGAACTCTTCGACAGCTGCCTGGTGTTCGAGAACTACGCGGCCGCCGAGCCGGTCGGGCCGGGGGCCGGTGGGCCGGGGGCCGGTGGGCCGGGGGCCGGTGGGGCGGCGGGGTCCTCGGGTGGTCTGCGGATCACCGACACCCACGGCCATGACCCGTACCACTACCCGGTCCGACTGACCGTCACCCCGGAGCAGCGGCTGCACCTCGCACTCAGCCACCGGCCGGAGCTGGTCCCGACCGCGCTCGCGGAACGGGCCGGCGACCTGCTGCTCGCACTGCTGCACGCCGTCGCGCAGCGGCCGACGGCGAAGGTCGGCGAGCTGCTGCCGGACCCCGACGCCCTGCGGGCCGCCCGGGACACCCTGGCGGCGCTGGCGGCCGAGGCCATCGGGGCCGCGGCCGGCCCGACCGCCGACGTCGAGCCGCTGGACGCGGACGACGACTTCTTCGCCCGCGGCGGCGACTCACTGGCGGCGCTACGGCTGTCCGGCCGGATCGAGGCCGCGTTCGGCCGCCCGGTCGACATCCGCGCGGTCTTCCAGCAGCGCACCCCGCGCCGCCTGGCCGCCCTGTGCGTCCCGAGCGCCGCCGCCCCCGGTTCCCCCGGCTTCACGGACCCCGACACCGACTGACCACACCGCCACCCGGCCGCACCCCCGGCCGGCCCCACCCTCCCGACCTAGACAAGCCCCGCAGAGCGACAAGACCCGCACCGCGACAAGACCCGCACCGCGACAAGACCCGCACCGCGACAAACCCCGCAGAGCGACCCGCAACGAAAGGCACGAGTCTGATGCAGAACCCCTTCGACAACCCGGACGGCACGTTCCTGGTCCTGCGCAACGCGGAGGGGCAGCACTCCCTCTGGCCGGCGTTCGCCGAGGTCCCGGCGGGCTGGACGGTGGCCCACGAGAAGGCCGGGCGCCAGGAGTCCCTGGACTACATCGAGCGCAACTGGACCGACATCCGGCCGCAGAGCCTGGTCGCCGCCATGGAGTCCGAGCCGGCATGACGGACGACCGCAGCGGTGACGCCGTGGTGGTGACCGGACTCGGCGCGGTCACCCCCCTCGGAGCGACGGCCAAGGACACCTGGCCGGCGCTGCTCGCCGGGCGCGTAGCCGTTGCGGCCCTGGACGACCCCTGGGCGGCCGAGCTCCCGGTCCGGATCGCGGCGCGGGCCGCGGCCGAACCCGGGGAGCTGCTGGACCGGGTGCTCGCCCGCCGGGTGGACCGGGTCGGCGCCTTCGGCCTGGCCGCCGTCCGCGAGGCCTGGGCGGACGCCGGCTACGCCGGACCGGCCGGCACCCCCGGCGCCCCGGACCCGGAGCGGGTCGCGGTGGTGCTCGGCACCGGCATCGGCGGCGTGCACACCGTCGTGAACAACCACGAGGAGCTGCGCACCCGCGGGGCGCGCCGGGTCTCGCCGCACGCCGTGGCGATGCTGATGGGCAATCACACCTCCGCGCTGGCCGCCCTCCACGTCAACGCCCGGGCACAGGCATCGGCCCCGGCCACCGCCTGCGCGGCCGGCGCCGACGCCATCGCCACCGCCCTGGACCTGATCCGGCTCGGCCGCGCCGACGTCGTGGTGGCCGGCGGTGCGGACTCGGGCGTCCACCCGCTGGTCGCCGCGGCCTTCGCCGCCATGCGCGCACTCTCCGGCCGCAACGACGAGCCGCACCGCGCCTCCCGGCCGTTCGACCGGGACCGGGACGGCTTCGTCCTCGGCGAGGGCGCGGGCGTCCTGGTGCTGGAGCGCGAGCGCCACGCCCGGGCCCGCGGGGCGCACCGGTACGGCGTCCTCGCGGGCGCCGGCCTGGCCTCCGAGGCGCACCACCCCACCGGCCCGCGCCCGGACGGCGGCGGCCTCGCCGCCGCACTGCGCCGGGCCCTGGCCGACGCCCGGCTCGACCCGGCCGAGGTCCGGCACGTCCAGGCGCACGCCACCTCCACCCCGGCCGGCGACGCGGCCGAGGCCGCGGCACTGCGCACGGTGTTCGGGCCGGGCGCCGTCCCGGTCTCGGCGATCAAGTCGATGACCGGCCACCTGCTGGGCGCCGCGGGCGGGCTCGCGGCGGTCGCGGCCGTCCTGTCCCTGTCCGACGGCGTCGTCCCGCCGACAGTCAACGCGGAGCACCCGGAGGAGGGCCTCGACCTGGACCTGGTCCGGGACACCCCACGCGAGCTGCCCGCCGGCCCCGCGGCCGTCCTCTGCAACGCCTCCGGCTTCGGCGGTCACAACGTGTCGCTCGCCTTCACCCGCTGAGACCCGCCCGCACCCCGGCCCGCCGTACCCGCTCCGCTGCCCGCCGTACCGCCCTGCCCCACCCCGCCAGCCGTACCGCCCCTCCCCACCCCGCCCGCCGTACCGCCCCTCCCCTGTCGAAAACCACACCTGTGAGGTTGAGAACGTGCGACGCACCATGCTGAAGTCGAAGATCCACCGCGCCACCGTGACCCAGGCCGAGCTCCACTACGTCGGCTCGCTGACCCTGGACCCGGTCCTGATGGAGAACGCCGACCTGCTGCCCGGCGAGCTGGTCCACGTGGTGGACGTCGACAACGGCGCCCGCCTGGAGACCTACGTCATCGAGGGCGAGCGCGGCTCGGGCGTGGTCTGCATCAACGGCGCCGCGGCCCGCCTGGTCCACCCGGGCGACACCGTGATCATCATCGCCTACGCCTCGATCGAGAACGACGAGGCCGCGGACCTGAAGCCGGCCGTCGTCTTCGTGGACAAGTCCAACGCGGTGGTGAAGGTCGGCGTCGACCCGGCGTCCTGACCGCCGCCCCACCCCCGGGTGCCCGCCGCGCACGAGCCGGCGGGCACCCCTGTATCTCCCCTCGTTCCCCTGTCACTCCCCCTCGCCCCCCGGATGCCGTAACCCGCCTCCCGGGTTCGGCCCCGGCGGCCGTCCCGATCACCGCCCCCTCACCCGCCCCAGCCCGTCCCCACCGGTCCCCACCCGCCCCCCGACGGCACCACCGCCCCACTACCCCACTGCCCGCCGACGGCTCCCGGCCGGTCTCCGCGCCCGCCGCCGCCCCGGCCGGACGTTCACCGGCTGATCGACCGTCTGAGAGCATGGGCTGATGCGACCGCTGTACTCCGTTCCCCTCGGCATCGCCGCCACCGGCGCCGCCTGCCTCGCCTACTCCGCCGGGTACGAGGTCCGGGCCTTCCGCCTCCGCCGGGTCGAGGTCCCCGTCCTCCCCCGCGGCGCCCGCCCCCTCCGGATCCTGCAGGTGTCCGACATCCACATGGTGAGCGGCCAGGGCAAGAAGCAGCGCTGGCTGAAGAGCCTGGCCGCGCTGCGCCCCGACCTCGTGGTCAACACCGGCGACAACCTCTCCGACCCGCTCGGCGTCCCCGCCACCCTCGACGCGCTCGGGCCGCTGATGGAGTTCCCTGGCGTCTACGTCTTCGGCTCCAACGACTACTACGGTCCGGCCCGCAAGAACCCGGCGCGCTACCTCCAGGCCATGCGCAGCGGCATCCACGGCATGAACAACCCCGACGGCACCGCCGGCCGCGGCATCAGCGGCGCCGTCCACAACCCGTGGGAGAAGCTCCGCGACGGCTTCGACGCCGCCGGCTGGCTCGACCTGACCAACACCCGCGGCCGCCTCACCGTGAACGGCCTCGACCTCGAATTCACCGGCCTCGACGACCCGCACATCCGCCGCGACCGCTACAGCGCGGTCTCCGGCGGCCCCTCCCCCGACGCCGACCTCTCCCTCGCCGTCGTCCACGCCCCCTACCTGCGCGTCCTCGACGCCTTCACCGCCGACCGCTACCCGCTGATCCTGGCCGGCCACACCCACGGCGGCCAGCTCTGCATCCCCTTCTACGGCGCACTCGTCACCAACTGCGACATCGACACCCGCCGCGTGAAGGGCCTCTCCACCCACACCGCCGGCGGCCACCGCTCCCACCTCCACGTCTCCGCCGGCTGCGGCACCAACCGCTACACCCCCGTCCGCTTCGCCTGCCCCCCCGAAGCCACCCTGCTCACCCTCACCCCGGCCCCCCGCTGACCCCCACCGGACGCCCGCCCGAAACCGGATTTCGTGTCTCGGCGAGCGTCCGGTAGAGTTCTACTCGTCGCGAAGGAGACGGAGCGACAAACCGCAAGACCGGGGTGTGGCGCAGCTTGGTAGCGCGCTTCGTTCGGGACGAAGAGGCCGTGGGTTCAAATCCCGCCACCCCGACCCAGCACAGAGGCCCTGCCGGAGAAATCCGGCAGGGCCTCTGTCGTTTTGCATACCTGCCGGGGTGACTGAGCCTCAGGCTCCTGGGTCGACGACAGAGCCGTGACGCGGCTCACGCGCTGCCCGTTCGGTGGCACTCGTTCCCCGGCCGCGGCCCGTCGCGGCACGGATCACTCGGCGGGACTTCTTCCGGTACGTACCCGTCCGGCTCCGGGCGTGGCAGTGGCGGACGGTCTCGAAGCCGCACCACATCGCACACTTCGCGGGCAGCCAGGCCGTACGGCTCCCCGTTCGGACCCGGAGCTCTCCAGGCGCGGGAAGCCGTCGCGGTTGACGCCCCCTCCGGCCGTCCCCCACCCCGACCACGGTCGGCGTGCCGACGCCCCGATCGGCAGGAACCCCCGTAGAAGCAGTAGGCCGGACCGTTCGGCCACGGGCCGGGGCTCAGAGGACCGTGGTGAGTTCGGTGCGGGAGGTGATGTTGAGCTTCGGGTAGGCCTTGTAGAGGTGGTGGGCGACGGTGCGGGGGCTGAGGAAGAGCTGGGCGGCGATGTCGCGGTTGGTGAGGCCCTGGGCGGCGAGGCGGGCGATCTGGAGCTCCTGGGGGGTGAGGGGGGACTGGGCGGTGCCTGCGGGGGTGGGGGCGGGGGTGCCGGTGGCGGAGAGTTCGGTGCGGGCGCGGGCGGCCCAGGGGTGGGCGGCGAGGCGGTCGAAGGTTTCGAGGGCGGCGCGCAGGTGGGGGCGGGCGTCGGTGCGGCGGCGGGTGCGGCGCAGCCATTCGCCGTAGAGGAGGGCGGTGCGGGCCTGTTCGAAGGGGCGGTGGCCGGGTTCGTGGAGGTCGAGGGCGGCGCGGTAGGCGGATTCGGCGAGTTCGTCGGGGCCGAGGAGGGCTTGGCAGCGCAGTCGGAGGGCTTCGGCCCAGGGGCGGTCGGCGGCGGCGGCCCAGCGGGCGTAGCGCTCGTACGGTTCGGCGGCGCGGTCGGGGGTGCCGAGGCGGACGGCGGCCTCGACCAGGTCGGGGACGGCCCTGGTGGCGCTGACGTGGTGCCGGTGGGGGCCGGTGGTGAGGGTGTGCAGGCGGTCGGCGGCGTCGCCGGCGCGGCCCTGGCCGAGGTCCAGGAGGGCGAGCGCCCACTGGGCCCAGGGGAGGCCGGCCGCGGGGGCGGCGCTCTGCGGGCCGGTGGTGGCGAGGGCGGTGGCGGCGAGGTCGGTGCAGTGGTCGGTGCGGCCGCCGAGTGCGGCCAGGTAGGCGAGCAGCGCGGTGAGTTGGCTGACCCACTGGTGCTGGCCGGTGTCGCGGGCGAGGCCGAGGGCCTCGGTGGCGGTGAGTTCGGCGTCGCGGTGGCGGCCGTGGAAGAGCTCGGCTTCGGCGAGGAAGAACTGCAGGGTGGGCAGCACGCCGACGGTGCCCTTGGCGCGGGCTTCGGCGATCAGTTCGGCGCCGAGTTCGGCGGTTTCGTCGTCGCGGCCGAGGATGAGGGTGGCGCCGCACAGTTGGACGAGGTCGACCGGGCTCTCGGCGCCGGCCCGGCGGGCGGCCTCGGCGGCCTCCCGGACGGGTGGGGGCGGTGCGACGGGCCGGCCGAGGGCGGGGAGGACGGCGGCTGGCAGGTGGCGGGCGAGCGGCGCGAGGGGGTCGCCGTCGGCCAGGGGGAGGGCGGCGAGGCGGTCGAGGACGGCGGTCACCGGTTCCTCCCCGGCGTACCAGGCGGTGTGGAAGGCCTGGAACAGCATCCGGGCGGCGTGCTGCGGGTCGATGTCGGTGCCGGCGGCGTCGAGCAGCAGCCGGTAGGCGGTGGGGTAGGAGCCGCGCCAGAAGTGCGCGGTGGCCCGGACCTGGTCGAGCAGGGCGTGGGCCAGCACGCTGTCGGTACGGCCGGCGGCCTCGTCGGCGAGCGCTTCGGCACGGGCCAACTCGCCTTCCTCGGTGGCTGCTTCGGCGGCCAGGACGAGGCGGCGGGTGGCGCCGTCGCGGTCCGGGGTGAGCCGGGCGGCGCGCTCGTACGCGGCGGCGCCGCCGTGTCCGCCGCGGCGCTCGGCGCGGACGGCGGCGCGTTCCAGGGCGTCGGCGAGGTCGGTGTCGGGGGCGGTGGCGGCGAGGGCGAGGTGCCAGGTGCGGCGGTCGCCGTCCGGGAGCGCGTCGGCCAGTGCCCGGTGCACGGTCAACTTCTGGTGGTGCGGCGCGCGTTGGAGGATGGCGGAGCGTAGCAGCGGATGCCGGAAGGCGATCCGGCGGTCGGCGGTGACCGTCACCAGGCCCGCCTCTTCGGCGGGGGTCAGGTGTTCGGCGGTGACGCCGAGCGCGACCGCGGCGGGCAGGATGACGTCGAGTTCACCGCGCTCCTCGGCGCCGGCGACCAGGAGCAGCGTCTGGGTGGCCGCGGGCAGCCCGGTGACCTGCCCGTGGAAGGCGATCAGCAGCCTGCTGGTGAGCGGCAGGCCGCCCGGTGCGTGCGCCTGCGGGCCTGCGGCGACGGGGAGTTCGGTGAGCGCGAGCGGATTGCCGGCGGCCTCGGCGAGCAGCCGCTCGCGGGCGGCTGCGGGCAGGTCGGGGCCGGTCCGCCGGGCCAGCAGCCGGGTGGCGTCGGCCGCGGCCAAGGCGGTCACCTCCAGCTCCGGGAGGCCGAGCCGGCGCTCCGACGAGATGTCGGGGCCGGCTCCGACACCGGCCACGGCGGAAGCCCCGGCAGCGACCCCGGCAGCGGCCCCGGCGCCGGCTCCACCGCCGGTACGGGAGGCGAGCAGCAGGGCCACCCCCTCGGCCTGGAACCGTCGCGCGGCCAGCAGCAGTGCGTCCAGCGAGGCCCGGTCCAGCCACTGCACATCGTCCAGGACGCACAACAGTGGCTGATCGGAGGCTAGTTCGGCGAGCAGGGCGAGCGTGGCGAGCCCGACCAGCAACCGGTCGGTCGGCCGTTCGGTCGACTGGTCGCCCGCCTGGTCGACAGCCTGCCCGGACGCTTCCGCCGCCCCGCCCGCCTCGGCCGCCCCGTCGTCGGCCAGCCCGAACGCCGCTTCCAGGGCACGCCGTTGCGGCCCCGGCAAGGCGTCCAGCCGGTCGAGGCCGGGCGCGAGCAGCAGGCTCAGCCCGGCGTACGGCAGCTCGGCCTCGTACTCGACGCCCGCTGCCCGGATCACCCGGAACTTCTCCCCCGCCCGCGCGACGGCGTCGTCCAGCAGCGCGGTCTTGCCGATGCCGGCCTCGCCGCGGAGCAGCAGGACGCCGCTGCGGCCGGCCCGTGCCGCGTCCAACAGTCCGTCCACGACGGCTTGTTCGTGTTCCCTCCCGTACAGCATGCCCTCGACCCTACCCATCCGGCCCCCACCACCCCAGCGCGGAACCACGGCGGGCGGGGACACCGGCGCCCCCGGCACGGGCACCCCGGCGCCCCGGTACGTCGGGTACGTCGGTACGGACCACGGACCTACGTACCCCCATGCCTATACGTGACTGATTCGCCGCCGCGCGCCGCTCCCTACCTTTGTGAGCACCGGGAACGACCGGCCAACACCCCACCGGAACACAGGAGATGACAATGACCGAGATCACCACCGCCGCCCTCCAGCAGCTCGCCGAGCGCTACCTCGCGGTGTGGAACGAGACGGACCCGGCGGCCCGCCGCAAGCTGATCGACGAGGTGTGGGCGGAGGACGGCCGCTACACCGACCCGCTGGCCGCGGTCACCGGCCGGGACGCGATCGACGCGCTGATCGGCGCGGCCCAGGCGCAGTTCCCGGGGCTGGAGTTCACCCTCGGCCCGGTGGACGCGCACCACGACATCGCCCGCTTCACCTGGAACCTCGGTCCGGCCGGCGCGGAGCCGGTGGTGATCGGCTTCGACGTGCTGACGGCCACCCCGGACGGTCGGATCGGCGCGGTGTACGGCTTCCTCGACCGCGTGCCGGGCGCCTGAGCGACCGCTCCCCGCTTGCGCGAGGGGCGGGCCCCTTCCCCCTCGGCCCGCCCCTCGCCGGCCCGCTGCCCCAAGCCCACCGCCGTCCCGAACCGGCCTCCGGCCCGCCGCCCCCACCGACCCCTTGAGGAGAGCCCGAGATGAGCACCGCCCTGGACGCCCGGCGGCCCGCCACGGCCCCACCCGCCACGGCCCCGACCACCGCAGCCCCGACCACTGCAGCCCCGAACACGCCGGCCACGCCCCCCAGGGGCCTGCTGCCGGTCGTCCTGACCGCCACCTTCATGACCGCCCTCGACGTCTTCGTCGTCAACGTCGCCCTCCCCTCCCTCCAGGCCGACCTGGGCGCCGGCCCGGCCGCCGTCCAGTGGGTGATGGCCGGCTTCAGCCTGGCCCTCGCGGCCGGCCTGGTCACCGCGGGGCGGCTCGGCGACCGCTACGGCCGCCGCCGGGTGTTCGGCCTCGGCCTGGCCCTCTTCACCCTGGCCTCCGCGGGCTGCGGCTTCGCCCCCACCGCCGCCGCGCTGGTCGGTGCCCGGGTGGTGCAGGGCCTGTCGGCGGCGTTGATGGGACCGCAGGTGCTGGCGATCCTGCGGACCGCGTTCAGCGGCGCGGCGCAGGCACGAGCCTTCGCCCGGTACGGGCTGACGATGGGCGTCGGCGCGGTGTTCGGGCAGCTGATCGGCGGGCTGCTGATCCGGGCTGACCTCTTCGGCCTGGGCTGGCGCAGCTGCTTCCTGATCAACCTGCCGATCGGCCTGGTCGCCCTGGCGATGGTCCGCCGCTCCCTGCCGGAGTCCCGCGCCCAGCAGCGGCCCGGGCTGGACCCGGTCGGCGTGCTGCTCGTCTCCACCGCGATGACCGCCCTGGTGCTCCCGCTCATCCAGGGACCCCAGCTGGGCTGGCCGCTGTGGACGGTGCTCTGCCTCGGTGCCTCGCTCGTCCTGCTGGCCGCGTTCGCCGTGCACCAGCACCGCGCCACCCCGCGCGACACCACCACCGCTGCCAACGCCGCCAACGCCACCAGCGCCACCACCGCTGCCAACGCCGCCAACGCCACCACTGCCGCCACCGCCGGCACCGGCAACACCACCCCGCTGGTCGACACCCGCCTCTTCCACAGCCGCGCCTTCAGCGCCGGTGTGCTCGCTCAACTCGCCTTCTGGCTCGGCCAGGGCTCCTTCTTCCTGGTGCTCGCCCTGCACCTGCAGTTCGGCCGCGGCCTGGACGCGCTCGGCGCCGGGCTGGTCTTCACCGCGATCGGCCTCGGCTACCTGATCACCTCCAACACCACCCACCGGGTCACCGCCCGCCTCGGCGGCCGCCGCACGATCACCTTCGGCGGGCTGCTGATGACCGCCGGGCTGGGCCTGCTCGCCCTCGCCGCGTACGACGTCGCGGACGGCAGCGTCTGGTGGCTGGCCCCCGGCCTGTTCGTGGACGGCCTCGGCATGGGTCTGGTGATCGCCCCGGTCACCGCCGTCGTCCTGGAGGGCGTCGAGCCGCGGCTGGCCGGCTCCGCCGCCGGGGTGGTGTCCACCGTGCAGCAGGTCGGCGGGGCGCTCGGGATCGCACTGATCGGCCTCGTCTACTACGGCGCCGGCGACCCGACCGCCGCCTTCGGCCGCAGCGTGCTGGTGCTGGCGGTGCTGGAGCTGGTGCTCGTGGGCCTGGTCCGACTGCTGCCCCGCCGGACCTGAAGCCCGGCACGACCGGAAGCCCGGCGGGCCGCTCCGCAGAAACCGAACCACCCCGCAGGAACCGCCCCGCGGACCGACCCCGCAGGAACCGCCCCGCGGACCGACCCCGCAGGCACCGCCCGGCACCCGGCACCCCGGGGACCGGGCGGGCACGAACGGGCGCGACCCTCGTGAACACCCCCGAACCACCCGGCGGGTGGGCCTCAGGCCCACCCGCCCGTTCCATTCCCTCCCCCCGATCGGGTTGGATGGTCGGATGAGCGAGGAGAAGAGCGCCGTCCCGGCGTGGGAGCAGCGGTTCAGGGCGGCCCGGGTGTCACTGCCCGACTGGGCCGAGGACGCCCCCGACCGGGCGCTGTACGTGTCCAACGCGACCGGCACCTACGAGGTCTACGCCTGGGACCGCGCCACCGGCGCCCACCGCCGGGTCACCGACCGCCCGAACGGCACCACCGACGCCGAGCTGTCCCCCGACGGCGGCTGGGTCTGGTGGTTCGACGACCACGACGGCGACGAGTTCGGCGTCTGGCGCCGCCAGCCGTTCGCGGGCGGCCCGGACGAGGACGCCGTGCCCGGCCTCGCCCCCTCCTACTCGGCCGGCCTGGCCCTCGGCCGCAACGGCACCGTGGTCGTCGGCCGTTCCACCGACGAGGACGGCACGACCCTGCACCTGCGCCTCCCCGGTGCCTCCGAGCCGGTCGAGATCTACCGGCACGCGGAGTACGGCGGCGTCGGCGACCTCAGCCACGACGGCACCCTGCTGGCCGTCGACCACACCGAGCACGGCGACGCGATGCACTCCGCGATCCGGGTCGTCCGCATCGGCGGCACCGGCACCGTCGAGACCGTCGCCGAACTGGACGAGGTCACCGGCCGGGACGAGCCGCGCGGCGTGGCCTGCCTCGGCTTCGCCCCGGTCGAGGGCGACACCCGTCTGCTGGTCGCGCACCAGCGCACCGGCCGCTGGGAGCCGATGATCTGGGACGTGGCCACCGGTGCCGAGACCGCGCTGCCGCTGCGCGACGAGCAGGGCCGTGAACTGCCCGGCGACGTCTCCGCGCAGTGGCGCCCCGGCGCCGGTGAGCTGCTGGTCGAGCACGAGTACGAGGCGCGCAGCGAGCTGTTCTCGTACGCGCTCGCCGACGGCCGGCTCACCCGCCTCGACACCCCGCGCGGCACCGTCGGCGGCGCCACCGCCCGTCCGGACGGCACCGTCGAGTACCTGTGGTCCTCCGCCGCCGAGCCGTCGGCGGTCCGTTCCACCGCGGGGACGGTCGTGCTGCGGGCGCCCGGCGCGGTGCCGCCCGGGTCGGTCCCGGTCGAGGACGTCTGGGTGGACGGGCCCGGCGGCCGGGTGCACGCCCTCGTGCAGCGGCCGGCCGGGAGCAGCCCCGAGGACGGCCCCCTCCCGACCGTGTTCGAGGTCCACGGCGGCCCGACCCACCACGACAGCGACTCCTTCGCCGCCGGCCCGGCCGCCTGGCTGGACCACGGCTTCGCGGTGGTCCGGGTCAACTACCGCGGCTCGACCGGCTACGGCCAGGCCTGGACCGACGCCCTGCACGAGCGGGTCGGTCTGATCGAGCTGGAGGACATCGCGGCGGTCCGGGAGTGGGCGGTCGACAGCGGCCTCGCCGATCCGCGCCGGCTGGTGCTCACCGGCGGCAGCTGGGGCGGCTACCTGACCCTGCTCGGCCTCGGTGTCCAGCCCGACGTCTGGGCGCTCGGCGTCGCCGCCGTGCCGGTCGCGGACTACCACACCGCGTACGCCGACGAGATGGAGGCGCTCAAGTCGCTGGACCGCACGCTCTTCGGCGGCACGCCGGATGAGGTCCCGGACCGCTTCACCGCCTCCTCGCCGCTGACCTACGTCGAGCAGGTGCGGGTGCCGGTGTACATCAGCGCCGGGGTCAACGACCCGCGCTGCCCGATCCGGCAGATCGACAACTACGTCGAGCGGCTGGAGCAGCTCGGCAAGCCGCACGAGGTGTACCGGTACGACGCCGGACACGGGTCGCTGGTCGTGGAGGAGCGGATCAAGCAGCTGCGGCTGGAGATCGACTTCGTCCGACGGCACCTGGCCCCGGCCGGGCGCGACGGGGACGGGGAGTCGGCGTGAGACGTGTGCTGATGCTCGCGGGGGCGGTGGTGGCCGGGGCGCTGGTGCTCACCGGCTGCTCCGGTTCGCGCAGCGACAGTGCGGCCTGCCCGCCCCCGGCCGTGCCGGGCGCACCCACCACCGCGCCCGCGGTCCCGGCCGCGCCACCGGCCGCACCACCCGCCACGCCGCTCGCCACGGCGACCCGGGCGAGCGCGGTCGGAGCGGGCGCCTCGACCTCCGTGGTACCGGCGGCGTACACGGCGTACCAGGCGTACGAGCCGTACGGGCTGTACGGGCTGTACGACGCCGGGGCCGCCCGCACCGCGCACGAGCCGGCCGACGGGGAGGGCACGGTCCAGCTGGCCAAGGGCTCGAAGGGCAAGAGCGGTTCCAAGGGCTCGTCGGGCTCGTCGGGCTCGTCGGGCTCGTCCGGCTCGTCGGGCTCGTCCGGCTCGTCCGGCTCGTCCGGCTCCAAGGGCTCGAAGACCGGGCGCACCGTGCACCACCACATCGACCACTACGACTCGGACGACAACACCGGCAGCAACCACAGCCGCTGCTTCGGCAACCCGACGCCGGTACCGACCGCCTCGACCGCACCGACCCAACCGCTGATACCGACGCCGGCCCCGACGGCACCGGCGCTGCCGACCCTGCCGCCCGTCAAGCCGACGGTGGCGCCGCCGCTGCCGACCAAGCGCTGAGGCCGGGGGCCGGCCGGGAGGTCGTCCCCCGGCCGGCCCGCAGCCGTCAGCCGTCAGCCGTCAGCCGCTACTCCAGGACCGGGTCCAGCCCCAGGGCCCGGTCCTGTTCCGCCTCCGCCTCACGGCGCATCAGGCGGTACCACATGAAGACGACGAAGCCGCCGAAGACGAACCACTCCAGCGTGTAGCCCAGGTTCTGGAACGCGCGGAGGGTGAGACCGTCCCCGCCCTGCGGCTGCACGGTCGGTACGGGGGTCAGCCCGGCGGGCGCCTCGTCGGCGGCCACCCAGCCGTCGTACCAGCCGTCGTACTCCAGCACGTTCAGCAGCGAGGCCCGGTTGATCATGCCGAGCTGCCCGGCCGGCAGGCCGCCGGCCACCGCACCGTTGCTGCCCACGGCCTCGTTGGCCTGCAGCCGCCCGGACACCGTCACCGATCCGTCCGGCGGCGGCCCGACGGCGGTCGCCCCGGCGCTCGCCCCGGCGGCCCCCGTGCCCGGCGCCCCGGGCGCCCACCCGCGCACCACGGCCACGGCGTGCCCGTCGGCCGTGCGCAGCGGGGTGAGCACGTAGTAGCCCTGCTTGCCGTCCACCACCCGGTTGGGGACGAGGAGCTGGTGTTCGGTGTCGTAGCTGCCGGTGACGGTGACGGACTTGCCGACGGTCTCCGTGGTCACCTGCGGCGTCACCTGGTTGAGCAGGGCGTCGATCGGCCTGGCGTCACCCGATGCGGCGAGCGCCTGCTTGGTCTCGTTGTGCGTGGACACCCGGTCCTCGAACCGACCGAGCTGCCAGGAGCCCAGCCACACGCACACCGCCACGGCCGCCACGGCCAGAGCAGTGCCGCCCAGCCAGCGCGGAGTCAGGAGGAACCGGTACACACCCCCCACGGTAACCACTCCTCACACCCGTCCGGCTCCCGGGCCCGGCCCTGGCCCCGTCGGCCCACCCCGTCGGCCCGCCCCTTCGCCCTGCCCCGGCACGCCGGCTCGGCGGGGCCGAAGGCCCGTCACCCCGCCGAAGGCGAACCCGACGGCTGCGGCACCGCACCCGGCACCGCCTGCACACCGCCCCGGTACAGCGTCCCGCTGCAGGCCAGCGGCAGCGTCGCCGTGGCGGCGGTGGGGCTGCCCGGGGCGGGGGTGTGGGCGATGGTGGCGGTGGGGGCCGGACCGGTGGGGTCGGTGGTCGGGGTGGCGGTGGGGCTGGGGGCCGAGGTGGGGCCCGCCGAGGGGGACGAGGTGGCCTGCGGGTTGGAGCTGGGGGCGGCGGAGGCGCCGGAGGCCGGCCCGCCCGAGGTCGCGGGGACCTGCGTGGTCAGGGACACCCGGTTGGCGCCGGTCGGGGCGCTGGTGGCGCTGCCCGCCACGGTGCAGCTCGGGTCGGGGATCCAGGCGAACGGCAGCCGGTAGCCGCCCTGCGGAGCGAGCACTGGCGGTTCGGCGTCCATGGCGGTCAGGCCGCCGGCCGGATCGCCCGGGGAGTGGTCGGCGGTGCGGATGCGGTTGCGGTCGCCGCCGCTGACGCCGGTGACGGCGACCGCACCGGGCCCGCCGAGGCGGCAGCTGTGCCCGGAGACGTTGTAGACGGTGAACGAGCCGAAGATCCGTCCCGCCGCGTCGGCCGAACCGACCTGCGCGGCGCCGTCGCCGAGGTCGGTGCGGGTGCAGAGCGGGATGATGCCGCCGTCGCCGGCCCCGGAGGTCCCGGTGGGCGAGACGGTGCCGTCGGTGCGCGTGGCCCCGGCGCCGGGGGTGCGGGAGGCGGCGGCCGTGCCGGCGGCGGGCGAGGCGTCCCCGGTGCCGCTCGGGCCGGTACGCGGAGCGGTGCCGGTGCCGGTGGCGCCGATGACGGCGCCGCTGGGGGCGGTGGCGGCCGGGCTCTTGGCGTCGGCCGAGCCGGGGCCGCCGGAGAGTCCGAGGTGCTCTCCCTCGTGCAGGACGGGCAGGGCGATCGCGACGGCGAACGCGAGGGCGGCTGCACCGGTCCAGGCTCCGCGCCGGGCGGTCCGCCGACGGGGTACGGCCCGGCGGATCCGGGGCAGTCCGGCGGCCGAGGGTTGGATCCCGGCGACGGCGTGGTGCATCAGTTCCCGCACCGCCCGCTCGTCGGGCGACAGCTCGACCGGTCCCGAGAGTTCCGCGGCCCGTCCCGAGGCCCCTGCGGCCCGTCCTGAGAGCTCCGCGACCGCCGAGGTCACCGACGCCGCCGGGGAAACCGACGCCGGGGCGGCCTGAGCGGCCGGGAAGGCCTCCATTGCGCCCGGGCCCTCGGGCGGTACGCCGTCCGCCCCCCGTCGCCCGCCGCCCGCCGCCGCCTCAGCCATGACCGGCCTCCATCTGCGCGCGCAGGGCGGCGAGTCCGCGCGATCCGTAGGCCTTCACCGAGCCGAGCGAGATGCCCAGGGTGTCGGCGACCTGCGCCTCCGTCATGTCCACGAAGTAACGCAGCACCAGAACCTCCCGCTGACGGCGTTGCAGACCACGCAGCGCGGCCTTCAACTGGTCGCGCTCCAGGGCATCGTAGGCACCTTCTTCTGCACTGGCCATGTCAGGCATGGGCTTCTGCAGCAGTCTCAGACCGAGGATCCGGCGGCGCAGTGTGGAGCGGGACAGGTTGACGACCGTCTGCCGCAGGTAGGCCAGGGTCTTCTCGGGCTCGCGGACCCGGCGCCGGGCGGCGTGCACCCGGATGAACGCCTCCTGGACGACGTCCTCGCAGGTCGAGAGGTCGTCCAGGAGTAGCGCGGCGAGCCGCAGCAGCGAGCGGTAGTGCGCCTGGTAGGTCTCGGTGAGCAGGTCCTCGCTGGTACCCGCGTCGGTACCGGCGCCGGAGTCCGCCGCACCGGGTGCGGCCGCCGTCATCTGGTCGTCTTCCGGCCTACTCGCAGGCCACGGGGCGCGCGAGGGGAACGACACCGCGGCCCTCGCCGGGATGCCCGCCCTTGCCCCCACCATCACGTTCGCCACGCCCGTTGGACACTCGATCCCCTGTCATGGTTGCCCAGCCCGGGGCCCATTCTTCCGCATGGGCGGAAGAGGCCTCCAGGGGATTCCCTCGGGATTCCGGACAGATTGTGTCGAGGAGCGGACACAGGTATGGACACAGGTGCGTCCATAAGCGGGCAGATCGGAAGCGGCGTCAGGGTCCGACGTCCTGCTCCACCGTCAGTTCACCCGCCACCAACTCGGCGATCTGGACCAGGTTGAGCGCCGCCCCCTTGCGCAGGTTGTCCGCGCAGAGGAACAGGTCCAGCGCGTCCGGCTCGTCCAGGGCCCGGCGCACCCGCCCGACCCAGACCGGGTCGGTCCCGACCACGTCGTTCGGCGTCGGGAACTCGCCCGCGGCCGGGTCGTCGTAGAGGACCACGCCGGGCGCGTCCCGCAGGATCTCCTGCGCGTGCTCCTGGGTGACTTCCCGTTCGAACCGCGCGTGCACGGCCAGCGCGTGAGTGCGGACGACGGGGATGTGGACGCAGGTCGCGGAGACCTTCAGGGCGGGCAGGCCGAGGATCTTGCGGGACTCGTCGCGGATGCCCAGCTCCTCGGCGGCCCAGCCGCCCTCGCGCAGTCCGCCGGTCCAGGGCACGGCGTTGAGCGCGAGCGGGGCGGCGAACGGCCCGTGGTCGGCGATCACCGCGCGCAGGTCGCCGGTCTGCCGGCCGACGTCCGTGCCCGCCACCAGCGCGGTCTGCTCCCGCAGGGCCGCCTCCCCGGCGCGGCCCTCGCCGTCGGCGGCCTGGTAGGAGGCGACCACGAGCTGTGCCAGCCCGTACTCGGCGTGCAGCGCGCCGACCGCCGCGATCATCGCCAGGGTCGTGCTGGCCGGGCTGGCGACGATGCCGCGCGGGCGGATCCGCAGGGCGGCCGCGTTGACCTCGGGGACGACCAGCGGCACGTCCTCGGCGGTGCGGAAGGCAGCGGAGTCGTCGACCACCACGATGCCCTTGGCCGCCGCGATCGGCGCCCACTGGGCGGAGACCGCGTCCGGGACGGCGAACACGGCGACGTCGATCCCGCTGAAGGCCTCCTCGGTCAGCGGGACGACCTCGACGGCCTCGCCGCGCACGACCGGCTTGCGGCCGGCCGAGCGCGGGGAGGCGACGAGTCGGACCTCGCCCCAGACGTCCTGACGGAGCGAGAGCAGGCCGAGCAGCACCTCGCCGACCGCGCCGGTGGCGCCGACGACGGCGAGGTTCGGCCGCCGGGTCATCGCCCGGTGCTCCCGCTCCGCTCCCGGGTCATCGCCCGGTGCCGCCGTAGACGACGGCCTCGTCCGTCTCGCTGTCCAGGCCGAAGGCGCTGTGCACGGCGCGGACGGCCTCCGGCACGTCATCGGCGCGGGTGACCACCGAGATGCGGATCTCCGAGGTGGAGATCAGCTCGATGTTGACGCCCGCGGCGGACAGCGCCTCGAAGAAGGTCGCGGTGACGCCCGGGTTGGAGCGCATGCCGGCGCCGACGAGCGAGATCTTGCCGATCGCGTCGTCGTAGCGCAGCGACTCGTAGCCGATGCCCTCCTTGACCCGGCCGAGCGCGTCGATGGCCTTCTGGCCCTCGGTCTTGGGCAGGGTGAAGGAGATGTCGGTCAGGCCGGTCGACGCGGCGGAGACGTTCTGCACCACCATGTCGATGTTGACCTCGGCGTCGGCGATGGCGCGGAAGATCCGGGCGGCCTCGCCCGGCTTGTCGGGCACGCCGACGACGGTGACCTTGGCCTCGGAGGTGTCGTGGGCGACTCCGGAGATGATGGCCTGCTCCATCTCGCCCCCTTCGGGCTTGTTCGGGTTGTCGTTGCTGACGATCGTCCCGGGGAGACCCGAGAAGGACGAGCGTACGTGAATCGGGATGTTGTAGCGCCGGGCGTACTCCACACAGCGGTCGAGCAGCACCTTGGAGCCGGAGGACGCCAGCTCCAGCATGTCCTCGTAGGCGATCCAGTCGATCTTGCGGGCCTTCTTCACCACGCGCGGGTCGGCGGTGAACACGCCGTCCACGTCGGTGTAGATCTCGCAGACCTCGGCCTTGAGGGCGGCGGCGAGAGCGACGGCGGTCGTGTCCGAGCCGCCCCGGCCCAGCGTGGTGATGTCCTTGCTGGACTGGGACACGCCCTGGAAGCCGGCCACGATCGCGATGTTGCCCTGGTCCAGGGCGGTGCGGATGCGGCCCGGCGTCACGTCGATGATGCGCGCCTTGTTGTGGACGGAGTCGGTGATGACGCCGGCCTGACTGCCCGTGAAGGACTGGGCCTCGTGACCCAGGGATTTGATCGCCATGGCCAGCAGCGCCATGGAGATGCGCTCCCCGGCGGTCAGCAGCATGTCGAACTCGCGGCCGGCAGGGATCGGTGACACCTGCTCCGCGAGTTCGATGAGCTCGTCCGTCGTGTCGCCCATCGCGGACACCACGACGACGACCTCATGGCCGGCCTTCTTGGCGTCAACGATTCGACGGGCCACGCGCTTGATGCCCTCGGCATCCGCAACGGATGAGCCGCCGTACTTCTGCACGACAAGGCCCACGTGCGCTCCTCGACTCGTGTCGTCTTCCGGGGGCTCCGGGCCCCCGCACCCCCCGGGGGAGGGGGGTGTGCGGTCGGCGCCAGTCTACCGAGCAGGGGTGCTCCGACCGGCGCATTCCATATGATGAGACACCTGTTTCAGCAGGTGATCGGCGGGGTGGGTGGCCGGACAGGCAGGTCTGCGGGCGATTCGGTACGGGCCCGGAGAAACGGCGGATCCGCGGACGGCGATCCGGCCGGATTTCCTTTCCGGGCGGATCGCTGAGGCATTCGTCACAGTCGACGCCGCACGCCCCGGCAGGGCCCTTCCGTCCGCTCGGCTCGCGGCCGCACCGCTGCACCTCCTCGGCGCCGCGCGTCGTCCGTGCCTCACCGGTTCAGCGCCTCACCGGTTCAGCGCTGGAGCCCCAGCTCGGCCGCCATCAGGTCGCCCGCCTGCTGCTCCAGCTGCTCGTCGGTGAGCCCGTCGTCGTCGGTGTCCGCGCCGTCGAGCGCGGCGCCCATCGGGCTGTCCAGCCGGACGTGCGCGATCAACGACTGCAGCGCCCGCAGCACCGCGGTGCAGGTCGTGCCCCAGTTGGAGAGGTACGAGAACTGCCACCACCACAGCGCCTCGCTGACCCGGCCCTCGCGGTAGTGCGTCAGCCCGTGCTGGAGCTCGCTGACCACACCGGCCAGGTCGTCCGAGATCCGGAAGGCGTTGGGCTTCTCCGGCGGGCCGTACGGGTCGAAGACCTCGTGGTAGACGTCGATCGGCGCGAGCAGCTCGGCCAGCCGCTCGCGCAGCTGCTCGCCGTCCGGCTCCGGACCGGCGTCGGGCTCGAAGCGGTCCTCCGGGACGACGTCCTCGATGGCGCCCAGCCGGCCGCCGGCCAGCAGCAGCTGCGAGACCTCCAGGAGCAGCAGCGAGACCGCGCTGCCCGGCTCGTCGCCCTTGGCGACCTCGGTGACGGCGAGCACGAAGCTCTCCACCGAGTCGGCGATCTGCACGGCGAAGTCGTCCGGCTCCGAGCCGTGGGCGTGGGTGTGCTGCTGGTTGATCGTCCGGTCAGACATCGAGCAGTCGTCTCCCTTCGAAGGCGCGGCCGAGGGTGACCTCGTCCGCGTACTCCAGATCCCCGCCGACGGGCAGGCCGCTCGCCAGACGGGTCACCTTCAGGCCCATCGGCTTGCAGAGCCGGGCCAGGTAGGTGGCGGTCGCCTCCCCCTCCAGGTTGGGGTCGGTGGCCAGGATCAGCTCGGTGACCGTGCCGTCCGCGAGGCGCGACAGCAGCTCGCGGATGCGCAGGTCGTCCGGGCCGACGCCCTCGATGGGGCTGATCGCGCCGCCCAGCACGTGGTAGCGGCCGCGGAACTCACGGGTGCGCTCGATGGCGACGACGTCCTTGGGCTCCTCGACCACGCAGATGACGGCGAGGTCGCGGCGGGGGTCCAGACAGACCCGGCACTGCTCGGCCTCCGCGACGTTGCCGCAGACCACGCAGAAGCGGACCTTGTCCTTGACCTCCAGCAGCGCGTGCGCGAGTCGGCGCACGTCCGTCGGGTCGGCCTGCAGCACGTGGAAGGCGATCCGCTGGGCGCTCTTGGGCCCGACGCCGGGCAGCCTGCCCAGTTCGTCGATCAGGTCCTGAACCACGCCCTCGTACAACGTCGCGCCTTCCTTCGGATGGTCGGTGGTGCTCCGGTGCCATCATCCAACGAATCGGGCGTCGGACACAGCGCCCGACGCCCGACTCCCACATAAATCACATGGGTCTGTCGTCTGAACTTCAGACCCTTCCGGCCCGGTCACTCAGAGCAGCGGGGCCGGAACGGCGGGCTCGGAGCGGTGAGCCCGAAGCGGTGAGCCCGGAGTCCGCGGGCTCGGAGCAGTGGGCTCAGAACGGCAGACCGGGGATGCCGCCGCCGAGGCCCTGGGTCAGCGGGCCCATGCGCTCGGCCTGCATCTTCTGCGCCGTCTGGTTCGCGTCCCGGACCGCAGCCAGGATCAGGTCGGCCAGGGTCTCGGTGTCCTCCGGGTCGACCGCGGCCGGGGCGATGGTCAGCGCCACCAGCTCACCGGCGCCGGTCACCGTCGCCTCGACCAGGCCGCCGCCCGCCGAACCGTTCACCTTCGCCTCGGCCAGCTCCTGCTGGGCCTTCGCGAGATCCTGCTGCATCTTCTGCGCCTGCTTCAGCAGCTGCTGCATGTTGGGCTGGCCACCACCGGGGAACACGGCTCTCTCCTTGCTGTCACGGCTGTCTACGGTGAGTCGTACGTCACCGCCGAGCCTACGTGCTGCGTCCGGCTCGGGTGCCCCGACGGCTCGGCTGCCCCCGCGGCCCGGCTGCTTCGGCGGCTCAGCCGTCTCGGCGGCCCGGGTGCCCGGGTGCCCGGGTGCCCGGCGGCTCAGCCGCCCCGGTGGTGGATCTCCTCCAGCACCGTCGCACCCAGCTCGCGGATGATCAGCTCCTGGCCGGAGAACGCCTCCTCGTTGAGGTCCGGGTCGTCCTCCTCCGGAATGTCGTCCTCCGGGGCCACCGACTGCACCGGGCGGGTCGGCGGAGCCGCGGCGGGCGGCGGGGCCTGCACGGGAGCCGACTGCACGGGCGGAGCCTGCACCGGCGCGGGCGCCACCACGGGCGCCGGAGCGGGCGCGGGCGCCGTCAGGGCCGGCACGGCGGCGGCCGGACGGGCCGGGGCTCCCCAGCCCCCACCGCCCTGGGCGCCCCCGGGAGCACCACCGCTCGGGGCGGCGCCGGCGCCGCCGGACGGGTCGACGATGCACTCGATCCGCCAGTCCACGCCGAGCGCGTCGGCCAGCGCGGCGCGCAGCACGTCATCGCTGTTGCTGCCGACGAAGCTGTCCCGGGCGCCGGCGTTGATGAACGACACCTGGAGCACACTGCCGTCGAACCCGGCCACCTGGCCGTTCTGGCTGAGCAGGATCCAGGTGAAGCGGCGGCGGTTCTTCACCGCCTCCAGGATCTGCGGCCACAATTGCCGGACCTGCGCCGCGCCCTGCTGCGCGGAGGCCGACGGCTGCCCGCCGGGAACCGCCGCCGCGGGGGCGGGGACCGGCGCGGGCACCGGAGCAGCGGCCGGAGCCGGGACCGGCGCGGCCTGCGGCTGCGGCGCGGCGGGAGCCACCGGCGCGGCGGGCGCCTGGGCGGGGGCGCCGCCACCGGCGGGCGGGAAGCTTCGCGGGATCGGCCACGCCCCCGGCGCGGGCCCGGCGGGGGCGGCGGGTACGGCGGGCGCGGGCGCGGGCGCGGGCGCGGGCGGCGGAGCCTGCACCGGCGCCGCCACGGGCGCGGCCTGCACGGGAGCCGCCACCGGCGCCTCCATCGCGGGGGCGGCAGCGGGTACAACCGCCGGCACGCCCGGCGGAGCCGCCCCGGCTACCGCTCCCGGTACCGCCATCGGCGCGGCGAACCCGCCCGCCGTCGCCCGCCGCTCCAGCTTGTCCAGGCGCGCCTGCAGCGACAGCTCGTCGCTGTACGCGCCGGGCAGCATCACCCGGGCGCAGATCAGCTCCAGCTGCAGCCTCGGCGCCGCGTTGCCGCGCATCTCGGTGAGCCCGGTGTTGACGATGTCCGCGGCCCGGCTCAGCTCGGCCGCGCCGAACGCGTCGGCCTGCGCCTGCATCACCGCGACCCGGTCGGCCGGGGCGTCGATCAGCCCCTTCTCCCCGGCATCCGGCACGGTGGCCAGGATCACCAGGTCGCGCAGCCGCTCCAGCAGGTCGGTGACGAAGCGGCGCGGGTCGTGCCCGCCCTCGACCACCCGGTCGATCACCTGGAACACCGTCGCCCCGTCGTGCGCGGCGAAGGCATCCACCACCTCGTCCAGCAGCGCGGAGTCGGTGTAGCCGAGCAGTGCGGTCGCCATCTGGTACGTCACGCCGCCCTCGGCGGCCCCGGCCAGCAGCTGGTCCATGACCGACATCGAGTCACGCACCGAGCCCGCCCCGGCCCGGACCACCAGCGGGAACACCGAGTCCTCGACCTGGATGCCCTCGCGGCCGCAGACCTCCGCGAGGTAGTCGCGCAGCGTGCCGGGCGGGACCAGCCGGAACGGGTAGTGGTGCGTCCGGGACCGGATCGTCCCGATGACCTTCTCCGGCTCCGTGGTCGCGAAGATGAACTTGAGGTGCTCCGGCGGCTCCTCGACCACCTTGAGCAGCGCGTTGAACCCGGCCGAGGTCACCATGTGCGCCTCGTCCAGGATGAAGATCTTGTACCGGCTGTGCACCGGCGCGAAGAAGGCCCGCTCGCGCAGCTCTCGCGCGTCGTCCACACCACCGTGCGAGGCGGCGTCGATCTCGATCACGTCGATCGAGCCGGGCCCGCCGGTCGCGAGGTCCCGGCAGGACTGGCACTCCCCGCAGGGCGTGGGCGTCGGCCCCTGCTCGCAGTTGAGACAGCGGGCCAGGATGCGCGCACTCGTCGTCTTGCCACAGCCTCGCGGCCCGCTGAACAGGTACGCGTGATTGACCCTGTTGTTGCGCAGGGCCTGCTGGAGCGGAGCGGTCACGTGCTCCTGCCCGATGACCTCCGCGAAGGTCTCGGGGCGGTAGCGGCGGTACAGGGCTAGGGACACACCACCGACGATATCGGGACGGACCGACAAACGCGTCGCCCCGCACCCCACGGCCCCCGCGCCCGCCGGCCCCGGGAACGCAAAGACCCCCCGTGCACCCGCCAGAGCCCTCCTACCCTTGCTGCCTTCCGGCCCTGGGGGGGTTCAGAGAGATGACGCCACACGAGGGGCTGACCCCCACAGTACCGGATTCCGGCCCCGACGATCCACAGGCCACCCCCGCCCCCGGCCTGCGGGATAGGTGGTCGCGACCACCCCGAAACATGTACTAAGCTCTCCCTCGGAGGATTCGCCTAGAGGCCTAGGGCGCACGCTTGGAAAGCGTGTTGGGGGCAACCCCTCACGAGTTCGAATCTCGTATCCTCCGCCTTTGCCTACCAAGGCAGTTGAAGGCCCCGACCGGGTTCCCGGTCGGGGCCTTCTTCGTGCCCTGGTCTCAGTTTTGGTCTCAGTTCCGATTTTTGGGCCTCAGCGGCGACTACCGGGCCGCCGCCTGCGCCCCGGAGCGAGATCAGCTCCCGCAGGAGCACCCTGCAGCGGCCTTCGCCTCGGCCGGGCTCTGGGTCGCATCCAGAGCCTGCTCATCGGGGGTGCAGCAGGCGGTAGTGCCACAGCAGGCGTCCGGCGCGCCAGTCGCCTTGTCGAGGGTGTCGGCGTCGGCCTTGACGACGTACACCTCCCAGGGTTCCTTGCCCGGGCCATGCACCCAGACCTTGTCCTGGAGCGCGTAGCAGCAGGAGGTGTCGCTCTCCTCGAAGGTCGCCAGACCGGCGTCCTTGAGGCGGGTGGTGGCAGCTGCGACCTGGTCGGTGGTCCCGACCTCGACGCCGAGGTGGTCGAGGCGGGTGTCCTCATCGGCCTCGCCCTCGATGAGGACAAGCTTGAGCGGGGGCTCGGCGATGGCGAAGTTCGCGTAGCCGGGGCGACGCTTGGCCGGCTCGGCGCCGAACAGCTTGGAGTAGAAGGCGATGGAGCCTTCGAGGTCGGCGACGCGCAGGGCAAGCTGAACACGGGACATGGCGGTCTCCCCGATCCGGATTCTTGTTTCGACGGCTGTCGATACAGGCGAGCTTGCCACCGGATTAGATGAGCGTCAACATAGACACATGTCGAATCTGGAGCTGAAGGTGCTCGACCAGGACGAGGCGGCGGTCGCGTGCTGCTCGCCGATGGTCCGCGAGCCGCTGGGTGAAGAGGCCGCCGTCGACCTGGCGAAGATGTTCAAGGCGCTGTCGGACCCGGTGCGACTGCGGCTGCTGTCGCTGATCGCCTCGCACGAGGGCGGCGAGGCGTGCGTCTGCGACCTGACCGGCCCGTTCGACGTCTCCCAGCCGACCATCTCCCACCACCTCAAGGTGCTGCGCGAAGCCGGCCTGGTCGGCTCCGAACGGCGCGGCACCTGGGTCTACTACTGGGTACTGCCGGCCGCCCTGGCCAAGCTGTCCTCCCTGCTCCAGGCCCCGGCCGCCACCGGAGAGTCCAGATGACCGAGATGGCTCCGCTGGGCCGCCGGGCGGCCGTCGAGTTCGTCGGCACCGGCGCATTGGTCGCCGTCGTGGTCGGCTCCGGCATCCAGGCCACCAAGCTCTCCCAGGACGTCGGCCTGCAGTTGCTCGCCAACTCGCTCGCCACCGTGTTCGGCCTCGGCGTGCTGATCCTGCTGCTCGGCCCGGTCTCCGGCGCCCACTTCAACCCGGTCGTCACCCTGGCCGCCTGGTGGACCGGCCGACGCGACGCCGAGGGCCCGGACCTGCGGGAGGTCGCGGCCTACGTCCCCGCCCAGGTCGCCGGGGCGATCGGCGGCGCTGTGCTCGCGGACGCGATGTTCGCCGAACCGCTCGCGCGCTGGTCGACGCACGACCGCTGGGCGCCGCACCTGTGGCTGGGCGAGGTCGTCGCGACCGCCGGCCTGGTCCTGCTGATCTTCGGCCTGGCGCGCATCGCCCGGGCGCACTTCGCCCCGGCCGCGGTCGCCTGCTACATCGGCGCCGCCTACTGGTTCACCTCCTCGACCAGCTTCGCCAACCCGGCGGTGACGATCGGCCGCGCGTTCACCGACACCTTCGCCGGCATCGCCCCCGCCTCCGTCCTGCCGTTCATCGCCGCCCAGCTCGTCGGCCTGGCCGCCGGTGTCGCCCTGGTCGCCGTGCTGTTCGGCCGACCGACCCCAGCCGCCGAGGACGTCGTCATCCCGCATGGCGACCACCGCCCGGCCGAAGCCGCCCACTGACCCGCCTCCCGAAGACCGAAGGACCCTTTCGTGAGCACTCCCGCCGTCCCGTCCGTGCTGTTCGTCTGCGTGCACAACGCCGGACGCTCCCAGATGGCCGCCGCCTTCCTCACCCGCCTCGGCGGCGACCGGGTCGAGGTCCGCTCGGCCGGCTCCGCACCCGCCGGCACCGTGAACTCGGCCGTGGTCGAGGCCCTGGCCGAGGTCGGGATCAACATCTCCGCCGAGACCCCGAAGGTGCTCACCACCGAGGCCGTCCAGGCGTCCGACGTGGTGATCACCATGGGCTGCGGCGACGCCTGCCCGTACTTCCCCGGCAAGCAGTACCTGGACTGGAAGCTCGACGACCCGGCCGGCCAGGGCGTCGACGCCGTCCGCCCGATCCGCGACGAGATCGAGCAGCGCGTCCGCGGCCTGCTCGCCGACCTCGGCGTCGAGACCGCCGAATGAGCGGGGCCGTGCGCATCGCCGCCATGGCCCCCGAGCACGCCGACCAGGTCCTGGCCATCTACCAAGACGGCATCGACGAGGGCAACGCCACCTTCGAGACCACCGCCCCGACCTGGGCCGCCTTCGACGCCGCCAAGCTCCCCGAGCACCGCCTGGTCGCCCTCGACACCGACAACCAGGTCCTCGGCTGGGCCGCCGTCACCGCCGTCTCCGACCGGTGCTCGTACGCGGGCGTCGTCGAGCACTCCGTCTACGTCCACCCCGGCGCGCGCGGGCGAGGAGTCGGCGCCGCGCTCCTCGACGCACTGATCGCCTCGACCGAGGCCGCCGGGATCTGGACCATCCAGTCCGGCATCTTCCCCGAGAACACCGCCAGCCTGGCCCTCCACGCCCACGCCGGCTTCCGCGTCATCGGCACCCGCGAACGCATCGGCCGCCACCACGGCACCTGGCGCGACGTCACCCTCGTTGAGCGCCGCAGCCCCAGCATCGACTGAGCAGGGCACCGCCGTTCACCCGCCGAGGGCCCGACCGCATCGCAGGTCGGGCCCTCGGGCATCAGGCGATCTGCGCCGACGCTCGCTCAGGCCGCGTCTTCCTCGGGCTCGTCCGGGCCGGATCCAACCTCGCCCCACAGAGCCGCGCCGATCTTCTTGCCGACGTCGTTCAGCATCGGCTCGGTGACGTGCTGGTAGCGCTGGGCCATCGAGGTCGAGGACCAGCCCATGATCGCCATGACGATCCGCTCCGGCACGCCGAGCAGGAGGAGGACGGTCGAGGCGGTGTGGCGGGCGTCGTGGAGGCGGCCGTCGCGGATGCCGGCCTCGCGCAGGAGCCGCTTCCAGTGGTGGTAATCGGTGCTGGGGTTGAGCGGCTCGCCGGTCTCCGAGGTGAAGACGTAGCCCTTGTCCGTCCAGAGGTCGCGGGCGAGGGCCCGCTCGCGGTCCTGCTCCTCCTTGTGCAGCCGGAGGATCGCGACGAGCTGCTCGGGCAGCGGCACCGCGCGTCGCCCGGCTCGGGACTTGGTGTCCTTGGTCTCGCGTCGGATCGGCTCCTTCTTCGGACAGAAGCCGGGCTTGCGCCCGCAGCGGTCGCCGCAGCCGTGCCGGTACTTGGGCCGCAGTCGGCCGCGCTTGACCCAGGCGACGCCTCGGGCGAAGTCGACGTCCTTCCACTGGAGCCCGAGCACCTCGCCCTGACGCAGACCGAGGGCGAGCGCGAAGATCCAGCGGGCGGAGTTGCGGCGCTTGCGCGCCGTGTCCATGAGCGTCTGGACCTCCTCGATCTCGAACGGCTCGACCTCCTCCTCTTCGAGCTTCGGGGCCTTGGCGATCGTGGCCACATTGCGGGTGAGATGTTGGCGCCGAACCGCCTCGCCGAGGGCTACCCGGACCGTACGGTGGGCCTGGTGGGCAGTACCGGCGGCGCTGCCGCTGGCCTGCATCTTCTTGTAGAAGCGCTCCAGGTGCTCGGGCTCCAGCTTCTCCAGGCGGTGCGCGCCGAGGCCGGGAACGAGGTGCACGCGGACAGCGACCTCGTATCCGGCGTACGTGTTCTCGCCGACAGTGCCCGGCACGATCTCCTTGATCCAGTGGGTCAGCCACTTGCCGACCGTCCACTTCTGGCCGGCCTTGGGCACGGCGCCGTCGTCACGCAGCTTCTCCAGCTTGCGGACCTTGGCCGTGACCTCGGGGCGGGTCTTGGCGCTGACGTGGCGGCGGTCGGGAGAGCCGTCGTCCTTGACGCCGACCGTGACACGACCGTGCCAGCGGCCGTCGCTGCCCTCGTAGATCGAGGAGTCGCCGTTGGGCTTGCGGGTGTTCGTCATTCGGTTTCCCCCGCTCAGGCCGCGAGCGCGACGGTCGAAGGGGCAGCCTGCGTACGGGCGGCCACGTACTCCTTGAGCGCCTCGGCGGGCACTCGGCGGAGACGGCCGATCGTCACGGACGGGACTTCGCCGGAGGCGACCAGGGCGTACATGGTCGTCCGGCCGACGCCGAGACGACGGGCGGCTTCCTCCACGGTGAGGGCGACGAGCGTCGGGTCCGGCACCGCTGTGCCGCAGCTGGCGACGAGGGCAAGGAGCTGGTGCTCCGTGAGGCCGATTGCGCCGGCAAGGCGCGCGAGAGACAGAGGCGTTTCAGGCATAGGTGTTCCTCCCGGCGGCGCGGGGCAACGCGCCGCCGTGGCGACTGTTGGGATGGGCGGTGGATTGGCGGGTTGCCGGGCGGCCCTCGACGTTCGTAGCACCGGGGGTCGGGCAGCGGGGTAGGTGGTGGGCGGGGCGGGCACACTACGGCGGTCTCGGCTCGGAACCTAAAACGATCTTGGCCGCATGGGCCGGGTCGGGCGTTTTAGGTCGCGAGCCGGGTCGCGGCGATGATGCTCCGTGAGGCCGTCGATCCCCGAGCTGGCGCGGCCCTCAGCGTTCGTAGCGCCGAGGGTCGGGCAGCGGGGTGGTGGGCGGGACGGGCACACTACGACGGCCCCGGCCGGAAACGAAAAAAGATCTTGGGCGCGTGCGCCAGAGCGACCTTTTTAGGTTTCCGGCCGGATCGCGGCAATGACGCCCAGGCGGCGAGCCGGGCGGGCTCGCTTACCGGTCAGCCGAGGGGTCCTTGCGGAGCGGGTCCCACTGGGAGTTGGGGGCCGGGTGCCACGTGGGCTCGGCACCGGAGGGCCCGAGGTCGACGCCTTGGGCTTCGAGCCGTTCGGCGATCTCCTCGTACGTGCGCAGGGCCTCGTCGTACCGGGCCTTGGCGGCCTGTTCGAGGTCGTGGGCGGTTCTCCACTCCTGCTCGGCCTTCTCGACGGCGAAGCCTGCTTCCTGCAGCTCGTAGTCCGGTTCGTCCGGGCCAGCCACGGCTTCGGTCATGAAGTTCGCTGGCGGGACGCTGAGTGCCTTGGCCAGGCCGATGACCTCGTCGAAGCGGACCGGGCGGGTTCCGTTCTCGATCTTGGCGACCTGGGTCTGGTGGAACTTGAAGCCGAGCCGGGTCATGCGTTCGGCCACGTCCTCCTGGGAGAGGCGGGCGGCCTTGCGCAAGACCTTCAGGTTGTGGGCCACGAGGGCCTCGCCCTCCAGGGCTTTGTACCGATGCACCATGGGGTTGACCATACCAACCTCCTTCCGATTGCGAGCAGGCGCAACGCGACGACAGGAGCGACTGTAGCAGCATGAAATGCCCAACCGCCAAGCGGTTGAGTGGACCTTCACGACACCTCCACGAATCGGTTCAGCCAGCGCAAATGCCGAGAGAGGTTGAGATCGTCATGCGCGAATCGCTTGACAGTGGCCCGATGCCCCGCTACGTTCGACCATGACAGCATGAAATGTCCAACCGAGAGGAGGTTAAGCCGGGCCGGGCGCCAGCCCGAATGCCCCCAGGAAAACGCGAAGCCCCCGGCGCTACGAACACCGGGGGCTGATCGAAAACCTCGCCACCGCCCATCCCAGGACAGTCGACCTACGGCGGACCGGGTTGCCCCCCGGAGCCGCCGAGTGAGGATCTCCATGACCGAGGTTACTGCCTCCCAGCCCCACGCCACACCCCTCGCAGCGGACAAGCCCGCTGTCGCATGGCCGCCCGTGGCCAAGGCCGGCGAGCCCGGCACCTACCTGCCCGCCCAGCAGGCCCTCGCGTCCACAGCCTGTGGACGCGACGCCGAGGCGGCACCTGCCGAGCCCACCGTCCCGGACGGGACCGACCTGATGCCCGACACCGAGGCGACCGAGGGCGCCGACCTGCTCGCGCAGCTGAGGGCCCAGATCGCGAAGTTCGTGATCCTTCCCTCCGACCAGGCCCTGGACGCCACCACGTTGTGGGTCGCGGCGACCCACCTGCAGTGCTCGTGGCAGCACGCCCCGCGCCTGGCCGTGGTCGGCCCGGCCAAGCGCTGCGGCAAGTCCCGCCTGCTCGACGTGCTCGCCGAGACGGTCCATCAGCCGATGCTGACGGTGAACTCTTCTCCGGCCGCCATCTTCCGCACGATCAGCGAGGAGCCGCCCACCCTGCTGGTGGACGAGGCGGACACGATCTTCGGCAGTCCAAAGGCGGCGGAAAAGAACGAGGAGATGCGCGGCCTGCTCAACGCCGGGCACCAGCGCGACCGCTACGTGCTGCGGGTCGTCGGCAACGACCACACCCCGCGCAAGTTCCCCACCTTCGCCATGGCGGCCATCGCCGGAATCGGCGACCTCCCCGACACGATCATGGACCGCTCGATCGTGATCCGCATGCGCCGCCGAGCCGAGGGCGAGCGCGTCGCCCCGTACCGCACCCAGCGGGACCGGCCCGCCCTGCACGCGATCCGCGACAAGATCGCCCGCTGGACGGCACCGCTCGCTGACCGGGCCCTGCGCCTGGAGCCCGCCATGCCGGTCGAGGACCGCGCCGCCGACACCTGGGAACCCCTGGTGATCATCGCCGACCTCGCCGGAGGACCCTGGCCCCGCCTGGCCCGCCAGGCGTGCAAGCGCATGGTCGACGCCGAGGTCCAGACCGAGGAGGACAACCCCGGCGGCGCGCGGATCCTCGCGGACATCCGGCGGATCTTCCACGCCGCCGGTGAGCCGGACAGCATCGCCACCGACCAACTGCTGTTCAACCTCAACGGCGACCCCGAGGCCCCCTGGGCCGAGACCAGCCGAGGCGGGCTGACCCCGCGCGGCCTCGGCGCGATGCTCCGCGAGTTCGGCATCTCCTCCGGCAACGTCCGCATGCCCGATGGAACCCAGCGCAAGGGCTACCTGCGCAACAAGTTCCTCGACGCCTGGCGGCGCTACTGCCCCGCAGTCCACCCCGTGAACACCACCGCAGCGGGCAGCAGAGGCTGACCACCCTCCCCGAAATGCCGTCCCTGCCGTCCCAGCCGTAACACCGCAGGTCACCACACCTGCCGCCAAGACGGAACGGCACCCCAAGACGGCAACGCCATCCGCACCAAGACGGATCAGGCCCACGCCAAGACGGCAGCCGTCCACTCCCACCAGCGGCCCGCCGCCGCCCCCGTCCGGGGCGCGAGCGGCGGGCCCTGGCCGGGACGGGAAACACATCCGTCTTGTGCCGTCCCAGCCGTCCCTGCCGTAAAACAGCAGGTCAAAGGCCATGCCTTCGGGACGGATACGAGCCCCAAGACGGATACCGCACCGTCCCGAACCCGAACTCCGCCGTGTCCACGGCACCACCCGGGCAGCCGGGCCCGCCCCAGCCCAGAGACCGTCCCGCAGCACCAAGACGGCAAGACGGCAAAGACGGCAATCCCACAAACCACCACCGCCCGACCCGCGAGGACCACCTTCCGCATGACCGCCACCACCCCAACGCGGCGTCTGCCCCGCCCGGACGCCGTCCTCATACAGGCCGCCATCGCAGGCGCCCTGTCCTTCGCCCACCTCCACGACATCGCCGAAGCCGCCGGACAACACGGCTGGAAAGCCTGGGCCTACCCCGTCTCGGTCGACCTGCTGCTCGTCGCCGCCTGGCACCGCATGCGAACCCTGCGCGCCATCGGACACCCCGCCGGCACCGCCTGGACCTGGTTCGCCATCGCCCTGACCGCCTCCCTCGGCGCCAACGTCGCCACCGCCGGGCTCCTCGACCTCGCCCACGTCCCCGCCTGGCTACGGATCCTCGTCGCCGGATGGCCCGCCCTCGCCTTCTTCGGCGGCACCCTCCTCGCCCACAACACCACCGCGACCGCGACCGCCATCGACCCGAAGCGCGCCGAGGGCGAACTCCCGCTCCGCGAAAACCCCGAGCCTGCACCGGCAACCGAGTCCGCACCGGTGACGGACGCGGAGCAGTACGACCTACCCGCCGACGAACCGGTGCTCGAGCCCGACCACGACGTCCGGCCCGACAGCCGGAAACCGGTGGTGGGCACCAAGCGCACCGGCCGCAAGCCCGCCGCCTCGATGGACGAGCTGGCCGAGATCGTCCGGCCCGCCGTCCAGGAGCACGGCCCCACCCAGGCCGTGATCAGGACAGTCCTGCGCGAAGCCGGCATACCCATCGCCAGCGACCGCCTCGGCAAGCTGACCCAGCGCTTCAAGGACGAACAGGCCAGCCAGCAGGCCGACGCGCAAGCCAGCGCCTCGGCGGCCTGAGGCCCCCACCGCTCGCCCGAGCGCCGGCCCGCTTCCGGACCGGGCGAGCGGCCCCTCACCGACGCTGACCGACGCTCACCGGAACTCCCCCCGCGCCCATCCGGAGACCCCGGAAGTCCTGACCCGGCGACGTCTACACCGGAACTCCGGCACCGCCAAACCCCTCTTCCGCCGGACCATCACCCCGCATCCGGCGAACGCCCCACGAACCGACAACCACCTGCCCTCACAGAAGAACCGGAAGATCCCCGTGCCCGACCAGCAGCACCACCTCGTCCCTGCTTCCGCCACGCCCGAGCAGGAAGCCCAGCACCGCGGAACCGGTAGCGACAAGCCCGGACGTGGTGGCATATTCGCCCGCGTCAAGCACGCGCTGCCCTGGACCAATGACGGTCACGACAACGACGGAGCAAGCTGGGGCAAAGTCCACATCGCCGTTGGCGACGCGGACTTTGCGCTTGACCCCGCCCCAGGGGTGGCGGGGCAGGACCGGCGCAAGGGCGCGCCGGACCAGGAGGTCGCGACCGAGGGCGGCCACGACCAGGACGAGCTCTCCGAGCCCAGCGCCGAGCCGCTCCCGAGCAGCGACGCCGAGCCCGCCGACGTACGTGTCGTGCGTGAAGCGCCGACCGTGACCACAGCCGAGTTCCTCCACGAGCGCGTTCCAGTACTCGACCGGCCGCCGCTTCCGGAAGACGAGCGCATCGCTGCGATTGCCAAGCGGATGTACCAGCCGCGTTCCGGAACCAAGCGCGACGACCAGCTCACCTGCTCCGTGGAACCGACCGAGAAGGTCATGATCGACCTCGCCGCCGCCAAGCTCGAACTCTCACGCTCCGCGTTCCTGGCGAACTCCGGCATGAGCGTCGCCCTGGAGGTCGTGAAGACCGGCCGCCCCGACGGCTTCGTCCCCCTGCCCGACCGCAAGGCCGTCGACCAGCTCACCCAAGCGATCGGCACCCACCAGCGGGCGATCGACCGCGCCGGCAATAACCTCAACCAGCTCATGGTCGAGATCTACCGGGGCGAGCTCCCCGAGCGCGCCATGCAGGTCCTGGATGCCCTCCACGCCTGCGCGACCGAGGCCCGCCTCGCCTACCAGCGCATCCTGGCGGGAGGCCGCCATGGTGCCTGACGTCTCCACCGGCTCGCGCACCCGCGGCCTGCTCTCCTACCTCTTCGGCCCCGGCCGGCGCGACGAGCACACCGACCCGCACATCGTCGCAGCGTTCGCCATGCCCGGCCTGCCCGACCCCGGCCGCGCACCCCTCGACCAGCACCATGACCTGCTGACCGACCTGGCCGACTACCTCGACCAGCCCGTCCGCGCCCGCGAGATGCGCCTGGGCGCCAAGATCCCGCAGCACGTGTGGCACTGCCCCGTCCGCACCGCGCCCGGCGACCGCTACCTCACCGACGCCGAATGGGCCGAGGTCGCCCGCCGCATCGTCCACGCCACCGGCATCGCCCCCGACGGAGACGACAAGGGCTGCCGGTGGATCGCCGTACGCCACGCCGACGACCACATCCACATCATGGCCACCAGCGTCCGCGAGGACGGCCGCCGCCCCCGCAACAAGCGCGACGGCCAACGCGCCCAGGCCGAGTGCCGCAAGGTCGAGAAAGAACTCGGCCTGCGCCAGCTCAACTCCGGCGACCACACCGCCGCCCCGATGCCCACAAGCGCCGAGCAGGCCAAGGCCCAGCGCACCGGCCATGAGCAGACCGCCAAGGAGTGGCTGCAGGAACAGGCCCAGGCCGTCGCCGCCGCCGTCCGCGATGAGGAGGAGTACTTCTCCACCCTCACCGCCCTCGGCATCCAGGTCCGCTACCGCATCGGCCCCGAGAGCGGCGACGTCATCGGCTACAGCCTCGCCCGCCCTGGCGACGTCAACGCCCAAGGCGAACCCGTCTACTTCGGCGGCTCCAAGCTCTCCCCCGACCTGTCCATCAACCGCCTGCGCGAACGCCTCGCCGCCCAGCAGCCCACCACACCCGCACGGGGCACGGCCGAACCGGACCGCTGGCGACAGGCCGAGACCACCCTGCGGGAGACCGCCCGCTTCGCCTACCAGGACCAACACCACCCCGACGTGCCCGACGTCGACGCGTTCGACACCGTCGTCCAGGCCCAGGCCGCTGCTTTTGGCGAACTCCTCCACACCGCCGCCCTCACCGCACCCGCCCACACCCGCGCCGAACTACGAGCCGCCGCAACCGCGTTCAACCGCGCCACCCGATCCAAGGTCCGTGCCGAACACCAGCAGGCCGCAGCCCTCCGCACCGCCGCCAAGCAACTCCTGCACACCGCCGGCTCCGGCGAGGACGGCGCCACCGCCGCCGCCCTGCTGTCCACCGCCGTCTTCGTCGTGATCGCCATTGCCCGCTGGCACCAGACCCGAGGCCACCAGCAGCAAGCCCACGCCGCCCAGCAGTCCCTCGTCCACCTGCGAACCGCCTACCGGCAGACGGCTGAGCCGGTCATCGCCGACCTCACCCGCCGCACCCCCACCCCCAAGACCACCGACCGCCTCGCCGCCCAGGTCCAGGCCGCCGTCCCCGACCACGCCCAGCGCATCCTCGCCGACCCATCCTGGCCCGCCCTGGCCACCGCGCTCGCCCAGGCCGAATCCTCCGGCCAACCACCCCGCCGAGCCCTCACCGAGGCCGCCCAGCAACGGGAGCTCACCACCGCCGACCGACCCGCCGAAGTCCTCCTCTGGCGCCTGCGCAACGCCACCAGCGACCGCATCGACCAGCGCACCCAGGCCGCACGCGCCCGCACCGGCAGCACCACCGCGAAGGCCGCGCCCACCACACCCGCCGTGCCGACCGGCCCCAAGGCCGCCAGTGATCCCACTCGCCGACGCTGATCATCTCACCGAGGGCTCACGCGCCCCCAAGCCACACGAACGCCCGTGCCATAGATGTCAGTTCGATGTCTTCTCCGGCGGCCGGGAACCATCCCGGCCGCCGTGCGTCTTGTGTGCTTGCCAACCGTCACCCGACACCGAAGGGCACCACTTGACCAACCCCAGCACCGACCGCGACGGCCACCACAGAGCCGTCATCCGCGCCGTCCCCCATGCCGGCGAACTCGACGCCCGCGGCATCCCCATCACCTGCCCCAACTGCCGCGCCCACCGCGACTGGCTCCTCCTTAACGTCCGCCAGCAGGTCTTCGTCCGCTGCCGCTGCGCGGCCGAGTGGCACGAGCCTGACCTCACCCGCGCCTACTTCGACCTGCACTTCACCGCCCCCGAACACGAGTGGGACGAGTGGGACGACTACGACACCGCCATGCGGGCACTCGCCTTCGACGGCCTGCTCGCCGGCACCACCTGGTCATAACGAGCGGCGTCGCATCGGGTATGACACTCGGCATGGCCGGTAAAGCCCGTTGACCTGCTGATTCCGAGGGACCGACTCCCGGGTCGGTCCCCTCGTCCAGTGCCAGGACTGGGGACGTAGTCGATGCAACGACGTTGCGGTAGATGCAACGTGCAGGTAGATCGTGGTGCCGATGACTTGGGGTGCGGTCGGGACGGTGGCCGTTAAGCTCCGGCCAGGGCTGAGTGCGGCGAGTTGCCGTGCCGGGCACCGGCCACGGGGTCGTGTGCGGCTTCGGCGTCTTGATGGAACGGGTAGTCCGTGTAGCCGACCTCCCCGCCGCCGTAGAACGTGGCCGGGTCGGCTGCGGCCAGCGGCAGATTCGCCCGATAGCGGCGGACGAGGTCCGGGTTGGCGATGAACGGCGTACCGAAGGCGACCAGGTCGGCATGCCCGGCGTGCACCGCTGCTCGGGCACGGTTGAGGTCGTAGCCGTTGTTGGCGATGTACGTGCCGGCGAACCGCTCCCGCAGGGCGCGGTAGTCGAGGGAGACGGCCGTCGTCGCCATGCCGCCCTCCAGGACGTGCGCGTACGCCAGGCCGCGCGGGCTCAACTGCCCAAGGAAGTACTCGAAGTGGCCCTGGGGGTCGGAGTCCGCCATCGAGTTGAAGCCGTTCTCCGGCGTCAGCCGTACCCCGACCCGGTGGGCGGGCCACTGCTCGCACACGGCGTCGAGGACCTCATTTAGCAAGCGCATGCGGTTGGCCGCGCTCCCGCCGTAGGCGTCCGTGCGGTGGTTGGTGCCGTCGCGCAGGAACTGGTCGATCAGGTAGCCGTTGCCGGCATGGACCTCGATCCCGTCGAAGCCTGCCTGCTTCGCCAGCTCGGCGGCGCGGCGGAACTGCTCGGCGACGCCCGGCAGCTCGCCGCTGTCGAGGACGCGGGGCGTCACGAAGTCCTGCGGGCCGGTGTAGGTGACGGCCTGGCCGGCGGGTGCGAGCGCTGAGGGGGCGACGGGCGCCTGCCCGTCCAGCAGGCTCGGGTGGGAGACGCGGCCGCAGTGCTGCAGCTGGACGAAGATGCGCCCGCCCTCCGCGTGGACCGCATCGGTCAGACGCCGCCAGCTCTCCGCCTGGGCGGCGGTGTGCAGTCCGGGCGTGAAGGGGTAGCCGACCGCCTGCGGGGAGACGGTGGTGGACTCCGCGACGATCAGGCCCGCGGTGGCGCGCTGCCGGTAGTGGTCGACCATCAGCGAGGGAACGCAGCCGTCGGTGTCGGCGCGGTTGCGGGTCATCGGCGCCATCACCATCCGGTTGGCGAGCGTCAGGCCGCCCAGGTCGAACGGCGTGAACAGGTCGAGGGGCATGCGGAACTCCAGCCGTGGAATCGTAGGACAGTCGTCCTAGAGCGCCGTCACGCTAGGTCGCTGGTCTCGGCGGTGTCAATGGCTTGACGATCTAGGACGCCTGACCTACGTTGTGGCTCTAGGTCGACTGTCCTACGACATCGGAAGGGGCTCACCATGCCTGCTGTGGCGACCCGCGAACAGATCGTCGCGGCGGCCGACCGGCTCTTCTACCACCACGGCTACGAGCACACCTCGTTCGCGGACATCGCCGGAGCCGTCGGCCTGTCGAGGGGCAACTTCTACTACCACTTCAAGTCCAAGGACGCGATCCTGGACGCGGTGATCGACGCCCGCCTCGCCGATACCCGGCGGATGCTGGAGCAGTGGGAGGCCGAAGCGCCGACCCCGGCCGGCCGGATCATGCGGTACGTCGAAATCGTGCTGACCAACCGCGCCGACATCCAGGACTACGGCTGCCCCGTGGGCACCCTCACCACCGAGCTGGCCAAGCTGGAGCACGCCATGCTCGGCCAGGCCGGCCGCCTGTTCACCCTGTTCCGCACCTGGCTGCGCGAGCAGTTCGCACTCCTCGGGCACGCCGAGCAAGCCGACGAGCTGGCGATGCACGTCCTCGCCTTCAGCCAGGGCGTCGCCGTCATGGCCAACGCCGTCCACGACGAAGCGTTCATCCAGCGCGAAGTCGACCGGATGCGCGAGTGGCTGCACACCTACGAGAGATGAGTGATAAGCATGTTCGTGGTCCTGCTCCGCTTCTCGGACAACAAGGCTGGCGCCGCACAGCACATGGCCGGCCACCAGGAGTGGATCCAGCGTGGCCTGGACGACGGGGTCTTCCTGCTGGTCGGCAGCATCCAGCCGGGCCTGGGTGGCGCGGTCCTCGCCCACAACACCTCTCCCGAGGAACTGCGCAAGCGCGTGGACGAGGACCCGTTCGTCGCCCAGGACGTCGTCACGCCGGAGGTCATCGAGATCGCGCCGGGGATGGCGGACGAGCGGCTGAGCTTCCTGCTGTGACGACACCGTTCCTCGGACCCGACGGTGGGCCGCGCTGCACCTGGAGCGGCGCCGCCCCGGAGTTCCTCGCTTACCACGACACCGAGTGGGGCTTTCCCGTCGGTGACGACCAGCGCCTGTTCGAGAAGCTGAGCCTGGAGGGCTTCCAGTCCGGGCTTAGCTGGCGCACGATCCTGGCCAAGCGCGAGAACTTCCGCTCCGCCTTCGCGGCCTTCGAGATCCCGGCCGTCGCCCGCTTCGACCAGCACGACGTCGAGCGCCTCCTGGGCGACGCCGGCATCGTCCGGCACCGCGGCAAGATCGAGGCGGTGATCAACAACGCCCGCCGGGCCGAGAACCTGATCGAGCGTGAGGGGTCGCTGGCGGCGTTCGTCTGGCGCTACGAACCCGACACGGGCGATCTGGCCGAACCGCAGACCGCCTCGACGTCACCCGCCTCGGTCGCCTTGTCGAAGGATCTGAAGAAGCGCGGCTGGAAGTTCGTCGGGCCCACCACCGTGTTCGCGTTCATGCAGGCCATGGGACTGATCAACGACCACGCCCGCGACTGCACGATCCGGCCCGAGGTCCAGCAGAGCCGCAAAGAATTCCACCGCCCTGGGCAGGCCGCCCCCGGGCCCGACCGGACCGGACCTCGGCAGTAGGGGCCAGCCGGGCTACTCCGGCCGCACCACCTGCGCAGCACGGCCGACGTCCTCTCCGCACTCTCCAACCTCGGCCTTCAGCGAACCGACTGCAGGAAGGACGCACCTGATGGGTGATGGCAGGAATACGGCACGTCAGGGATAAGTGATCTCCGCCGGTATGACCCACAGCCTGAGGTTCGCCTACCCGGCGGGCCTCATGCGTTCCAGGGCCAGCCCACGAACCAGCAGCGCCACCCCTTCCCGAACAACGCGGTCAATGCCAGCTCCGGTCCGAAAGCACTACACCGTGGCCCCCAGCATCGGTACGGTAGCGATCCGTAGTGGCTTCAACACGGCACCGGGGGCCAGCGTGGGGGGCAACGGCATCACGTTCGGCAAGTTCATCGCGCTCCGTCGCGCCGAGATGGAGTGGACTCAGCTCCGCCTCGCCACTGAGCTCGACCGCAGCGAGGTCTGGATGTCGCTGGTCGAACGGGACTTACAGCAGGTGAAAGACCTGACCTTGCTCCGGCGCCTCGCGGAGGTACTGAGCTGCGAGCTCAACGAGCTGATGGCCTTACCGCAACCAGCCGCAGACCGGCCGAGGTCCCGCCCCCGCAAGTCCACCTCGGCTACGCTGACGAGCAGTTCCGCTGCCGAGGAGGACGATGTGCGACGCCGCCCGTTCCTGACCCTGGCGGCTGCCGCCCTGTTCACCCCGGTTGCCGGCCAGCAGGCCGCGCACGCCGAGGCAGCCTCACCGCTGGCCGGCCTGGAGGACCTGCTGCTCTACGGGACAAGGCGGGTTCCGGCGCCCCGCAGCGAGCCCACCCACGAGACCGTCGCTGCCTCCCTCCTGACGTCCCGTCGTGAGTTCAAGGCAGCCAAGTACGACGCGCTCGCTGAGGCGCTACCGAGCCGGATCGCTGCCGCCCAGATGGTCGGCAGCACCGAAGAGCGGGCTCGCAACGTCGCCCGGCTCTACAACCTCGCGGTCCGACTGTGCATCAAGATCGGCGACAACAATCTGGTGGCCATCACCGCCGACCGCGCGCTCACCGCCGCCCGGGACGGCGGCGACCCGCTGGTGGTCGCGGAGGCACAGCGAATGGTCTCCAGCGCCTGGCGACGCCAGGGCAGCCTGGCTCGGGCAACCGACATCGTGGTGGTTGCCGCCGAAGACCTCCTCGCCGACACCACGGTGCCCGAGTCCGCCCGCCTGGCCGCCCGCGGCGACCTGTACGCCACTGCGGCCTACACCGCCGCGAAGACCGGCGACCGCGCCTACGCGCACTCGCTGATCCGTGAGGCTGCCGACAGCGCCGCAGCCGCTGGCCGGGCTTCCGGCTTGGTCGACGGCATCCAGGGCGTCGCCCTGCACGAGTTGTCGGTGCATTACGAGCTCGGCGACGCTGGCCGGGCGATCGAGCTGGCCTCCACGATCGACCCCACCGCGCTGCCGACCGCCGAGCGTCAAGCCCGCTTCTTCACCGATGTGGCCCGTGCGTTCGACCAGTGGAACAAGCCCGAACAGTGCTACCGGGCTCTGCTTGCCGCCGAGGAGGCGGCCCCGCAGGAGATCCGCCGGGGTGCCGTCCGTGACCTCGTCACCCCCCTGCTTCGGCACGACCGCAAGCTGCCCGGCGTACGGGACTTCGCCGCCCGAGCAGGCGTTCAGATCGTCTGACCCGTAGCCGGACTACGGGCCGTAGTCCGGCTACGGATCCAGCATTCTGCCCGGCAGTTCACTGGGGAACGTCCACTTCTCCCCCTGCTGCCGAAGGCCCTCCCATGCCAACGCCCAGCACCTCCCCGCCGCCCGCCAACCGGCGGCACGCCGCCCCGGCGGATCGTGACCGGCTCGGCGCCTTTCTCACCGCATCCTGGGCCGCCTTGCACCTTCCCGTGCTCGCCCTGCTTGGCCTGGCTGTTCATAACCAGCCGACCGAGGCCAGCCCCCAGATTGCGGCGACCGCGCCCGACCTGCCTGCCTCCTGAGGCACCCGGAGGCCGTCGCGACGGCCCCTCCCTTTCTTCCACTCGCTCGTCCGAGAGGAGATCCAGCCATGCACCGGCTGACCGACGCGCCTGCGCTGCACGCCGAGATGGAGCGCATCGACTACCGCACCACGCCTGCGTACTACTTCGACACCGAGCGCGTCACCGACCCGGTCGTGCTGCACCTGCTGAACTGCTGCCCGACCGTGTTCGGCCTCAAGAAGGCCATCACCGACCTGCTGGCCGGCAACCTGGACGTCCCCCTGCCGGAGGCGACCGGGACCATCGAGCCCGGCGCCACCGTTCGGGGCCACGTGATCGTCGCGCCCGGGGCCGTCATCGCCGAAGGCGCTTTCGTCACCGGCCCGGTGCTGGTCTGCCCCGGCGCCGTGATCGAGGCCGGCGCCCGGGTTCGCGACAACACCGTCGTCGGCCCCGGCTGCCAGATCGGCTTCGGCGCCGAGGTCACCCGCTCCTTGCTGACCGGTGGCGTCTTCATGAAGCACACCAGCTTCGTCGGGGACTCCGTGCTCGGCCTCGGCGTCAACATCGGCGCGTTCGTGTCCACCACCGGCCTGCGGTGCACCTCCGGCCCGGTCACCGAACCGGCCACCGAAGAGGTCTGCGCACACCTGGACGGCCGGCGCATTGCCACTGGCCAGACCAAGTTCGGCGCGGTGATCGGCGACAGCGTGATCGTCCCGGCAGGCACCGTCCTGCAACCCGCCACCCTGATCGGAGCCCACACCGTGCTCTACCCGAAGACCCAGGTCGGGGGCTTCTTCCCGGCCGGAAGCCAGGGAAGGTGACCATGCCCACCACCGACACCACCCGGACGACCGACCAGCGGGCCGTACGGATCACCGGAGGCCGCCGCCTGGCCGGCACCGCCACCGTCCAGGGCAGCAAGAACGTCGCCCTGCACCTGTACGCCGCCGCGATCCTCGCCGACGACCCGCTTACCCTGGTCGGTGCACCCGAGATCCTGGACACCCTGGTCGTCGCAGACATCCTGCACCGCACCGGCAGCCGCGCCACCGTGACCGGCGACGAGTTCGCCACCCGACCGGCCGACTCCTACTTCCCTGTCATCCCGGACGACCTCGGACGGCGCATCCGCACCACCGCGGTGATGGGCGGAGCTCTGCTGGCCCGCGCCGGCAAGGTCACCTTCCCCACCCCTGGTGGGGATGCCTTCTGCGCCCGCTACATCGACCGGCACCTGGCCGCGATGGAAGCCGCCGGGGCCGAGGTCGAGGTGAACCGGGGCCGGGTACGGGCCCGCCTCACCGGCAAGCGGCTGCCGTTCATCACCGACGCCGAGACCCGCTCATGGGGGCCGAGCCTGGGTGCGACAGTCACCGCGATGCTGCTGGCCGCCCGCACCCCGGGCACCTCCGCGATCCTCAACCCCAGCGTGGAACCCGAGGTCACCCATACCGCCGCCCTGCTCTCACAGGCAGGCGTCGGCATCGAGTGGCGCGGCAGGAAGGCCCTGAACGTCACCGGCACCGACCACATCCGGGGCGGGGTGTTCACCGTGCCACCGGACCGGCTGGAGGCCGCCACCCTCGCGCTGGCCGCCGCCATCACCGGCGGCACCGTCCACCTGGACGGCTTCCCGCCGGCCGCGTTCCCGGACGGGCTGGTGTCTGTGTTCGCCGACGCCGGAATCCAGCTCGACCCGCTGGACGGCGGAACGGCGGTCAGCACCCCGGCCCGGCCGCGGCCGGTACAGATGGCCACCGGCCCGCACCCCGGGTTCCCGACCGACGTGCAGCCGCAGCTGACCGCCTACCTCACCCAGGCCGAGGGCAACTCCCGCATCGACGAGCGGATCTACACCCAGCGCGACACACACCTTCCCGCTCTCGCCGCGTTCGGCGCCAGCGTCAACGCGAGCGGATCGGTGATCACCGTCCGGGGCCGATCACTGCTCAAGCCCGCCGACGTGGTCGGGGACGACATCCGGGCGGTGACCGCTCTGGTGATCGCCGCCTTGGCCGCCGAGGGCACCTCTACGATCCGAGGGATGTACCACCTGCGGCGCGGATACGGCAGCCTGCTGCCGAAGTTGGCCGCGCTCGGTGCCGACCTGACGATCGACCAGGAGTAGCCGTGACCCTCACCGTGCCGTGGACCCCGAACGCGCTCGCCGACCTGCGCGAGTGCCTGGACTTGATGACCGCTGACGGCACCGTGCCCGGCGGGGTCATCGTCTACGGCACCTTCGACACCGAGCCCGGCTACCTGGCCTCCGGCGTCGTCGCCCCCGAGTGCGGCGACGCCCGGCCGGGGCCGGACACTGTGTACGACGTGGCCTCGCTGACCAAGGTCCTCGCCACCTGGCCGCTGGTCGGCACCTCCCTCATGGACGGCTTCACCCTGGACACCCCAATGCGCGAACTGCTGACCGGCATCCCGGCCGAGGCGCCCGGAGGCAAGGTGACGGTTCGCCAGGTCCTGGCCCACACCTCCGGCCTGCGGGCCGACACCCGCCTCGACCAGTACCGCAACCGCACCGAACCGCTGGCCGAACTGATCTGCGGCGAAGATCTGATCGCTGAGCCCGGAGCCGGTCACCGCTACATCAACCGCGGTTTCATCCTCCTCGGCCTGGCCCTGGCCCACTACCGCTGCCAGCGCCTGGACGAGCTAGCAGCCGAGCTCTGGCAACACCTCGGCATGGCCAGCACGACCTACGGACCGGTGCCCCGCTCCGCTCAGGTCGCCCCGACCGAGCAGCGGCTGCCCGGCGGGCCCCGGCTGTGGGGCATGCCGCACGACGACAACGCCGCCCTGCTCGGCGGAGTCGCCGGCCATGCCGGGGTATTCACCACCCCAGCCGACCTCGCCACCTTCGCCACCCACCTGCTGACCTCGCACGCCACCGATGGGCCCCTGGGCCGCTGGCTCGCCCACAGCATGCAGCCGCAGGCCGAGATCGAGGCGGGCCTCGACCGTGGCCTGGCCTGGATCCTCGCCGACGAGGGCAGGGTCGCCTACCACCACGGCTTCACCGGAACCAGCCTCTACCTCGCCCCGGCCACCGGCCGCTACCTGACCATCTGCACCAACGCCGTCTACCACCACCAGGACAACCGCACCCGCCTCGCCCCGTTGCGGACCCTCGCTCTCAAGGCGATCACCGACGAACCCTAGGAGGGCCTACCGTGCCCAGCACCACGCTCGCGTCCCTCACCACCCTGCGACTCGGGGGCCCCGCCGAGCACGTTCTGACGATCTCCACCCCCGCCGACTGGGCCGACGCCGTCAGGACGATCGGGCAGCGCCGCGAACAGGCACCCGTGGTGCTGGGCCACGGCAGCAACGTCATCGCCTCCGACGCTGGCCACCCCGGCACCGTCGTGGTCATGAACACCCGCGGCATCACCGCCACCCGCGTCGACGACACCACGGTCGACGTCACCGTTCAGGCCGGACACCCGCTCACCGACCTCACCGCCTGGGCCGCCGCCGAGCACCTGGCCGGGATCGAGTGCCTGGCCGGGATACCCGGCACCACCGGGGCGGCCCCCGTTCAGAACGCCGGCGCTTACGGTCAGCAGATCTCCGACACCCTCGACCACCTGACGGTGTGGGACTGGGAGATGGGCCGTATGCGGACCCTGCCCGCAGAGGCATGCCGCCTGCGCCACCGTGACAGCAGGTTCAAGAGCAACCCCGACCGCTGGACCGTCCTCACGGCGACGTTCCACCTCTACCGCTCACCGGCCGCCCCCGTCACCTACCGGCCACTCGCGGACGAACTCGGCACATCCATCGGCACCCGGCCGCCTGTCGCCGAGGTGACGGCCGCCGTTCTCGCCAACCGCCACCGCCGCGGACTTCTCCTCGACCCGCACGGCCCCGCCGCCCGCCAGGCCGGATCGGTCTTCCTCAACCCGCCCGTCACCGCCGCCCAGGCCACCCGCCTGTCCGCCGCCGGATGCCCCACCCACACCGACAGCGACGGGCATCTCCGAGCCAGCGCCGGCTGGCTGCTGGAACACATCGGCTACCGCCCCGGCTACAAGATCGCAGACGGCATCCGTTGCTCAGAACGCCGGACCCTCACGCTCACCACCCACGACGGAGCGACCGCGACGGGCTTCGCCCAGGCCCTCACCGAGCTTTCGGCCCAGGTCGAGATCGCGACCGGGATCGCACTGCAGCCCGAGCCGGCGATGGTCGGCGCCTGGCCGTGAGGCCCAGGGCTGGTCTCAGTTTTGGTCTCATTCACCCCCGTCCAGCCGGGTTCGGCCGCCACTCAGTGGTTCGCTCCGTTGCAGGTCAGGACGGGTGTGAACCCCGGCGGACGGGGTTCGGGAGAATTGGAAAGCGTGTTGGGGGCAACCCCTCACGAGTTCGAATCTCGTATCCTCCGCCTTCGCCCGCCAGGGCAAGTGATGGCCCCGACCGCCTAGCGGTCGGGGCCATCGCCGTCTCGTGGTCTCAGTTCCGGCCTCAGTCCGTCGGCGCGGAGTGAGGCCGGCTGCTCCGGGCCACTCCGGTGGCGCCGAAGCCCGCGAGAACCCGACCGCGCCACGCGCATGGTCCCGGCCCGAACGGGTGCCGCTCGGTTCGAGGAGCTGCAACGGGAAGCAGGCAAACCGCCGTGAAGAGCCACCTCGGCCCAGCAGCAGTCCACCACCACTGCCATCCGGATGGCTCCGACGAAAGCGGCAGCTCAGCGCCTGCGGCCGTGGCCGAGCTGCGGAAGCTGGTCGACGAGACCGACCGCGCGCAGTTCACGATCGGCGGCTACGCGCTGGGGGTCGAGCCGACGCGCGGGCCGGGCGGCTCGGCGCCGGCCGAGGCTTTCGTCAAGGAGGCGGGGTGGACTGCCTCTTGCCGACCGGCCGCGTGTCGGCCCTCGGACCGCCGAGGCCCGGATTCGCGGGCGCAAACCCGACACGCCTCTCCATCGGTCCGATGCGGCCCGTCAGCGGATCCTTGGATCAGGCATTGCAAAAGCGGAATCCTGGTTCATACTTGCGGTATGTCGGATGAGCGGGAGCCACGGACAAGCTGGACGTTCCTGACGCAGCACGCGCGCGTGCTGTTGATGATCTCGCGGGACGCGGACGTCCGCCTGCGGGACCTGGCCGCGATGTGCGGCATGACCGAACGGGCCGCGCGGGCGATCGTCACTGACCTGGAGAAGGCCGGCTACCTGACCCACACCCGACACGGACGCCGCAACCGCTACCAGGTGGTCCGCGGCACGCGCTTCCGTCATCCCGCCGAGGGCCACTACGAGATCGCCGGGCTGCTGGCCCTGTTCACCGGTCTCGCCCCCGACGCCGGCCACCAGCCTGCGACCACCACCGGTGATCATCATGATGAGCATCCGTGAACCCGCGCCAACCCGTCTCCCGCACCCCGCCGCACCTTGTGCGCACCCCGGCCGCGCTGCCACCACCCCTCTCGTTGAGGTGGTGAGTCCAGTGCCCGACCCCGTCGGATCCACCCGGCACGACTGCCCCGCCCCCCTGCGCGTTCTCACCCCGCACCTGCGGATCACCACCACGAAGCTCCCCGGGACGGCCGTGATCGTCCGCCTCGACGGCGAAGCGGACCAGGAAGACCGCTGCAGGCTGGACAACGCCCTCTCCCGCGCTCTCCAGGACCGCCCGCCCCGCCTGGTCATCGACCTGGCCGACCAGACCTTCTGCTACTCCGTGTGCCTTAATGCCCTGCTCGTCGCCCGCCTGGACGCGAAGGCCGCAGGGGTGGAGATGGTACTGGCCGCCCCACCGCCGCAGACCATGCGGCTGCTGGAGGTCACCGGCACCGACGAGGTCTTCACCGTCCGCAGCAGCGTGCGCACCGCCCTGGCAGGCGCCAGGGAGATCGGGTGAGGAGACGGCCCGACTGCTTGCCGAGCCGGCCGGACAGGGACGGCACACCTGCCTGCACGCCACCCCGCTGTCCTGACCTCGACGCAGTTCCGCTCCTGGCATGGCCCCTTCGTCGGCCAGGCGAACGGGCCGCGCGGGTGAGTGGTTTCCAGGACCACTTCCCGCTGCTGGTGGTACCGCCCGGCACCGACCCGGCAACAGCCGCCTCGGCCATGGCCGGCGCCTCGGCGACCGGGAACCACACCCCGGCCGCGGAACTCCTGTTCGGCTGAGCGGTCCGGGCAGGCGGGGGGGTAGGGGGAACCTGTCACCTGTGCCGGACCTCCGACGTCAAGCGGCCGCCGCCGCCCGTCCGGGCAGGCGGCCGCACCGGGGTCGGCCCGATGATGGATCGTAGGGGCGCGCGACGTTCGAGGCGGCGTATGGCTGTGTGGCATGTCCGGGACTTCACGCCGGACGACCTCGAAGCGGTGGTCCGGATCGACGCCGAGAGCACCACGACGGACCGGGCCGCCGTCTTCCGGCTCGCCGACGTGGTCGCCGCTCTGCAGGCACGGAATCCGAGCGTCGTCGTGGTGGCCGACGGGCATCTCGTGGGGGCGGCGGTGGGCCGGGTGGACGGGGACCGCGCATGGGTGCTGCGCATCGCCCTGCACCCCGCCTGGCGGAACCTGGGCATCGGTTCCGCCTTGCTGTCAGCGCTGGAGCACCGTCTGCGGGACGCCGGTGCCAGGATCGTCGCGGCGCTGCTGCCCGACGAGGAGACCGGAGCCACCGCACTGGCCAACTCCGGATTCCACCCTCACCGGGGGCTCACGTACTTCGAGAAGTCGGAGGTCGTGAGTGCTCAGGGCGCGACGGTCCTGGCGACGCTCGGCGCGGTCATGCCCGAAGCCCGCCTTTGGGAGCAGCTCACGGGCATGGCCGACGAGAAACGGCTCATCGAACGTCGCCTGGTGCTGCCCCTGGCAAATCCCGAGCTGGCGGACGCCCACGGGGTGGAACCGCCCCGCGCGGTGGTGCTGTTCGGTCCGCCGGGCACGGGGAAGAGCACGTTCGCCAAGGCCGTGGCCGGCCGGTTGGGCTGGCCGTTCGTCGAGCTCTTCCCCTCCCGACTCGCGTCCGAGGACGGGCTGGCCACCGGTCTCGGCCGCCGTTTCGAGGAGGTGGCGCAGCTCGACCACGTGCTGCTCTTCATCGACGAGGTCGAGGAGGTCGCCGGTACGCGCAGCCTCGCCGACCCCGCGTCGGTCGGCGTGGTCAACGAACTCCTCAAGTCGATCGTGCGGTTCCGCGACCGCGACGGCCGGCTGCTCGTCTGCGCCACCAATTCGGTGACCAGCCTGGACCCGGCGTTCCTGCGTCACGGCCGGTTCGACTACGTCCTGCCGGTCGGGCCACCCGACCCCGTGGCCCGCGACGTGCTGTGGGCCGGCTACACGGCGAAAACGGGTACCGCCGCCGACACCGCGGTCCTCGCCGAGGCCAGTGAGGGCTTCACTCCCGCCGACATCAGGCAGGTCGCCATGGCGGTCGCCCAGAGCGCGTTCGAGCGCACGCTCGACACGGGGGAGCGGACCCAGCCCAGTACCCAGGACTATCTGGACGCCATCCACCGCACCCGTCCGACCGTTTCCGACGAGATGGCCCGGGAGTTCGCCGACCAGGCGGTCCGCTACGGGCGCGTCTGATGGACACCTCGCCGGTGCGGAGTGTCCGTCCGAAGCTGCCGGGCATCGGACCCGACCACCGCGACGACGCCGCGCCGGGGCCGAACCCGGAGTAGCTTGGACATCACCGCAGGCACTTCGCATGCCGGTACCGGATATTGGCGTCGTCTCCGGCGAACGGCAATGCCGGACCCGACCTCTCGGCCGGGCCCGGGGACAGGTCCTTGATCATGACCACGACCCTCGATCGTGCGACGACGCCCGCCGCCACGGATTCCACGGCTCGGCTCTCCCTCACGCCCGGCGGCGTGCGGCCCGGCCGGCTGGACGGAGCCTGGTGGCCACGCTCACGCGATCTTCTTCTCGAACTCCCCGCCCTGGCCGCCGATCCCGCGAACACGAGGACCGCGAGCGAACTGCTCGCTGCGGAGCCGAGCGCCGGTGCGACCGCGCCGGACACCCGTTCAGACTTCCTGCCGTCGCCCGCCACACCCTCCCCCGGGCTTGGCGAGGCCGAGAGGCGGGCCGATCTCGCCCGGAGCCGGGCCGCCTCCTGGCCGACATCCGTATAGGCGGCAGGCGGGAGCCGCCCGGGCCGAGGCCGACCCTGCATCACTCGCGTGACCACTCGGTCTCGGCCCGGGGTTCGCCGTCGATATCGGTCCCTTCCCAGAGTCGGACCCTGACCGCCCTGGGGCCCGGCGCCGGTCGGGAAAGGCTGCGAACGAACACGTCCCGGAGGTGGTTGGCCGCCCGCTGCGGCGGACCGTCGTACTCCAGCGGATTCGGCATCGTCGTGTCGTCCTGCCGGGACCAGCGGCCGTCATCGCCCTCGGTCTCCAGAATCCACCGGTAGCGCCGCATCGTGGCCTCCTGTGACAACGTTCCTGCCCCGACCACGACCGTACGAGGCGGGCGGACGGAGGGCGACCCGGGGATGTCGGCGGGGGGGCTCCGGCGCCACGACGGAACCAGGGGCGGAGGAGGTGGCCGATCTTCGAGGCAGGCGACATCCGGGAGGGGCCGTGGCGGATCGCGCGCGGGGTGGCCGGGCGGCGAGGACCATTGACGATCCTGGACTCGGGCATCCCGAAACAGGAATCCAAGAGCATAATCGTGGTATGCGGGAGGACGAACAGGGGCCTCGGACGAGGTGGACGTTCCTGACGCATCAGGCCTGCCGGAACTGCTCGGCGGGCCCGGTCTCCGTCCCGACTCCGGCCACCAACAGGCGCTTCGCTTCCTACCGGTGATCATCATGGTGAGCATCCGTGAGACCGCGCCCGACCGCCTCCAGCACCTCACACCGCGGCTGCGAACCACCACCACGGTGGTCGACGGACAGGCGGTGATCGTCCGCCTCGACGGCGAGGTGGACCTGGAGGACCGCCAGCCCCTGCAGCAAGCCCTCGCACGGGTGGTGCAGACCCGCCCGCCCCGGCTGATCGTCGATCTGACCGGCCTGACCTTCTGCCACTCGGTATGCCTCAACGCCCTCCTCGCCGCCCGCCGGCGCGCGGCGGCCGCCGGCGTGGAGATGGTGCTCGCCGCCCCGCCGCCTCCGACCAGACGAGTGCTGGAGATCACCGGCGCCGACGAGGTCTTCACGATCTGCTCGAACGTCCGCACCGCCCTGGCGGACGCCTGCGCCGCCAGCCGCTCGATACCGTCATCCGCGACATCCGCGCCACCGTCTTCGACCTCCAGCACTCCGGCCCGGGGCCGGAGGCCCTGACCTGCGGCGAACCGCTGATCACCGCCGACGGGTCGTGCCCGGCCGTCCGGTGGGCGGTCGCCCGTCCGTCGCAGGGGGCGCCGACGGCTCAGCGCCATTCGATCGCGAACAGGGTGGCATCGTCGCTCGTGCGCCCGCCCCGCTCCTCCTTGAGGATGTGGGAGAGCATGCGCACCGTGGTCCGGAGTCCGGAGTCGGAGCGCTCGACGCGGTTGACCCAGTCGATGAGCTGGCGCTCGCCGAACTGATCCCCGCCGGGCGCGCGTTCCTCGACCAGGCCGTCGGTGAAGCACAGCACCCGGTCCCCGTGCCGCAGGAGCCGCTCACTGATCACGGGCTGCTCGCCGCCGAACCCGACCGGCAGGGTGGTGGCGCTCTCCAGCCGCTCGACGACGCGACGGCCGCGGATCAGCAGTGGCGCCGGATGACCGGCGTTGACCCACTGCAGGTGGCCGGTAGCGGTGTCCAGGCGCATCATCTGCGCGGTGACGAAGTGGTCCGGCCCGAACTGCTCGGCGATGGCCCGGTCCATGAACGCGTAGATCTCGGCCAGTCCGATGTCGGCGCGCCGCGCGTGCCGGTACGCACCGATGGCGACGGTCGCCATGGTGGCGGCATCCAGTCCGTGGCCCATGGCATCGATGGTCGCCACGTGCAGGAGGTCGTCGTTGAGCGCGTAGTCGAAGCTGTCCCCGGCCACGTGGTAGGCCGGTTCGAGGATGCCCGCCACGACGACCAAGGGGGCCGTCATCGAGAGCGGCGGCAGGAGCGACCATTGGATCTCTGCGGCCACGCTCATCGGCTGGAGGCGCCGGGCCTGGAAGATCCGGTCGGTGAAGGCGTTCTTCGTGACCAGCAGATCGGCGACCAGGGCGCAGAAAACCCGCAGCAGCCGGCGGTCGTCCTCGTCGACGGTGTCCAAGGTCAGGGCCAGCACCCCCACCTCGTCGCCGCCGTCCGGCAGGGGCAGGTACAGCCGCACGCCGTCCTCCTGCGGTTCCTCGACCGGAACACCGCGCAGGAACGCCTCGCCTGCGGGCGAGGCGTCGATCGGCATCGGCTCTCCGGCCGTCAGCCCCCGCCCATGCAGGGGCGCCAGGACCAGCTGTCCGTAGTCCTGGAGCAGGAGGACCGGGTCGCGACCGCCGAACCGGCGCACCGCGTCGGCGACCAGTGGAGCGATCATCCGGGGCGGAAGTTCCTGGGTCCGGTCCAGCAGCGGGCCCCACAGCAGGCGTTCGCCGGTACCGTGCGTCCGGCCAGGTTCCGGCGGGGCGGACGGCCGGTCACCGCTCATCCTCGTTCACCGCCGTCTTGCTCCCGTCGTCGGGTCAGGCACTGCTGTCGCCGAGCCGAACGCCCCGCGTCCGTGAACCGAGGCAACTCCTTCCATTACGCCCCAGTGACGGGCGATGCGCTCTCCAGCCGGTCGCAGAGAGCGGAGCCTCCCCCGGTACGCGTAGGGCGGGCGTTCACCCGCCACGCCCTCGCCGATTGGCGCCCGGATTCCTCCACCACCGGCGACGACGCCCGACTGGTCGCATCAGAACTGCTCGCCAACGCCGTCCGGCACACGGCAGGTCCCCTCGCCATGGACCTGGACGATGACCGCTCGCGCCTGCGCATCACCGTCACCGATCCGCGGGCCGACATCACCCCACCCGATCCCGGCAGCCACCAGCCTGCCCGGATCGGCGGCCACGGACTGTTCATCGTCGACCGCCTCGCCCTGCACTGGGGCGCCTTCCCCGAAGGCTGCGGCAAGACCGTCCGGGCCGACCTCCTCCTGCCAGGTCGGGCAACCGACCCGGCCGCCGCGAGACCACGGTCGTCATGACGAAGGCACGACGGACGCGACGGTTCAAGCGGACGGAGCGGCGAGCAGGGCGGCGGCGCGGCCCGCGGTGAGGACGCCGAGGAGGTAGCCGTCCGCGTCGACGACGGGCCAGACGGCCAGGTGCTTGATCCGCATCGCGACCGCGGCCAAGGCCAGGCCCATGCTCGGCCACGTGAACGGGCCCCGTTGATGCGCCGTGGAGCTGATCGCGGTCCGATCGGTGTACCAGGAGCGGGTCAGGAACGGGTGGAGCCCGGCCCGGGTGACCAGCCCCGCGCACCGGCCGTCGTGGCCGCGGACGACCAGGTACTCGACGTGGGCGCTGAGGAAGATGTCGTTGGCCTGGTCGACGGTGCTGTCGTCGGCTATCTGGTAGTCGCACGGATCCATGGCGTCGGCAACCGTGAGGCCGCTGCCGGGCCATGCCGGATGCGGGGAAGAAATGGTCACGGCGCTCACCGTTACCCGATCTCCGGCTGCCTGCCGGCAGCCGGGACTGTGTCCATCCAGAACGAAGCCGGAAGGGGTACCGGGATGCGGAAAGCCCTGGATACTGTGAAGCCTACTCCGGCGGTCCCCTCCGACGCGGGCGCCCGCGGAGTACCGTGGGTGGCAACCGAGGACATTCCGCACACCGGCATTCGCGCTGATGTCGCCCTGGGTCATGACAGGTCCCCCGCGGACCGGACGGGCGGCCCCGGATGATGCCGATCCCCCTCCCCACTCCTTCCTCGCCCGGGCCGTGGTCGGTGCCCGGTGTCCCGCTCCTGCCACGCCTGGTGCTGGAGCCGACGATGGCGCGGGACGGAATCTTCGACGGGGCATGGTGGCCCCGCTCCGGGCACGTCCTGGCCGAGCTGCCGGACCTGATCACCGCGCTCGGCGCCCATCTGGGCCGCATCGTCAGGGTGGGCCTCGACTCTGCGGCCTGGGACGAAGTGCCCCGGTCGGTCGTGATCAACGGCTGCACCGTCAAGATCAACTGGCTCGCCGCGAGCGACGCGACGATCAGCATCACCCGGGGGTTCCAGGACCACTTCCTCCTGCTGGTGGTACCGCCCCACACCAGTCGGCAGACGGCGTCCTCGGCGATGGTGGGGGCCTCGACAACCGGCAACCACACCCCGGCCGCCGAACTCCTGCTCGGGTGAACGCTCCGGCACGGCGTGCCGGAGCGCTCAGGCAGCGGGATCACTGCATCCGTCGCTCAGTCGCTGGTCCGCTGTCGGTTGCCCGGTCCACAAGGACAGCGACGGGCGGCTGCGGGCCGGCGCCGGCCGGCTGCCGGAGCACACCGGCTACCGCTCCCGCCACAAGAACGCAGACGCCATCCCCTGCTCGGCACCGATCCAAGAACCGCTGACCACCACGCCGGGTCCGGGCCGGACGGGGAGTAGCCTGGACATCACCGAAGGCACCTCGCATGCCGGCACCGGACACTGGCGTCGTCTCCGGCGAACGGCAATCCCGGACGTGGCACCGGTCAGGTCCGGAGACAGGTCCTTGACCGTGACTGTTATCGACGGCGCGACGCTTGCCACTCCCGAACCCGCCCTGCGGTTCTGCCTGGCACCGGACGGCCCGCGAACCGGACGGCTGGACGGGGCATGGTGGCCCCGGTCGCACGATCTTCCTTTCGAACTCCCCGTCCTGGCCGCCGAACTGCACAAGCGGTGGGGCCGGGTCGCCAGAATCACCGTGAACCCCGCCCAGTGGTTGACCGTCCCCCGACAGATCCCGGTCGCGGGCCGCACCGTCCACGTGACCCACACCGTCCACGCGGACGGGTGCACCACCGTGCAGGACCGGCACACGATCTCGGTCCGTTCACACCTTCCCCGCCGGCTGACTCTGCTGGTCGTCCCGCCCCGGACGGAAGCCGCCGCTGCCGCCCGGATCATGGCCGAGGCCGCCGATCCCGCGAACACCAGGACCGCGAGCGAGCTGCTCGCCGACGAGCCGTCCGCGAGGGTGTCCGACCGGCGAGGGATCGTCTGGCCGGTACGCGACCCCTCGATCTCGGCCTGGAGCTCCGCCCGGTGGGGCGGGCCGTCGTCCTCCTCCCGGGCGCTCCGCCCCGGGCCCGCGGGCGACCGGCGGTGACACCGCCGCCCGATCCTTCGCTCTCACGCTCCCGGCGGATCGCCGTCAGTACTCGGAGCCACTTCGCAGATAGGTGCCCGCGACTTGGAGCCACGCTCCGGGGCTGAAGCACGCCTCGACCCGGTGCGGGGTGTCCTCGAAGACCCGCAGGACACGAAGCGCCCCGCTGGGGTGCAGGTCGTACTCGAAGGCGACGCCGTCCGTACCGTCCTCGTACTGCAGGTCCAGCGGCCCGCTCGACGGCTCCGCCGGCGCCCGGGCCTCGGGCGAGAGTTTCACGTAGACGGACATCCCACCGACCTGCCTCTCCTGTCTTTCCGAAGGGCCCAGCCTGCGATGCCGGCCCTGATCAGACCGCCTCGATCGGTGGCGCGGAGCCGGCGCCGGTCGAGACGAGGATCTGCCGTGCCGAGTCGGTTCCACCGGCCTCGACCGCACGTGCCATCGCGGCCAGGGCTGCCTCCTGAGCCGCCTGCGGGGGAACGACGAGCAGGCTGAAGTGATCGCGGTCACCCCGCGTGACGATCACCGTGTCATCGCCGACCGGGTACCGATCGATGTGCACCGGCCGCCCGTCGATGACCAGCCTGGGCGGCACGTCGTCCCAGGCGTCCGCGTCCAACCCCACGCTCACCACGGGGCCCAGGTGTTCGGTCAACGCCCTGACCAGACCGGGCAACTCGGCGCCGACGTCCCGTGAACGCGGCCACCAGGCGCCGTCCAGCGCGCCCTCCCGCGACCGCGTGGTCGCCAGGCGCAGCAGGACCGTCCCCGGCTTCGCGGCCTGCCGGAGCCGCTCCGGAAGGAGGCCGTGGTGCGAGGGACCGGATTCATCGGGCATGGCACGCCACCCATCCGCGGACACACGCCCCGTCCGCCACCGCAGAGGCGGTCCTCCGTCGCTGCCGGTCGAGCCGTTCCGACATTCCCACGGTACTCCGCCCCCTCGGCCCCGGGCCGGTCCGTCCGTCGTGACCCGTGCACCTGCGACGGGGGAAGGTCCACGCCCACGAGTGATGCGAACGAGACGTCATCTCCAGCGCGCGGGAGAGGCCGGATGCGACCGGTTCTGATTGCAGTTCTGGTTGCATTCACCCCCGTCCGCTGCCGTTCAGAGACCAGTCGGCGGATCACTCCACCGCAGGTCGGAACCCCTACTGCCGTCCCCGGACAGCCGGACGAACAGTTGGAAAGCGTGTTGGGAGCAATCCCTCACGAGTTCGAATCTCGCATCCTCCGCCTTCACGAAGGCCCGGACTGCTTCAGCGGTCCGGGCCTTCGTCGTTTCCCCTTCCCCCGCAGCCGCCCCTCGACCATCTCGGCGGCCCACCGGGGCAACGGCGTGGTGCGCGACATGGAGCTTGTCCCCCAGAGTTGCCAAGCATCGCCCCGCCCCTGTGTGAGTGAGTGTGGGAAGGCCCCGGCCAGCATCTGCTGGCCGGGGGCCCGTGGACTTGGCTCGTCAGGTGCTCTCGACAGGTCCGCTTCGGAGCATGCTCACTGATCCGATCAGTTGGGATCTCTCCAACTGACCCAGCACATCGTCGAACGTGACCGGCTCCCGTCGCCGACTACCCGCAATCTCCATGACACAGCCGTAGACCACACGGTCGTCCAGGTCGATCAAGTCCATGACGAAGTCGTCGGCGGTCTTCTGCTCGATGCCCCACTCCGCCAAGTACTCGGACGGGAAGTCCGTGCTGTTGTCGGTGACGATCACTTGCGCGCCGGCCCTGATCGCCGCCGCGAGGACGTGACGGTCGTCCGGATCGGGGAGCTTGAGCCCGTCGATCAGAGGCTCGTAGCCGGTGACGATGCAGTCCCGCACAGCTGCGTTCATGCGGCGCCGCAGCTCCGCACGCTTCTCGTCGTCTCCGATCCCGTTGCGGCGGAGTGCAGCTTCCACCTCGTCGAGGATCTGCTCGGTCCACTTGGCTTGGACGATCCCGTGCCGAGCCAGACGGATGAGCAGATCCCGCACGGTGTTCGGGTAGAGCACGTTCGAGTCGTACAGAACGATGAAGGCCATGTCAGAGCAGCCCCAGCTCCTCGTCGAGGGCCGTGAGCGAGTCGGCTGCGTCCTTACGTTCGCGGTCGTCTCTCCGCTTGTACTCCATAACATCGTTGAACTTGATGCGCCGATGGCGCCCGACCCGGTCGAAGGGGATATCTCCCTTCTCCAGGAGACCGATCAGGTAGGGCCTGGAAACGTTGAGCATGTCGGCGGCGACCTGGGTGGACACGATGGCATTGACTGGCATGATCTGCACGCCTTGCCCGTTCGCCAGGGCAGCGAGCATGGCGGCGAACATCTCGACCGTGGGGCGCGGCAGCACGAGAGGATCGTCGGAGCCGACCTCACCGACGATGGTGATGTCTGCGGTGGCGTCCGTGTTGTGCGCGAGGTAGTCACGAACCCTACGCAGCGCCCGTTCGGCGCTTTGCGCGTCGACGGTGCCCGGCGCGATCTTCCGGCCTTCTGTGGCGGTTGCCATAGTCGAACCTCCTAGCTTCCCAGCGTAGTCGCAGTATCCGAAGTATTCGAAATATTCGCAACACTTCCCCGGGTAACGATTCGGCGAACCGCTGGCTACTGTCGGTTCACTCGATCAGGGGAGCGATGGCTACCCCCGGGCCACGCCCATCTGGTCCGGCTGCAGCCGGACCAGATGGCCGGACCGATGCCGGCGACAGGGCGGACGCTCCCCAAGGGCCGCCCGCACGCTTGGTCTCAGTTCTGGTCTCGTTCACCCCCGTCCAGCCGGGTCCAGCCACTGCCCAGCGGTTCACTCCGACGCGGGTCAGGACAGCCACGAACCCCGGCGGACACCGCTGGAGGCACTTGGAAAGCGTGTTGGGAGCAATCCCTCACGAGTTCGAATCTCGCATCCTCCGCCTTCGTCGTTCACTCTCTGGCCCGCTCAATCGATGTACGTTATTCTGTACAACATGAAGACGATGAGTGCCACCGAGCTCCGCGGCAATCTCGCCGCCGCGCTCGACGCCGTCGAGAGCGACGCCGAAGAGCTCGTCATCACACGCGCCGGCCATGAGCCGCTGGTCGTCGTCTCGCTGGCCGAGTACGCCTCGCTCCGCGAGACCGACTACCTGCTGCGCTCCCCGGCCAACGCCGACCACCTTCGCCGCTCCCTGCAGGAGTACCGGGAGGGCCGTGCGGTGGCGCGCGAACTGATTGACCCCGAGGACCTCACCGAGCAGAGCGCGTGAAGGTCCAGTTCACCGAGCGCGGCTGGAGCGACTACCTGTCTTGGCAGGCCGATGATCGCCGCCTCCTCAAGCGCGTCAATCTGCTGATCGATGACATCCGCCGAAACGGCAACGAGGGCATCGGCAAACCCGAACCCTTGCGGCACGAGCTCGCCGGGGCCTGGTCCCGCCGGATCGATCAGGAACACCGCCTCGTCTACATCCTTGACGAGCAGGCCGACACCCTGTGCGTCATCGCATGCCGTTACCACTACGGCAAGTAGAGCCCGAGACCGCCAGATCGACGCGCTCCGGTCTCAGTTCCGGTCTCATTCACCCTCGTCCAACCGGGTTCAGCCGCCACTCAGCGGTTCGCTCCGCTGCAGGTCAGGACGGGTGCGAACCCGGGCGAACGGCGTCCGGGAGAATTGGAGAGCGTGTCGGGGGCAACCCCTCACGAGTTCGAATCTCGCATCCTTCGCCTTCGACGAAGGCCCCGACCGGTTCGCCGGTCGGGGCCTTCGTCGTGTTCGGGGATGCCGTCCGCCGGGGGCTCCGAGGCCGCCCGGCGATCCGGGACGGGAAACCGGTCGGGGTTTCCCGTCGTGTCGCGGGCGGCCGCGGCGGTGCGGGTCAGGCTGCCTGTCCGGCGGGGCGGACCAGGCGGCGGGCCGCCCAGACCGCTCCGCCGAGGGCGAATCCGTAGACGGAGACGAGCCCGTGGCCGTTGTCCTGGGCGATCCACATCGCGAGGCCGAGCGCCGGGACGCCGGCCGCCAGGGCGATCTCCTTGGGCAGGCGGGTGCGGGTGAGGAAGGCGAGGGCGAGGGTGGCGCCGAGGAAGTAGGTGGCGCCGGAGCTGCCGGCGAAGTTGCGGGGGTCGGTGCTGGGGCCGTCGCCGAGGCCGAGCAGGGTGTCGAGGCGCCCGGGCAGCAGGATGCCCGTGAGGAAGAAGGCGAGGGTGAGCGGGCCGCCCCAGTACCACTGGGCGAGTGCGGCGACGGCGGCGAGGGTGACGAGGTTCCACAGGCCGCCGAAGAGGCCGCCGTTCTGCATGAACACCGAGGTGAACTCGCGCCACCAGCCGGACTTGGCGGGGTCGGCGTCCAGCGCGTCCATGGCACCGGACCAGACCAGCTGGAGCAGCACGCCGCCGACGGCGACCGCGGTCAGGGCGATCGCCGCCCACGGGAGCGGCCGTCCGCGCAGGGTGTCGCGGCCGACCACGCCGAGCCCGCAGTTGACCATCATGACCATCAGCGCGGCCGTGGTCACGTTGAAGACGATCGCCCCCATGTCGGCCCCTCCCCCCGGTTGCGGCGCTTTCCAACGCCGTTCGAAAACCTGATGGCGCAAAGCTAGCACAGTTTTCGAACAGTGTTGGAAAAGCGTTGTACGGTGGATCGCATGAAGCTCACCAAGGACCGCATCGTCGACGCGGGCATGGCCGTCTTCGCCGAGGTCGGCTACCAGAACCTGTCCATGCGCCAGGTCGCCGACCGCCTCGACGCCCACGCGGGCAGCCTCTACTACCACGTGCGCAGCAAGGACGAGCTGCTCGCCCTGATGGCCGACCGCGTCTGCCGCCGGGCCCACGACACCGGCACCGAAGCCCTCGCCGCCCTCCCGCCCGACGCCACCTGGCAGGACCGCATCGAGGCCCAGGCCACCGCGCTGCGCCTGAGCATCAAGCAGCACGCCGGCGGCGCGCAACTTCTCGCCGAGAGCCCGGGCATGCTCAGCACCGGCGCCCTGTCCCTGATGGAGCGTCTCCTGCGCACCCTCCTCGACGCCGGCCTGCCCGCCGAAAACTGCGGCATCGCCGCCGACACCCTGCTCAGCCACGTCACCGGCTTCGTCCTCCAGGAGCAGAACCAGCCCGCCACCCCGCCGACCGTCACCGCCGAGCTCTACGCCGAGCTGTGCGAGCAGTTCCCGCTGATCATGGGCCCGCTGATCCCGCGCCTGAGCCAGGACGAGAAGTTCGCGCAGAGCGTCCACCTGCTCAGCGCCGGCTTCGCGGCCGTCCTCGAATGACGGGAACCGGGATCACTTCGAGATCGTTGCAAACGATGTTCGAAAAGGTGGGGCACCATCGCGCCACCTGTCACCGGGGAGGGAAACCGTGTCGAAGGACGTGTACAAGGAGTTCTCGGACAACGTCGACCGCGAGGTCGCGAAGCTCGTGGACCGCACCAACCGGGAGGCCGCGCGGGCCGTCGACCGGGCACTGGGCAGGACGGGTGTCGCGCGGGCGTTCGACACCGCCCGCTGGCAGCGCCGGCTCGACGAACTGCTCGCCACCCACCGCATCCCCGGCGCCGCGCTGGCCGTCCTCGCCGACGGCGAGATCCACGAGCTGGCCGGCGGCATCCTGCACACCGGCACCGGGGTCGAGACCACCACCGACTCCGTCTTCCAGATCGGCTCGGTCAGCAAGGGCTACACCGCCGCTCTGATCCTGGCCCTCGCCGACGCCGGCAAGCTCGACCTGGACCGGCCGGTCGTCACCGTCCTGCCGGAATTCGCGCTCGCCGACGCCGAGGCCGCCCGCACCATCACGCCGCGTCAACTGCTCAACCACACCAGCGGGATCGAGGGCGACTACGTCAGCGACACGGGCCGCGGCGACGACTGCCTGGCCCGCTACGTCGACGGCACGCGCGACGTCGGCCTCACCAACCCGCCCGGCGCCACCATGTCCTACTCCAGCACCGCCTACAACGTCCTCGGCCGGATCGTGGAGGTGATCACCGGCCTGACCTGGGACGAGGCGCTCAGGGAGCTCATCTGCGAGCCGCTCGGGCTCCGGCACACCATGACGCTGCCCGAGGAGGTGCTGCGCTTCCGCGCCGCGATGGGGCACATGGGCGAGCCCGGCGAGGACCCGGTGCCCACCCCGCTGTGGAACATGCTGCCGCGCTCCGCCGGACCGTACGGCGGCATCAGCGCCACGGCGGCCGACGTGGTCCGCTTCGCCCGGATGTTCATCGACGGCGGAACCGCGCCCGACGGCACCCGGGTGCTCTCCGCCGCGGCGGTGGAGGCGATGCTCACGCGTGAGGTCGAGATGCCCGACCAGTGGTTCCTCGGCGCCCACTGGGGCCTCGGCTGGGGCCTGTTCGAGTGGGACGGCGCCCGCGGCTTCGGCCACGACGGCAGCACCTTCGGCCAGCTCGCCTACCTGCGGGCCATCCCCGAGAAGGGCCTCGCCATCGCCCTGCTCACCAACGGCGGAGGCGCCGCACCGAAGGTCCACGAGGCCCTCTGCCGCGAACTGAGCGCCGAACTCGCCGGAGTCGCGATGCCCGCGTTCGGGCCGGGCGACAACCCCCCGACCGTCGACACCGAGCCCTTCATCGGCCGTTACAAGCGCGAGGGCTTCCTCATGACGATCACCGCCCCTGCCGGCGACAACAGCGGCGACAGCAACGACAGCAACGACAGCAACGACAGCAACGGCGTACTGAACCTGCGCTACGAAGGTGTCGAAGGCCTCGCCGGCACCTTCGACCCGCTCGTCTGGCACCTCACCCCCGTCTCCGACACCCCCGCCAAGACCGTCTTCGCCGGCCGCCGCAACGACAAGGACGCCTGGATCCCCGTCGTCTTCTACGCCCTCCCCGACGGCACCCGCTACGTCCACTTCGGCGTCCGCGCCACCGCCAGGACGGCCTGACCCCACGCGCCCTCCGCGATGATCGAAGGCCCGGACCGTCTCGGGCGGTCCGGGCCTTCGCCGTCCCGCCCCACCCGTCGAGGAGCAGCCGGCCGCCGGGCGGCCTTGCACGCCCCTCCGGCCCACCGCCCCGGACAACCGGAGCAGGCGCCGATGCGCCCGGTGCCGTCGACGACGTCAGCCGGACGGGCTCCACGTCGCCATCTGCCCCCGGAAGGTCGGGCAGCTGACGATGTCCGTCTCGCCGCACTGGAGGGCGTGGGTCAGGAGCTGGTGGGCGTGGTCGAGATCGACCATGCGCTGCTCGATCTCGGCGACCTTGGCGCGGATCATCGCCTGCCTGCGCGGCTGGTCCTGCTGGAACTCCCTGACCTCGGCCAGGCTCAGCCCGGCCTGCTGGAACTTGCGCAGCAGCACGATCCGCTCCGCAGCCTGCGGCGGATAGCGCCGCTGCCCGCTCTCGCGCTCGGGCGCCGGCAGCAGGCCGTGGCGTTCCCAGAACCGGATGGCCGACGCCGGAACGTCGGTCATCTCGGCGAGCCGGCCGATCGTCATGCGCATGCTCCGCCGCTCCTCTCCCCTGTCGTCGTCCCGTCGTGCCGGGCCGAGGCTTGACGTGAACCTTAGTTCAAGTCACAGAGTGGGCGACACGTGCAGCGGCGGCGAACCGGCTGCCGCCGACAGGGAATTGGAGATGCCGAGATGACAGACGCGCCCGAAGTGAAGAGCCTGGCCCACCAGCTCGTCGAAGCCGCCCGGCAGCTCTTCGTGGCCGGGGTGATGTCACACTCCGGGCACGCCAACCTGAGTGTCCGGCTCGACGCCGACCGCTTCCTGCTGACCCCGGGGTTCGTCCGCGACCTGGAGCCCCACCAGCTGGCGACCATCGGTCTCGACGGGCAGGTCCTGGAGGGAGAACTGCGCTCCGTCAGCGCCGAGATCATCACCATGCACAGCGCCGTCTACCGCGCCCGCCCGCACGTGGGCGCGATCATCCACACCCATTCGCCCTCCGCGACCGCCTTCGCGGTGGCCCACCGGCCGCTGCCGTGCCGCACCGAGCCGATGCTCCGCTTCGGACAGCCCGAGGAAGTACCGGTGGTGCCCTGGGGGCCACGCGGGTCGGACGTGTCGGTCCGGGGCATCGCCGACGTCCTGGAGCGACGCCCGACGACGTCCGCGGTCCTCCTGGCCAACCACGGGCTGCTGGTGTTCGGCCCGGACGCGGCGGCCGCGGGCCACCTCGTGGTGGCGATCGAGGAGAGCGCCGAGGCCGAGATCGCCGCTGCCGCGATCGGCGGGGCCGTGGACTTCCCCGAGGGCGCCCTGGAGGCCGTCCGGGCCTCGATCGCACGGGTCTCGTCATGACCGACCACACCTTCGCCGAGCGTTCCGAAGCCCTGCGGGAGCGCTACCGCACAACCCTCGGAGCCGTCCCTCCCGCGGTGGAGGACCGTCTGCGGGTGGCCCAGGCCTTCGGGCGGCTCTCCACCGAGGAGGCGTTCACGGCCCTGCGCCACATCGTGCTGGCCGACAGTCCACTCGGCGGTCGAGTGCAACAGCTGGTCCACTTCGGGCAGTTGCTGGCCCTCGGCCGGGCGGAACCGGCCCGGATCCACGCCCGGGGAGCACTCCACGCGGGCGCCGGGATCGCCGACCTCATCGGAGTCGCGGAGACCGCACTCATCACCTCGGGCACGCCGGCCTACGCGCTCGGCATCGAGATCATCGTCGAGCTCCTGCCGGACGACCACGGCCAGGACGGCTGACCACCGCACACGGGCGACGAGGGACGCGTGAACTCCCCGCCCGCAGGCCGGAGCTGGTGGCGCGTCTGCCGATGAGCCGGTACGAACCTCGCATCCGCGTCCTCCCGAAGGCCCCGACCGGTTCGCCGATCGGGGCCCTCGTCATCGTCCGGCCCGGCTCTCCCGCTCGGCTCTCCGGCTCCGTTGTCGGCCGCCTTGTCGGCCGCCTTGTCGGCCGCGTTGTCGGCCGCGTTGTCGGCCGCGGCCGGATCGGGGCTCAGCCCGGGCTCGGGGCACCACCTCGGCGGGGGCCGTGGGTGAAGGCGGCGCGGTAGGCGGTGGGGGTCAGACCGGTGCGCCGGAACACGTGGTGACGCAGGGAGTCGGGGGTGGCGAGGCCGCTGAGCCGGGCAACCCGATCCATCGGCAGGTCGGTCGTCTCCAGGAGTTCCTGGGCCCGGGTGCAGACCGGACCCGGTAGCCGGGGCGGCCGTCGACGACCGTCTCGCCGAGGACCAGCTCGGGGATGGACAGGTCGAAGGTGGTGGCAGGGGGGACAGCGATGACGGCGACGCGGTGCACGGCCCGAACCTCCGGATGTTTGGCATTCGGGCCACTACTTTACGAATCGCCCGCGGTGGAGGGTGGAGCAGCCGGGGCGGTCCGCCCCTTCTCTTGGACCATCGACCAGGGAGTGCCAGCGTGTCCTTGAACGTCATCGTGGGAGCCGGAGCCACCGGAGCGGCCGCGGCGCAGCTGTTGGCGGACGCCGGTGAGCGGGTCCGGCTCGTCACCCGCCGGGGCGGCGGGCCGCTGCACGAGCGGATCGAACGAGTGGCCGCGGATGCCACCGACACCGGCCGGCTGGCCGAGCTGACCTGCGGGGCGGCGGTCCTGTTCAACTGCGCCATGCCAGCCTACGACCGCTGGCCGTCCGAATTCCCGCCGCTGGCCGCCTCGTTGCTGGCGGCTGCGGAACGCACCGGGTCGGACTACGTGATGCTCGGCAACACCTACGGCTACGGGCCGGTCGACGGACCCGTCACGGAAGAGCTGCCGATGGAGCCCAGCAGCGTCAAGGGCCGCGTCAGGGCGCACATGTGGCACGACGCACTCGCCGCGTACGAGGCCGGCCGGGTGCGGGTGACCGAGGTCCGGGCGAGCGACTACCTCGGTGCGGGTGCCTACTCGCCGTTCACCCTCATGGTGGGGGCGCAGGTGCTGAGCGGCGCCCCCGTCGCCTACCCGGGGGATCTCGACGTCCCGCACAGCTGGACCTACACCGGTGACGCCGCGCGCACGCTGATCGCGGCGGCCCGGAGCGAGGAGTCGTGGGGCCGGGCCTGGCACACGCCGTCCACCTCCCAGGCCCCGGTCCGTGAGCTGGCCGCGTCCCTGGCACTGGCGGCTGGTGCGCCCGCTCCCGATCTGACCCGCATGACCGGGGCCGAGCTGGAGGAGATCGGCCGGACGGATTCCGTCATGGCCGAGTTCCCGGAGATGCTGTACCTGTACGACCGCCCCAACCTCGTCGACGCGGCGAACACGTCGGCGGTCCTGAACCTGACTCCCACACCGATCCACGCTGTCCTGGACGAGATGGCCGCCGAGCACCGACGCACCGCCCGCTGAGGCCGGAGCCCACCGTTCACCGGGTGTTGCGGACATGCTCAATGCGTGCCTAGCGTGAATGATCCCTTGATCCGTTCACCTGGAGAGGCACACTTTGATGTTGCGTCACGTCAGGACCGCCGCGCGGGCGTTACTCGCGGCCGGCCTGCTCGTCAGCGGGACCCTCGCGGGCGCGTCGCCGGCGTCGGCCGCTGCGGCGCCGACGGCCCTGCCCGCGTCCGACTACACCCTCACCGCGGACTACCACCGTTACGACGCGCTGAACTCGGCGCTCGTCACGACGCTGGGGACCTCCGCCGTGCACACGGTGATGGAGAACGCGAACCACCAGCGGCAGGCACTCCCCTCGTCCTTCTCCGTCGCCGGCCTGTCCACCGGCTTCCGGTTCGACGACGGCGACGACTCCGACTGCCAGAGCTTCCCGCAGGGCATCACGACGAGCCGGGACGCCGTGGGGACCGCGAACAGCGGCAACTACGACGGCCACCAGCTCGTCCTGGTGAGCTGGTACACCAAGGACGGCTGCAACGGCGCCCAGCAGCGCAGCCGGATCACCCTGGCCGACTGGGACGCCACCTACCCCAACACCTACCGGAAGATCCTCCTGGTGGAGCCGACCGGCACCGCCGCGGCGCCGGACTTCAAGGACATCCCGATCCACGCCGGCGGCGTCTCGTGGTACGGCGACTACCTCTACGTCGCCGACACCGGGCGCGGCATGCGCGTCTTCGACATGCGGAAGATCCTCAACACCGACTCCGGCGGCACCGCCGACCAGATCGGCCGCCAGTCCGGCACGGTCTACTACGCCCACAACTACGCCTACGCGCTGCCCCAGGTCGGCACGATCACCTCGCACACGCCCCCCGGCAAGGACCTGGTGTGGTCGTCGGTCTCCCTCGACCGGGTGAGCAAGTCGATCGTGATGACGGAGTACACCTGCCAGGCGGACTGCACCGACTACCCCAACCGCCCGCCGAGGGCGGTGCGCTTCCCGTTCGCGGCCGGGGCGACGACGTTCGCGGCGACGACGACCGCCGGTCAGGCCCTCCAACTGCCCTGGTACAACCTCAACGGCGTGGCGTCCCACAACGGCCGGTGGTGGTTCAACTCCTCGGGGCAGAAGAAGCTCTACTACTGGACCCCGACCGCGGGCCCGGCGACCTTCGCCTGGGTCAGCGGCGGCGAGAGCCTCTCCTACTGGGAGGACACCACCAACCCCGACCTGCTCTGGTCGCTGCAGGAGCCCGCGGGCGGACGCAACGTCTTCGCGGTCACCCAGGCCACCTACGGCGGCGGCTGAGCACCGGACCCGGACCAGCGCCCGCGCCCGGGGCGGGGCAACGGCAACGGCAACGGCAACGGCAACGGCCACCATGACGACGAGGCTCCGGCTCCACACGGCCGGGGCCTCGTCCCGCACATGGGCCTGGGCGGCCAACTGTGCTTTCAGGGAGGGCAGTTAGCCGAGTCACGGACGAGGAGTGCGCCGCCTCCGGGCGCCTGAAGGCCAGTCTGATAGGTTGCCCGACACAAGGAGTTGATCATGTTTTCTTCCCGTGAGACCCACGTGGTCGTCCTGCGCGAGCTGGACGACGCCCGCACCGCGCTGCGTGAGGCCATGACCGCCGCCACCGCCGAGGAGCGTCCCGGCCTGGAGCGCGCCCTGTCGATCCTCGACGGCCTGGGCGGCAACGAGCAGCAGCTGAAGGCGAAGTGGGTCACCGGCCTGCTGGAGCAGGCCGGCGTCGACCCGCGCACCAAGGAGGTCGTCGCGATCCGCGAACTGCGCCGCGCGGTTCCCGGCCTCAGCCTCGCGGCCGCAGTCGACCTGGTCAAGCAGGTCAACGCGGCCGCCTGACCCAACACGTGAGCGCCGGGCCCGATCGAGCACCGATCGGGCCCGGCGCCCTTTGCACCTCCGGCCGTCCACCATCCGCTCGTTCCACCCGGCCTGCTCGTGCGCGGGGACGCCGAGCAGCGCGGGTGCTGCGCCGGGGCGGAAGCGCACGCCCGCCGACGGGCCGCGCAGCCCAGGGCCGGGGCGGAAGGCCGTGGTGTCCGCGCCGGCACCCGTACCCCTGACGAGGGCCTGCTTCGTCCACACGACCGCGCCGGGCAGCCGGGACGCGCGCTCCGCGTACTCGGGGGCCATGGGGGCGAAGGCTACGCCTCCGCGCCGGGGGGCGCCCCGAACGGCCGCCCGGACGGCCGGACGGCCGGCCGGCCGACGGACCGCACGCCGACGGCCCCGGCCGCACGAGGCAGCCTGGGCCGTCGAGGCCGTCAGGGCGGACAGGGCGCCCAGGCACCCACGCAGGGCGCCGAAGGCTCAGCCGACCGCTTCGGCCGCCTCAGCCGCCGGCTCCGCAGCCGCCCCGGCGGAAGCAGCGGCCCCGGTGGAATCGGCCGCCCCGCTGCCCCCGCGCATCAGCACCAGGGTGAGCGCCGCGGCCGCCACCACCGCGATGCCGCCCGCCGTGAAGGTGGTGGAGGTTGCGGTGTTGAACGCCTCGCGGGCGACCGCCGCCAGCCCGGTGTCCCCCGTGGAGCCCGCGACGGCCAGCGCCCCGGTGATGTCGTGGCGCGCGGCGGCGGGGGCGGCGTCGGGCATCGCGCCGGTGTAGGTGCTGGAGAGCACGGTTCCGAGGACGGCGACGCCGAGCGCGGCGCCGGACTGCTGGATGGTGTCGTTGAGCGCGGAGCCGACGCCCGCGTGCTCACCGGGGATCGCGCTCATCAGCGCGTTGGCGGCGGCCGGCATGCCGAGGCCGGAGCCGACGCCCAGCACCAGCATCGCCAGGGCGACCTTGGTGAAGCTGTCGCCGACGGACAGGGTGGCCAGCAGGCCGAACCCGCCCGCGATGACCAGCATGCCGACCGCCGTCAGCACCCGCGCGGGGACCTTCTTGCCGAGCGCGGCGCCGATCCCGTTGAACACCAGCGAGGCGACGGCCAGCGGGATGAAGGCCAGACCGGTGTCGGTGGGCGAGAACTCCAGCACGAACTGCAGGTACTGGGTGAGCACCAGCATCAGTCCGCCGGTGGCGAAGGTCAGCAGGACGAGCGAGAGGCTGGCGCCGGTGAACACCCGGTTGCGGAACAGCTTGAGCGGGACCATCGGCGCGTCGGTGCGGACCTGTCGGACGGCGAACCCGGCCAGCGCGGCCACGGCGACGACGAGCGCGCCGAGTGTGCCCGGACTGCTGAGGCCGTCGCGGGGCAGCACGATGATCGACCAGACCAGCGCCGTCATACCGACCATGGACAGCACCATGCCCGGCAGGTCGGGCCGGCGCCACGGCCCCTTGGACTCCGGCATCAGCAGCACCGCCGCGAGGATCGCGACGGCCGCGACCGGCACGTTGAGCAGGAAGACCGCGCCCCACCAGAAGTGCGCGATCAGCGCGCCGCCGAGCACCGGCCCGCCGACCAGGCCGACCATGGCCACCGCGGTCCAGGCCGCGATCGCCTTCGGCCGCTCGTCGTCGTCGAAGACGGTGATCAGGATGGAGAGCGTGCTCGGCATGACGAGCGCGCCGCCGACGCCCATCAGGACGCGGCCGGCGATCAGCTGGCCGGGGCTGTCGGCGACGGCCGCGACCAGGGAGGCGGCGCCGAACAGTGCCAGTCCGACGATCATCACCTTCCGCCGCCCGAAGCGGTCGGAGAGGCTGCCCGAGGTGAGCAGCAGGCCGGCGAAGACCAGGATGTACGAGTCGATGATCCACTGGATGTCCTGCGCGCCGGCCCCGAGGTCCTCCGCGATGGGCGGGACGGACACCGTGAGCACCATGTTGTCGATCACCAGCACCAGGCTGCTGAGGCAGAGCACGACCAGGATGAACCAGCGCCGCGGATTCCGTTCCACCGCGTTCCCCCTTGAAACTCTCGGACTTCTCGATCGAACAGCTCGGACTTCCCGGGCACGGCCGCGCGGAGTCGGTACGCGGAAGTCGGTGCGCGCGGCGGTCGTGCGGGCGGAAGTCGTGCGGGAACACCGCCCTCCGTCCCCACGGGTACGGTGTGCGCCGCCCCGAACACTGTACGGAGACCGAACACCGTACGCAACGCCGAACACCGTGCGGCGCCACTTATGCTGAACCCCACGGAGCCAGGACGGGCGACGGCGAGCGATGACGAGTGACGAGGAGGGCCCGATGGCGGCCAAGCCGGAGGACGGAACGTCGGGCATCCCGACGCTGTGGACCCGACCCCAGCGACCCCGCCGGGAGCAGCCGGCCCTCAGCCGCGAGCAGATCGTGACCGAGGCCCTCGCCCTCCTGGACAGCGACGGCATCGAGGCACTGAGCATGCGCAAGCTCGGCGCCCGCCTCAACGCCGGCGCGACCTCGCTGTACACCCACGTCGCCAACAAGGAGGAGCTGCTCGCGCTCGCCGTCGACCAGGTCTTCGCCGAGCTCCCGCTGCCGGAGACCACCGCCACCCCCGGGGACGACCCGAAGGTCTGGCGCACGGCCGTCGAGGGGTGCGCCGAGGGCGTGCGCGCGGTCATCCTGCGCCACCCCTGGATGGTCTCGGTGATCGGCGACGTCGGGATGGTCTACTTCGGCCCCAGCTGGATGCGCCTGTCCGAGGCCTTCCTGACGCTGCTGGAGACGTCCGGTCTCGACCTCGCCGACGCCAACGAGGCGATGGGTGTCGTCATCGGCTACACCATCGGCGCGGCCACCGTGGAGGCCGCCTGGCTGAGCGCGCTCGCCAAGCGCGGCCGGGAGGAGCAGGAGTGGATGGAGCAGCTCCTGCCCGCCGTCATCGAGGCCACCAAGGAGCACCCGCGGCTGCACCGGCTGTACACCACGCAGGTCGACCAGGAGATCGCGGCCGGCCGGGACACCGCCTTCCTCAGCGGGGTCCGGCTGATCCTGGACGGGATCGAGGCCTCCTGGGCGGCCCGGTCCGCCGACCGCACCGGTCGGGCCTGAGGGGCAGCCGGGCTCCGACCGCGCGGCACCGGGGCGCCGATCGCCGACTCCCCAGGGATCAGAGCTCGTTGAGGGCCTGCACCTCCGCGCAGCCCGGCACCGGCCCGACCGGCTCGCCCGCGGCCACGGCAGCCGCCGTGGCCACCGCCGCCGCCAGCGCGGAGCGGTAGAGCAGCGAGCCGAGACTGACCCGGGCCACCCCGAGCTCGGCCAGCTCGGCCAGGCCCGGCCCGTTCGGCGTCCAGAGGATGTTGAGCGGGGCGGCGACGGCACCGACCACCCGGGCGATCGCCGCCGGTTCGGCCAGCCCGGGGACGAACACGCCGTCCGCGCCCGCCCGCCGGTACGCCTCCAGGCGCCGGAGGGTCTCCGGCTCGGGGTCGTCCTGCGCACACCAGTAGGTGTCGGTACGGGCGTTCACGAACAGCTCCGGCACCGCCGCCTTCACCGCCGCGACCTTCGCCGCGTGGACGGCGACCGGCGCCAGCGTGCCGTCCGCCCGACCGTCCTCAAGGTTGATGCCGACCGCCCCCGCCTTCGCCAACTCGACGGCCAGCACGGCGACCTCGCCCGGGTCGTCGCTGAAGCCGGACTCCGCGTCGACGCTGAGCAGGAAACCGTCGCGCCCGAGCCGCCGCGCCAGCCGTACGGTCTCCGCGCGGGTCGCCGCCGCGCCGTCGGGCAGCCCGGCGGCGGCCGCCACACCCAGGCTGGTGGTGCCGATCGCGACGTGGCCCGCGGCGGCGAGGGCGGCGGCGGAGGCGTGGTCCCAGGCGTTCGGGAGCAGCAGGGGGCGGCCGGGGCGGTGGTGCAGGGCGGCGAAGGGGGTCATGGCGTGGTCTCCGTGGTTCATGTGTCCTCCGGTTCTCCGGGGTGCTGTGCGTACGTGCTCATCCGTGCCGGGGTGCTGCGGCGGCCCGGGGTGGTACGGCCGACCCGGGGTCATACCCGCCCCACCGCCTCCGCCGCCGCCGACCGGCCGAGGTCCCCCACCGAGTCCGCGTAGTACCCGGACCCCGCGACGTGGCAGACGATCCGCCGGAAGCTCCAGCCCGTGCCCGGCGAGTCGTCCAGGGCGGCGTCCGGCAGCGCGGCCACCCGGCGGGACCAGATCCCGGCCAGCCGGGTGAGCCGGCTGCGGGCCTCGTCCAGGTCGGCGGCGGTGAACGGAGCGAGGTCGGCCGGGGTGGTGACGCCGGAGGCGTGCCAGTGGTCGGGCTCGGTCGGCTCGCCGGCCAGCCGGGCCTCCAACTCGGCCAGGTGGTCGACGAGATGGTCGGTGACGCGGCGAACCGCCTTGTGCGGCGCGTAGGTCCGGCCGTCCTCGTTCACGATCGGCTGCCCGTCCCAGGCCGTCCAGGTGGCGGCCAGGGCGAGCACCCGGTCGACCATCTCCGGCACCAGCGCGGCGAGTTCGGCCTTGCCGAGGCCCTGCCCGGCCGCCGCTTCGGGGCTCGCGGAGTCGGCGCCCACCAGCTCCGGGTCGGCAGGATCGGAGGCCCCGAACACGATGCCCTCCGCGATGGCCAGTGCGTGCGCCCGGCCCGGGCAGATCCGGGGCGGGGCGCCGAAGGTGAGCAGCACGCCCTCCGGCGCCTGCGCCTGCGCGGCCGCGACGTCCAGCACCACGTGCGTCCCGGCCGGTACGGCGGCCCCGCCGACCTCGGTCGCCCGGGCGGCGAGGCGGCGCATCACCCGCACCGGCGGGTCCTCGCGCAGCCGTGGGTCCTCGCGCAGCCGTGGGTCCTCGCGCAGCCCGCCGACCGGTCCGCCCCCGTTCCGGCGGATGCGCTCGACCAGCGCGGCGGTCGCGTCGCAGGCCTGGACGAGCAGCCCGATCCGGTTGGCGGCCGTCTCCTCGTCCGCGCCGCACACGGCCTCCCCTCCGCACGCGCCCGCCCCGCCGTACGCGCCCTCCGGACCGCACACCGCGCCCGACATCGCGGGCAGCAGCCGGCCCACCGCCGCGCCCGACATCGCGGGCAGCAGCCGGCCCACCGCCGCGTCCGCCTCCGGATCGTCCGGCGCGTCGGCGAAGTACGACCGGGCGACCGTCACGACGTCCCGCGCCACGGCCTCCGGATCGGCCAGGCCCAAGGCCGCCGCCAGCACCCGGACCACCCGCAGCCGTACGTCCGGTTCGAAGCCACCCGCCGCCGCCACCCGCAGCGCGGCCGGGTCCAGCCGCTCCAGGTCGGCGAGCACCAGCGCCCGACGCCGGGCGTGCGGTTCGCCCGAGCTGAACCGGGCGACGGCGGCCCGCAGCCGGGCCACCCCGGCGGGCCCGCCCGGGGCGACGGGCGCCGCGGGCAGCGGGACCAGCGCCGGGTCGGCCAGGGCCGCCGTGACGTCGTCGTGGCGGGAAAAGGTCGTGGTTACGGAGCCGGAGATCACCGTCGGTTCGCTCATGCCGTCATCGTGACCCCGGCTCGTTTCGGCCCCCGCCGAACTGTGCCGGAGCGACCATGGAGGCATGCCCGCGCAACCGCACCCCGCCCCTCCGCCGACCAGCCGCGCGACCCGGCGCTCCGACCACGGCGGCGCGGCGCTCGCCGCCCTCGCCGCCCTGCTCGCCGACCCCACTCGCGCCGCCTTCTGCTCCGCCCTGCTCGACGGCCGCGCCTGGACGGCCGGCGAGCTGGCCCGACACGCGCGCGTCGCGCCGTCCACGACCAGCGAGCACCTGTCGCGGCTGATCGCCGGCGGGCTGCTGGCCGAGGAACGGCAGGGCCGGCACCGCTACGTCCGGCTGGCCACGCCCGCCGTGGCGACGCTGTTGGAGGACCTGACCTCCTTCGCCGAATCCGGCGGCCGCGACACCTCGGCACCCCGCAGCCTGGGCGAGGCCACCCGGCTGAGCGCCGAGGCCCGCGCCCGGACCTGCTACGACCACCTGGCCGGCCGGCTCGGTGTGGCCGTCGCCGACGCGTTGCTGGCGCGCGGCCTGGTCGCCGACGAGGCCGGGCTCGCCGTCACCGAGCGCGGCCGGGACTGGCTGGCCGCGCAGGCGATCGAGCTGCCGGCGCGCGCGGGCCGTCGGGGCGGCCGCCCGGTGGTGCGCAGCTGCCTCGACTGGACGGAGCGCCGCAGCCACCTCGGCGGGGCGCTGGGCGCGGCCCTCTGCCGGACCGCCCTGGACCGCGCCTGGGTCGAGCGGATCGGCTCCGGCCGGGCCCTGCGGGTCACTCCGGACGGCGGCCGGGCGCTGCGTGAACTGCTCGGCGTCGACGTCCCCTGAGCCGACGCATTACTCCGGCCGCTGTGAACCCACCCCGCCGTGAGGCGCTTCTCGATCGCCCCCTCCTGCGGCAGCACGGCGGCACCCTCAGCGCCCTCAGGCCCTCACCCCATCGACTTCGCCCCATCCAGCGACTCCCGGATGATGTCGGCGTGCCCGGCGTGCTGCGCGGTCTCGGCGACCATGTGCAGCAGCACCCGCCGGAGCGACCAGGTCGCTCCCGGCTCGAACCACGGAGCCGGCGGCAGCGGGTGGGCGAGGTCGAGGTCGGGCGCGGTGCGGACCAGCTCGTCCGTCCCGCGCGCCACCCGTTCGTACTCGGCGAGCAGTCCGGCCAGCGTCTCGCCCTCCGCCATCCGGAACTGGTCCGCCCACGCCTCGGCACCGCCGGCCCGGCCCGGGTCCTCGCCTCCGGCCCGCATCGCCTCCGCGCCGCCGGTCATGAAACGCGCCCAGCGCGCCTCGACCGCCGCCACGTGCTTGATCAGACCGCCCAGGCAGAGTTCGCTGGCCGTGGTGCGCTCGGCCGCCTGCGCGTCGGTGAGGTCGCGGACGGTGCGGCGCAGCAGCTCGCGGTGCTTGTCGAGCGTCTCGACGAAGTCCTCGCGCTCGCTCATCCCACGCACCCCGGCGAGCGCTTCACCGGCCGACGCGTCCCCCGTGGGCGCTCCGCCGGCGAGCGCTCCCCCGGCCGGCCCGCCGCCATCAGACGTCCACCGTGTTCGGCTGCTCGCCGCTCGTCCGCCCGAGGTCGATCAGCCCGAACGCCGCGCCCTGCGGGTCGCCGACCGCCGCGAACCGGCCGAACGGGCTGTCCATCGGCCCGAAGTACACCTTGCCGCCGCGCGCCGTCAGCCGCTCGATCGCGGCGTCGGTGTCGTCCACGGCGAAGTAGACGCTGACGTACGAGGGCGCCTCGGGCGGCAGGAAGTCGCCCTCCGCGCCCATCCGGCCGAGCACCGGCCGGCCGCCGACCTGGAACATCCGGTAGTCGAACTCCTCGGAGTCCATCTTCTTCACGCCGTACGGGAAGACCGCCGGGAAGAAGGCGTCCGCCTTCGCGGGCTCGCGGGTCACCAGTTCGGCCCAGCTGTACGCCCCGGGCTCGCCCTGCTTCTCGAAACCCTCGTGGCGCCCGGCCTGCCACACGCCGAACACGACGCCGCCCGGGTCCTTGGCGATCACCATGGTGCCGAAGTCGCCGATCTGCATCGGGCCCATGACGACCTCACCGCCGTTGGCGCGGATCCGCGCGGCGGTGGCTCCGGCGTCCGGCGAGGCGAGGTACAGGCACCAGGCGGACTGGGCCTCCTGGCCGGGCATCGGCGGGACGACCGCGGCGACCGCCTTGCCGTCCGAGTACGCCTGCGTGTAGTTGCCGAACTCCGACGAGCTCTCGCCGAAGGTCCAGCCCAGCACGTCGCCGTAGAAGGCCTTCGCGCCCTCCAGGTCGGTGAACATCGCGTCGGCCCAACAGGGTGTGCCCTCAGGTAGCGCAGCCATATCTCTGCCTCCGTGTGCGGCGAAGAGCGCACGCCGGAAGACGCACGCCGGCCCCCGACTCGCCAGCCTAGCCACGACGCGGCGCACCCGCGCGGGATGGCCCCGCCCGGGTGCAGCCGGATGCCCGCCTGCCGCTACGACCCGCTCAGTGCCCCGGCGCCGCCCCGGTCGGCGACAGCCGCAGCGACGCCGTGCCCAGGCCGGTCGGTCCGAGCGGCACCACGCCGGCCGCCCCGGCCGAGCCCGCCGCCACGGCCGTCTCCGCAGCCCCCGCCGCCGCCCGCCGGGCCTCCGTCGCCGCCACCAGGTCCCGGTCGGCGCCGAAGTGCCGCCGCAGGTCCTCCTCGCCGTAACGACGGCACTCCCGGTGCCAGTTCAGGACGCCCGCGAGCCAGTCCTCCAGCTCCTTCACGTACCCGTCGAGCAGCTTCCGCGCCTCGTCGTCCAGCCCGAAGTCCTCGTACATGACCGGGAGTTCATTCTGCGCGACGTGCTCGAACTGCCCCAGCCGCGAGTGCATCAGGTCGTCGACGATCCGGACCGCCGACGGGTAGTCGCAGTCGAAGAAGTTCTGCACCACCAGGACGAGGTTGTGCAGCTCGCCCTCGTACTCGATCTCCTTCCGGTACGAGAAGAGGTCGTTCACCATGGCCCCGTAGTCCATGGCCGAGTTCTCCAGCGCGCGCATCGAGCCGTGCCGGTGGACGTCGGACGGGATCGCCTTCCCGTGGCCGAGGCGGCTGAGGCTGGTGGTGAGGTCGGAGCCGAAGGTGGCGCGCCGCATCTCCAGGTAGTCCACCGGGTCCGGGATCCGGTTCTGGATGCGGTTGGCGAGCTCCCAGACCCAGCTCGCCGTCATGGACTCGACGGCCGCACGGAACCGGGTCCTCGCCTCGACGGTCATCGGTCCGGCGGTGCGCTCCCAGAGGTCGGCGAGGCCGCGCTCCAGGGCGTTGGCGGGCTCGGGCGCCGGGGTGCCGTCCACCGGCATGAGCAGCGCCAGCCGCGCGTTGGCGCGCTTGGCGCCGGCCAGGTCGCGAGTGGGCCCGAAGACCGCCGGGTAGTAGTCGTCCGCCCAGGTTCCCCAGGCCAACCAGGCCGCGCTGAGGTCGAGTTGTTCGGCAGTGGCCCCCGGATCGATGCCGGCCGAGCAGAGCGCGAGGTCGTGGTCGCGCATCGACGCGGCGTCCCAGATTCCGGATCCGGGGATCGCCGGGTCCGCCGCCAGCAGGCCGATCCGCTCGGCCCACTCGACCACGCGCTCCCGGGCACCGTCCAGGTGCGGGCTCAGCGAGAGGGCGTACGGCAGCCTGAACTCCGGCAGCACGGAGGGGCCGACGGCCTGGAACGGCACGTACCCGTGCGAACGCGCCCGCCGCTCGGCCGGGCGGGCCCCGCCCTTCACCGCACCCGCCGCCGCACCGCTCCGCAGGATGTCCAGCGCCGAGGTGCCGATCCCGCCGATCGCGTACTGGTCCCACCAGTTCCCCGAACCGGGCAGCCCCGGCAGCGCTCCGCCCGACCCCGGCGCCACCCCACCGGCCGAACCCGCCGACGCCCCACCGCCGTTCATGTACCGGCTGGAGCGCATGTGCCACTCGTGCCCGCCGGCCTGCCAGTCCTGCAGGCCCTTGACGTACGCCATGACCTTGGCGACGCCCTCCGGGTCGAGCCCGGTCTCCGCGAACAGCACCGGAAGTTCGGTGAACACGGTGTTCTCGAACTGCTGGAGCCGCGAGGTGAGGAGGTCGTTGACCGCCTCGGCGGCCTCCTGGGTGGTGCACTCCAGGAACCGCTCCAGCACCAGGATGCCGTTGCTCAGCTCGCCCTCGTCCTCCACCTCCCGCTGGTACGAGAAGATGTCGTTGCGCAGGTGCACGCCGTCGGAGAAGGCGTCCATCAGCACCCGCAGCGCACGCGAGCCCGACACCTCCTTCGGCACCTCGGCACCGGCGGCGTACTCGACCAGCTGCGCGGACCACGGCGCACCGCCGACCTTGCGGCGCATCTCGATGTACTCGACGGGGTTGGCCACCCGGCCCGCGTCGATGTTGGCGAGTTCCCAGAGCGACTCGTCGAGCAGGTTGCGGGTGCTCCGGGCGAACCGGATCCGCCAGTCCTCGCCCATCGCCGGCACGGTGCGCCGCCAGAGGTCCGCCAGGCCCGCCTCGACCGGGTTCTGCGGCTCCGGCATCTCCGCGGCCGGGTCGGCCGGCATGAACAGCGGCAGCCGGTCCAGGTGCGCCTTGCCCGCCTCGCGGTCGTTGGTGCGCTTGTACATGTCGAGGAAGTGGTCATCGAAGAAGAAGACCCAGACGTACCAGTCGGTGACCAGCGACAGCGCCTCGGCGGAGGCGTCGGGGTGGGTGTAGGCGCAGAGCAACCCGTAGTCGTGGGCCTCCAGGTCGGCCTGTTCCCAGATGCCGGAACCCTCCAACATGCCCATCTCCCGGGCCCAGCCGGTGGAATGGGCCCGTGCGTCGTCCAGGTGGGGGTTGAGGCGTGCCGGGTGCGGCACGTAGAAGGACGGCAGTTCGAACGGCTGGGTCACGGCGGGCGAGCCTTTCTGGACGCGTCGATTGGACCAAGAATGACCCGCGACCGGGACGCCGCACCGGCACAACAAGAACAGTCATATGAGATGACCAAGCCACTCGAACCCCAGCGCGACCCGCCACCCGAGCAACGGCCCGGCCCTGGATCGTACGTACGGCCCCACCCGACGACTCCGCCCGATCCCACCGGAACCACCCGCCCGGCCGAGCGCACCCCCACCCACCCGCGCCCCCTGCTCCCCATCCGCACCACCCGCCCCAACTCCACGGGGACGGACCGCGATCGACCCGCCCCCGTGGCGCCGCCCCCTCGTTCAGGCCGCCAGCCCCAGGGCCAGCGACGCGGCCGCCGGGGCGAGGTAGACGAGCGGGAAGGGGATGTGGGCGTAGGCGCGGGCGCGGGCGACGGTGAGGACGGCGCCGAGGAAGTAGAGGATCACGCCGACGGCGGCCGCGTAGCCGACGGCCGGGACGGCGAGGCCGACCAGGAGGCCGAGGGCGCCGGCCGCCTTGGCCACGCCGAGCCAGGTCCACCAGGCGCGCGGGACGCCGTAGTCGGCGAGCGGCTTGACGACGTACTCGGCGCCGGCGAAGACCGAGTAGGCCGAGAAGCCGACCATGAGGGCGCCGAGGACGGTGACGACGGTGTAGGCGACGGACATTGAAGTGCTCCCCACTCGATGGCTGTTCGGTTCGACACCCCTCTGACCCGACGCCCCCGACGGATGTGACAGACGCGGGCAAAAAATATTCCGCACCACGCCCCGAAGACCCCCAACAACCGCTCCGCCAACGAACAAAGCAGGCATGCCAAGGCCTGGAACACCAAGACTTCCCACGATACGGGCGTGTTGACCGCCTCCGCCCCCCGCACGTCCACCAGACTGGGCGCCGACCCGACGTCAACTCCGAGGAGGGCAAGCCCATGAACGTCACCGTTCGGCTCGCACAGCAGCCCGAGGCCGACGAACTGCTCGGACGGAGTGCGCTCGCCGCGCTCGTCGGCATGCTGCTGGACCAGCAGGTGCCGATGGAGTGGGCGTTCACCGGCCCGCTGACCATCGCCCAGCGCCTCGGCCGGGACGACCTGGACGCCCACGAGATCGCCACCTACAACCCGGAGGAGTTCGTCGCGCTCCTCTCCGCGAAACCCGCCGTCCATCGCTATCCCGCCGCGATGGCCAAACGCGTCCAACAGCTCTGCCAGTTCCTCGTCGCGCAGTACGACGGCGACGCCGCCGCGCTGTGGAAGAACGTCCGCACCGGGAAGGAGCTGCTCAGCCGCCTCAACGCACTGCCCGGGTTCGGCAAGCAGAAGTCCCAGATCTTCCTCGCCCTGCTCGGCAAGCAGTACGGCGTACGGCCCGAGGGCTGGCGCGAGGCGGCCGGCGCGTACGGCGAGGAGGGCGCGCACCGTTCGGTCGCCGACATCACCGGCCCCGATTCCCTCGTCCTGGTGCGGGAGTTCAAGCAGGAGGTGAAGCGCGCCGCGAAGGAGGCCAAGGCGGCGGCCAAGCCGCGCACCACCACCCGTTCGACGGCCGCGCCCACGCCGACCGGCGCGCGCTGAAACCGGCGGCCCCGACGCGACCGCAGCCGCCACACCGGACCGCCGAACCCACGCCGGGCCGTCGGACCTCCGGACCGCCGGGCCGGCGCCCGATCACCGTCCCCCGCAGGGCAGCCCGCCGGGACCGGCTCCCGGCCCGCCCCTCCGACGTCCGCCCCGGGACGGCAGCAGCTACCGGCCGGTCGCCGACCGCCGGTAGGCGTACCGGCCGCGGATCCGTCGGACGAAGTACCGCCCGTGGCTCTCCGCGGCCGACAGCTCCCGGTGCACCCGGGCCGGTACGCCCGCGTACTCGTACACCGGACCGCCGGTGAACTCCAGCTCCAGCAGCCGCGCCGCCGGGTCGTACCCGACCGAGCGCAGCACCGAGGAGTCCACCGCCGTACGGTCCATGGCCCTCCCAGTGTGCGACGAGGGCCCCGGTCGCGCAGTGCGACCGAGGCCCTCGCTCCGGGTGCGTTCCGTCCGTCGGGTCGGCGGCGGATCAGCCGGCCGGTCCTCAGACCAGGACGGACTCCCGCTCCTCCACCGCGCCCGCGGCGCCGGCGTCGAGCGCCTTGCGCCGCCGCGGCAGCGCGAACATCAGCAGGAACACCACCGCCAGCACGCCCGCGACCCACCACAGCGCGTGCACGAAGGCCCCGCCGAACGCCGTCCCGACCGCCTCCGGCGCGACCACGTCGTCCATCGCCCCGAAGAACGCCACCGAGACCAGGCCGAGCCCGAGCGCGTTGCCCACCTGCTGCACGGTGTTGATCAGCCCGGAGGCCGAGCCGGCGTGCTCGCGCGGCACCTCCGCCAGCACCGCGTCGGTGATCGGCGCGACGATCAGCCCCATGCCGAGGCCCATCACCACCAGCGGCAGTGCCATCTGCCAGGGCGAGATCGCCGTGCCGTACCGGTCGGCCTCCCAGATGTAGGTGAGCACGCCCGCCGCCATCACCAGCGCGCCCGCCTGCAGGACCTTCCGCCCGAACCGCGGCACCAGCTTCTGCACCGACAGCCCGGCCGCGGTGGAGACCGCGAGCGAGAACGGGATGCCGGTCGCACCGGCCTTGAGCGGGCTCCAGCCCAGGCCGACCTGCATGTAGAGCGTCCAGACCAGGAAGAAGATGCCGAGTGCCACGCCGAAGGCCAGCTGCACGCAGATCCCGGCGGCGAAGGACTTCACCCGGAACAGCGCCAGCTCGACCAGCGGCGAGCCGTCCCGCCGCGTCTTGACCTTCTCGTACGCCACGAACAGCGCGAACACCGGCAGGCTGCCGGCCATCGACAGGTACCCCCAGAGCGGCCAGCCGGCCTCCCGCCCGTGCGTCAGCGGGTAGATCAGCATCAGCAGGCCGAGGCTGGCCAGCAGCACGCCCACCAGGTCGAGCTTCAGTGCCTGGTCGGCCTTCGACTCGTCGATGAAGCGGCGGCCGAGCAGCAGACCGGCGATGCCGACCGGCAGGTTGATCAGGAAGATCGGCCGCCAGGCCAGGCCGAACAGGTCCCACTCGGTCAGCAGCGCACCGATCATCGGACCGGAGACGGCGCCCAGTCCCACCACCGCGCCGAACATGCCGAACACCTTGCCGCGCTCCTCCGCCGGGAAGGTCGCGTGGATGATCGACAGCACCTGCGGCACCATCAGGGCCGCCGTCCCACCCTGCAGCAGCCGGGTCGCGACCAGCATCTCCGGCCCGGAGGCCAGCCCGCACAGCGCGGACGCCACGGTGAAGCCGCCGATCCCGATCAGGAACAGCCGCTTGCGGCCGTGGATGTCCCCCAGCCGCCCGCCGGTGATCAGCCCGATCGCGAAGGCCAGCGCGTACCCGCCGGTGACCCACTGCACGGCGCTGAAGGAGGCGCCGGTGTCCGCCTGGATGCTGGGGATGGCGATGTTGACGATGGTGACGTCCACCAGGTCCATGAAGGAGGCCACCATCACGATCGCCAGGGCGATCCACCTCCGCCGATCGGCTCCCGCCGCGCTCATTCCGTACTCCTCGACTCGACTTCTCGCTCTGACCGCTTCTTCTCGACGTCCACGACGGTAACGGCCATGTAGGTCAGGAGCTGTCCCAGTTCATCCGGCATGCTGGACGGCATGACCGACACCCCGGCCCGGCTGCTGAACCTGCTGTCCCTGCTGCAGACCCCGCGCGAGTGGCCCGGCAGCGAACTCGCCGAGCGGCTCGGCGTCAGCCCCCGGACGATCCGGCGCGACATCGACCGGCTGCGCGACCTCGGCTACCCGGTGCAGGCCATCATGGGCGCGGTCGGCGGCTACCGGCTGGTCGCGGGCACGGCGATGCCGCCGCTGCTGCTGGACGACGAGGAGGCGGTGGCCATCGCGGTCGGGCTGCGGGCGGGCGCCGGGCACGCCGTGGTCGGCATCGAGGAGGCCTCGGTCCGGGCCCTCGGCAAGCTGCTCCAGGTGCTGCCGGGCCGGCTGCGGCACCGGGTCGGCACGCTCAACAACGCCACCGTCCCGCTGCTCACCGGGGACGGCCCGACCGTCGACCCCGACGACCTCACCCTGATCGCCGGCGCCGTCACCAACCACGAACGCCTGCGCTTCGCCTACCGCTCCTACGACGGCACCGGCACCAGGCGGCTGGTCGAGCCCGAGCGGCTGGTCTCGGTCGGCCGCCGCTGGTACCTGGTCGGCTACGACCTGGACCGCGAGGACTGGCGGCTGTTCCGGGTCGACCGGCTGAGCGAGCCCTTCGCCACCGGCGCACGCTTCACCCCGCGCCCGCTGCCCGCCGAGGACGCCGCCGCGTACGTGGCAGGCAAGCTGCGCCCCGCGTCACCGAGCGGCACCGTGGTCGCCACCGTGCACGCGCCGGCCGCGCTGGTCCGGCAGCGCTTCAGGCCGGGCGACTCCGAGATCGAGCCGGTCGACGAGCACAGCTGCCGGCTGCGGTCCCGCTCCGACTCCCTGGAGTGGACGGCGGTGCGGCTGCTGTCGCTGGACCGCGCCTTCGAGGTGCACGAGCCGCCGGAGCTGCGCGAGCACCTGCGCAGGCTGGCGGCCCGCGCCGCCCACGCGGCCGGGGAGGAGACCCAGGAGGGGAGGTAGGGGGAGGGAGGGCTCAGACCCCGACCCGGTACCAGCCGTTGCCGCTGCGGAACCGGCGGCCAGCAGCCCGGGGATCGCCATCGGGTGGTCACCGTAGATGCCCTCGTCCCCGTACGCCGTCCAGATCCGGCCGTCCCGGTCGGTGACCAGCACCGCGGGCCAGGAGCCGGGCGGTGCCGCGCAGGGCTCCGGCACCACGAGGACGGCCAGTTCGCCGTCCGGTCCGACCGTCCAGGTCAGGGCCCTGCGCCCGGCCCGCCGCTCCTCCTCGGGCAGCCGCCAGACCTCGACCGGACGATCGGGTGTCGACACCGGGCCTCAGACCCCGTACTCGCCGGTCAGCAGCGCCCGGCCGAGGGTGTGGAAGGTGAGGTGGAAGCCGATCTGGGCGGCCGGGGTGTCGGCGGAGACGTCCAGCTTCTCCACGTCCAGGGCGTGCACGGCGAAGACGTAGCGGTGCGGGGCGCCGGGCGGCGGGGCCGCACCGTCGTACTTGTTGCCCGGGAAGTCGTTGCGGCCGTGGAAGGAGGCCGCACCCGGCAGGCTGTCGTCCGAGGATCCGGCGCCGCGCGGCAGCCCGGCGGTGTCGGCGGGCAGGTTGAGGGCGATCCAGTGCCACCAGCCGGAGCCGGTCGGCGCGTCCGGGTCGTAGCAGGTCACGGCGATGCTCCGGGTGCCCTCCGGCAGGCCCGACCAGGCCAGCTGCGGCGAGAGGTTGCCGCCGGCGTGGATGAACTCCCGGGCCAGCGTGCCGCCTTCGGTGACGTCCTGACTGCTCAGCTCGAAGGACGGCACCTGCGGCAGGAACTCGTAGGGCAGCGGTGGACGCTTGCTCATGGGTGGTCACCTCTCGCAGTCGGAATGACACCGGTCACTGTAATGGGGTGCACGTCCGATCCGTCCGCCCGTAGAGTCGGGTCATGGCCACCCGGATGACCCGTCTGCTCTCCGACTCCCGCACCGCGCTGTTCACGATGCTCGGCATCCAGGCCGTCATCTGGTCGGTGCAGGTGCTGAACTGGCTGGACGACTACGGGCTGTCGCGGGAGTTCGGCCTGCGCTCGGAGCAGCTCGGCGACCTGCCCGAGATGTTCACCTCGCCCTTCCTGCACTTCAGTTGGGAGCACATCGAGGCGAACTCCTGGCCGCTGTTCGTGCTCGGCTTCCTGGCCGCCGCCCGCGGCATGCAGAAGTTCCTGCTGGCCAGCCTGGTGATCATGGTGTCCGGCGGGCTGACGGTCTGGCTGCTGGAGAGCTCGAACACCGTGACGGCCGGCGCGAGCGGCATGGTCTACGGCTACCTCGGCTACGTGGTGCTGCGCGGGCTCCTCGACCGCAAGGTCCTGGACGCGGTCGTCGGCGTTGTGGTCGCGGTGCTCTACTCCTCCCTGCTGATCGGCGTGCTGCCGGTCGCACAGGGCGTCAGCTGGCTGGGCCACCTGGGCGGGCTGATCGGCGGGCTGGCCGCCGCCGTCCTGCTCCGCAACCGGACCCCCGGGCCCGTCGCCCCGGCTTCGGCTTCGGCTTCAGCCCCGAACAGCCCCGGCACCGCCCTGCTCAAGCAGCTGGACGACCTGGGCATCTGAGCCACCCGGTCGGCCCTGCCAGGTATAGACCAATCCCACCCCTGCGGCTAGCGTGAACGGCGCACCTGCCCCCAGCCCCGGAGCCGCACCGTGGAGTCGTCCGTCCTCGCCTTCGCCACCGACCTGCTCGACGAGGGCCCCGACACCTTCTTCGGCAACCTCACCGACCGCGCCGGGGTCGGCGGCGTCACCCTCGCCTCGGTCTACCACGCGGCCCGTGACGTCTTCCCGCACAACCCCCGCCGGGTGATCCGGTACCTGGAGCCGGGCGCGGCGTACTTCCGCCCCGACCCGACCGCCTGGCGGGGCCGCCGACTGGCACCCACCCCGTCCACCGCCATCGGCGAGCGCGACCCCTTCGCCGAGGCCGCCGCGCAGGCCCACCGCCGCGGCCTGAAGCTGCACGCCTGGACGGTCTTCTGCCACAACGACCGGCTCGGCTTCGCCCACCCCGACTGCGCCCCGGCCAACGCCTTCGGCGACCGCCTGCTCACCGAGCTCTGCCCGGCGAACCCGGAGGTCCGCGATTACGCGCTGACCCTGGTAGCCGAGCAGTCCCGGTACGGCGTGGACGCGATCCGGGCCGAGTCGCTGCACTTCCACGGACTGCGCCACGGCTACCACCACGAGCGCTACTTCGAGGAGCTGGGCCCCGTCGCCGAGGCCCTGCTCGGGGTCTGCTTCTGCCCGCACTGCCGCGCCGCCGCCACGGCCGCCGGCGTCCCGGCCGACGAGGCGGCCGAGGCGGTCCGCACCGAGCTGCGCCGCCGGCTGGCCGACGACTCCGCCGCCGCCGAGCCCGCCGACCTGAGCGCCCTCGCCGACGGCGCCTTCGCCGCGTACGTGGACGCCTCCGCCGCCACCGTCACCTCGCTCGCCGCCGACCTGGCCGAGCAGGCCCGCCGCCACGGCATGCGGCTGAGCTTCATGGACGGCGGCGGCCCCGGAAAGGGCTGGCTCGCCGGGATCGACCTGCCCGCCCTCGCCCGGGCCGCCGACCGGATCGAGACCCTCGGCTACGCCACGACGCCGGAGGCCGTCCGGGAGAAGGTCGCCGCGTTCGCCCTGCACGGCGTCCGCCCGCAGGACCTGGCGGTGATCCTGCGCCCGATGTCCTCCGACTGCGACGGCGCGGAGAACCTCGCCGCCAAGGTCTCCCTGCTGCGCGGACTCGGCGTCCCCGAGATCGGGTTCTACCACTACGGCCTGATGCGCCTGTCCTCCCTCGACCGGATCGGCGCCGCCCTCCGCGGCTGAGCCGTCACCGCCGCCGCTTGGACGTCCCGAACAGGCTGCGCGAGATCTCCTGCCCGAGCTGGCGCCCCGCCGAGCGGGCGAAGGACTTCACGGTCGGATTGCTCAGCAGCGACCCGAGCAGCCCGCCCACGCCCTCCTTCTCCCCCGAAGCCTTCCGGGACTCGTCGGCCTCGTGCGCCCCACGGGTCTCGGCCCCGGAGCGCTCGGGCTCCGTCGACGCCGCCTCCGGCCGGGGCGCCCGCGCCGCGAGCTTCTCGTACGCCGACTCCCGGTCGACCGCGTCCCGGTAGCGCGCCGTCAGCGGCGAGCCGTCCACGGCCGCCCGCAGCGCCCCCGCCTCGATCGGCCCCATCAGCGACTGCGGCGCCCGCAGCCTGGTCGCCGCGACGGGCGTCGGCGCGCCCTTCTCGGACAGCACGGTCACCACCGCCTCGCCGGTGCCGAGCGTGGTCAGTACCGTGCCGAGGTCGTACGAGGAGCGCGGGAAGGTCGAGACGGTGGCCTTGAGCGCCTTGGCGTCGTCCGGGGTGAAGGCGCGCAGCGCGTGCTGCACCCGGTTGCCCAACTGCGCCAGCACGTCGGACGGGACGTCCCGCGGGGTCTGGGTCACGAAGAAGATGCCGATGCCCTTGGAGCGGATCAGTCGCACGGTCTGGGTGATCGCCTCCAGGAAGGCCTTGGAGGCGCCCTTGAACAGCAGGTGCGCCTCGTCGAAGAAGAACACCAGCTTCGGCCGGTCGAGGTCGCCGACCTCGGGCAGCTCCTGGTAGAGGTCGGCGAGCAGCCACATCAGGAAGGTGGAGAACAGCCGCGGCCGGTCCTGCACCGCGGGCAGCTCCAGCACCGAGACCACGCCCTCGCCGGCCGGCGTGGTCCGCAGCAGCTCGGCGGTGTCGAACTCGGGCTCGCCGAAGAACTGCCCGGCGCCCTCGTTCTCCAGCACCGTGAGCGCCCGCAGGATCACCCCGGCGGTGGCCGCCGAGAGGCCGCCGAGGGTCTTCAGCTCCTCCTTGCCCTCGGGCGAGGCGAGGAAGGCGATCACCGCAGTCAGGTCCTTGAGGTCGTAGAGCTCCAGGCCCTTGCCGTCGGCGTAGTGGAACACCAGGCTGAGCGAGGACTCCTGGGTCTCGTTCAGGTCCAGCACCTTGCTGAGCAGCAAGGGTCCGAAGCTGGTGACGGTGGCCCTGATCGGGATGCCCGTGCCCTGCCCGCCGAGCGCGTAGAACTCGGCGGGGCGGCCCTGCGCCGCCCACTGCTGCCCGACCTCGGCGGCCCGGGCGGTGGTGCGCTCGCTCGCCGTGCCGGGCGCGGCGACGCCGGAGACGTCCCCCTTGATGTCGGCCAGGAACACCGGCACGCCCTGCGCGGAGAGCTGTTCGGCGATCAGCTGGAGGGTCTTGGTCTTGCCGGTGCCGGTGGCCCCGGCGACCAGCCCGTGCCGATTGAGGACGCCCAGCGGGATGCGCACCTGGGCGTCCGGGTACGCGGTGCCGTCCAGCAGCACCGCGCCGAGGTCGAGGGCGGGCCCGGTGAAGGCGTACCCGTCGGCGATCTCCCGGACGGCTTGCGGGGTGGGGGCGGAGGACATCGGCACACTCCTGGGCGGATCGGAACCAATCGGCACGCGTCGCCACGCACCGGCACGCACCGGCACGCATCGGATCGCATCGGATCGCGTCGGAACGCTTCGTCACCGGAACCGGAACCCGATCGACTCGAACCGGTCGACACCGGGCGATGTTCGCGACATTTCCCATCAAACAGCCGCATTCGTCCACCCGCAGTTCACACCGGTGCGCGTGGCGGCGTCGCGGCTGCTGCGTCATTCGCCGCCCAAACGGTAGGCTTTCCGTGTGATCTTCAAGCGCATCGGCAATGGGCGGCCGTACCCGGATCACGGCCGGACGAGCACCCGACAGTGGGCTGACGTCGCCCCGCGTCCGGTGCGGCTCGACCAGCTGGTGACCACCAAGGGCCAACTCGACCTCGAAACCCTGCTGGCCGAGGACTCGACCTTCTACGGGGACCTCTTCGCCCACGTGGTGAAGTGGCACGGCGACCTCTACCTGGAGGACGGGCTGCACCGGGCCGTACGGGCCGCGCTGCAGCAGCGCCAGGTGCTGCACGCCCGCGTCCTCGAAATGGAGTGACGGGCCCCCGGCACCGGGCCCGTCGGACCGGCCGCAGGCTTCCGGACCGCCCCCTCGCCGCCCGGCGGAGGGCGGTCCGCGCGTACCCCGGTACCCCCATTCGGGTACCGGGGTACTCCAGATGATGATCATTTAGTACCTTCGCAGCTGTACGGCACTACGCTGCTGACTACGGCCGCGACCAGGGGATCCGCCCGCACCCGGGGGACGCCCCTACCCGGCCGACCCGTCATCCCGACCCCGCCCCGGTACGAGGGGGAGACAAACCATGAGCATGTTGACTCCCCAAGGCCTCAAGGGGAAGCAGTACCGCGTCACCGGCAACTCCTACCCACGGCTGGGCCGGCCCCCGAAGAAGAGCCGCAAGGTGATCGCCGCGCTCGCCGGCCTGCTCGCCCTGGCCCTGATCGGCCTCGGCGGCGTGCAGCTCTACGACATCTTCACGGGCCGGAACAAGAACTCCTCCGCCCAGGCGTGCGCGACCTCCTCCGGCAAGCCGCTGGCCGCCCCCACGCCGGGCGCGACGCCGGGCGCCCCCGCGGCCTCCGGCGCGCCCGCCGCCGCCCAGGGCGACCCGCACGCCGTCCCGCAGCCCACCGCGGTCACCGTGAACATCTACAACGCCACCACCAAGGCCGGCCTGGCCGGGCGGACCGCCGAGGAGTTCAAGAAGCGCGGCTTCGTCATCGGCAAGGTCGGCAACGCCCCGGCCGAGCTGGACAAGAAGGTGCCCGGCACCGCCCAGGTGATCGCCGGCCCGACCGGCGCCGGGGCCGGCACCCTGGTCGGCTCGCAGATCGCCGGCGCCACCGTCACCGCGGACGCCCGCACCGACGCCACCGTGGACTTCGTCATCGGCGACAGCTACAACGCCCTGCTGGACGAGACCCAGGCGGCCGCCGCCCTCGCCCTGGCCACCAAGCCCTCCCCCACCCCCACGGCGGCCGGCAGCTGCTGACGCCCGGTACGGACACGGAAGGGCCCTGCGGCGCGCTGCCGCAGGGCCCTTCCCGTGGGTCCGTTCTCCGTCGGGGACTCAGCCCGCGGTGCCGTACAGCCGGTCGCCCGCGTCACCGAGGCCGGGGACGATGTAGCCGTTCTCGTTGAGCCGCTCGTCCAGGGCGGCGGTGACCACGGTGACCGGCAGGTCCGCCAGCTCCCGGCGCATCACCTCGACGCCCTCGGGGGCGGCCAGCAGCACCACGGCGGTGACGTCGGTGGCGCCGCGCTCGATCAGCATCTTGATGGCGGCGACCAGGGTGCCGCCGGTGGCCAGCATCGGGTCGAGCACGTAGACCTGGCGGCCGGAGAGGTCGTCGGGCATCCGGGTGGCGTACGTGGAGGCCTCCAGGGTCTCCTCGTTGCGCACCATGCCGAGGAAGCCGACCTCGGCGGTCGGCAGCAGGCGGGTCATCCCGTCCAGCATGCCGAGGCCGGCCCGCAGGATGGGCACCACCAGCGGGCGCGGGTAGCTGAGCCGGGTACCGAGCGTGACCGCCACGGGCGTGGTGATCTCCACCTCGTCGGTGCGGACGTCCCGGGTGGCCTCGTAGGCGAGGAGGGTCACCAGCTCGTCGGTCAGGCGACGGAAGGTCGGCGAGTCGGTGCGCTCGTCGCGCAGGGTGGAGAGCTTGTGGGCGACCAGGGGGTGGTCGACGACGTGGAGACGCATGTACCGAGGTTAGCCCGCGTCTGGACGCCTGTACGACATGCCGGGCCCGACCCGGGCGCCGGACCGGGTGACGGACCCGTGACACGCCGTGACACGGGGTGAATGTCCGGACGGAAGCGGCTGCTGTGGTATCAACCGGGCCGTTCTGGGAATGTCACGTCTTATGACGAGCAACCCGAAGGCCGGGGACGGCTCGGCGGACGAGCCCGTCGGCGGGGCGGGCCGGCGCGCGGGCCCGCCGGACGACCTCCCGGAGAGCGAGGCGGAGCGCCGCAAGCGGCGGGCCGTCTTCCTGCGCGAGCTCACCGAGGCGCGCGAGCTGCGGGAGCGGGTCCAGCCCCGCCGGACCAAGGAACGGCGGATGCGCGAGGCGATGCGGATGCGAACCTTCCGGATCTGACGGGCCTCCGAGCGGGTCCGCGGCAGGGCTCGCGGCGGGGCGGAGGCGAGGCGGAGGCGGGGCGCGATCGGCCCCGGCGGGCGTTCGGAGCAAATTTCGACCGGCTTCGGACCGTGCCGCCACGGCTCGGCCCTCCGCCGCCCGGCCCTTCCGACACGACCTGCAAAGACGCGCTGCCGAACACCCCCCGCGAGGGCGGGCTTTCTGTCACGATTCCGATGGGACGGTCCGAACAAGCGGACCGCCTCTGGCGCGGGGGCGGCCAGATTCCGCGTTGCCCGGCGCGCCGACAGCCGAGACCGATGATCTTGGGAGTGTCCCTGGTGGCGTACTTCGCTGCAGTGCTTGCTCGCACCGAGGACGGGTGGGATGTGAGCGAGACGGAGCTCGACGACGTCGAATCCCTGGCCGATCTGGCCGACCTGGCCCGCAACTCCGCGCAGGACGACGACAGCGTCCTGATCTTCATCGAACAGGAGGACTCCTGGTTCGCCGTCGTGCGCGTGGACGGTGAGGACGACCCGCGGATCTTCGTGTCGGACGGCGCCGCCGCCGCCCGCAGCTCGTACGGCTCCGTCCTCACCGACGAGCTGGTCGACCAGGCCGGCGAGAGCGAGTTCGGCGACCTGGACCACCTGCTGGACGAGGAAGCGGAGGCGCAGGCCCAGGACGACGAGGACGCCGAGCCCCGCGGCGGCGTCCCGGTCGGCCCGCTCGGCGACGCCCACCTGCTCACCGAGTTCGGCCTGGCCTCCGACGAACTGCTCGCCCTCAGCGGCGAGGGCGCGGTCCCGGGCGACGCCCTGGAGGAGATCGCCGAGGCCCTCGGCTGCGGCGAGGTCCTGGAGGCCGTCCGGTAGCGGCCGGATACCCGACACTGGATGCCATGCAGCCCGCATCCACCGCCCTGACCGTCCCGCAGGTCCCCCCACTGCCCGCCCCCGTCCGCCCCGACCCGGTCCGCGACCGCTGGGCGGCGCCGATGCGCCTCGCCATGGCCGAGGCCGCCCTGGCGCCGGCCACCGGGGACGTCCCGGTCGGGGCGCTCGTCCTGGGCCCGGACGGCGAGGTGATCGGACGCGGCCACAACGAGCGCGAGGCGGTCGGCGACCCGACCGCGCACGCCGAGGTGGTCGCGATCCGGCAGGCGGCCGCCGCCGTCGGCGAGTGGCGGCTCGGCGGTTGCACCCTGGTCGTCACCCTGGAGCCGTGCACGATGTGCGCCGGCGCCATCGTGCTCTCCCGGATCGACCGGGTGGTCTACGGCGCCCTCGACGAGAAGGCCGGCGCGGCCGGCTCGCTCTTCGACGTGATGCGCGACCGCCGGCTCAACCACCGCCCCGAGGTGATCTGGGGCGTCCTCGCCGAGGAGTGCGGCGAGCAGCTGCGGGCGTTCTTCGACATCCACCGCTGAGCCCCTCCGACGGCCCTCCCGATACGGATTTCGTTCCCGAGCCACCCGTCCGGTAGAGTTCCCCTCGGTAGCGTGTCCGAGCGGCCAAAGGAGCACGCCTCGAAAGCGTGTGTGGGGGCAACTCCACCGTGGGTTCGAATCCCACCGCTACCGCCAGAAAGCCCGAGGGCCCGTCCGATCCGGACGGGCCCTCGGCGTTTCCGCGCACCCTCGGACACGGAAGCGGCCCCGTACACCGGGCCGACGACCACCGACGCCCGGTCCGTACGGAGCCTGGAGGGGGGAGCGGCTCGGGGGGACTGACCGCTCCCCCGGCGGAGTCCCACAACCGGCGCCGCGTCGGGGGGAAGCCGCGGCGGCCGGTCCCACAGCGGGGAGCTCCGGATCCACGCACCGGGGATTCCTGCCAGATCCTCGGTACGTCATCCATCCTGCCGCCCGGCTCGCGGCCGGGCACCCGGAGAAAGGCCCCACTCGCGGGGACCTTCGTCCCGCCGGCCGAACGCGTCGCACACTTGATAGCCCGTCCGGGTGGATAAGCTGCCCCCTGCAGGCCGCTCGGGGACCGGATGACGGCGGCCCACCGCTGGGAGGAAGGTCACCCGATGGCGCAGGCGAAGAAGATCGGCATGGTCCTCCTGCTCGTCTTCGTGCTCTACTCGATCATCACGTCGCCGGCCCGCTCCGCCGAGCTCGTCCAGCTGGGGTTCGAGGGCATCTCGAACGCGGCCAAGGCGGTCGGCACCTTCATGACCGGCCTGATCAAGTAGACCGGCCCGACCCGGCGTGACCGGCCCGGGCTCCGGCCCGCACCCGACCGGCGGACGGCCGTCCGGCGGCACCGGTGCACCGGCTACGGTGGGCGGGACCCCACCCCCGTCCGCGAGGAGCGGCAATCGTGATCCGGCACCTGGTCCTGTTCAAGCTCAACGAAGGCGTCAGCAAGGACGACGAGCGCGCGCTCGCCGGCGCCAAGGCCTTCTCCGAACTCGGCGCGGTCATCCCCGAGCTGCGCGAGTGGGAGTGCAACTGGAACACCACCGAGCGGGACATCGCGTACGACTACGCGATCAACAGCCTGGTCGAGGACCGCGACGCCCTGCAGGCCTACCTGACCCACCCGGCCCACCAGGCCGCGGCGGCCCTGTGGCGCGAGTTCGCGACCTGGGTGATCGCCGACATCGAGGTCTGAGCACCCGTCCGACCCCGCCCCGTCCGGAGCCCGTCACGGGCCCTTCCCCCGGACGGACCGCGGCGCCCCGTCCGACCTCCGGGCGGGGCGCCTTGCTCTGTCCCGGAACGATCCCCGCCGTTCCCCGCCGACCGGCCGGGCGCAGGTCGAACGGCCTACCAACACACCTCTACCGGGTGCTTGCCCGACCTGCGCCCACCTTGTGATGCTATGACCGGTTTTGCCGGACATGGCGAGGTGATGAACCAGCCGCGACACCCGATCCGCAGGGCCCGCCGTTGTCGACTTTGGGAGGGGTGACGTGTCCGTGGACGAGGTGCTGGCTGCGATCATCAGCCCGGCCGGCGAGCTCCGCCCGGACGGGCTGCGCGGCCCCGGCGGGCGGCCCGTCGTGGACGTCCGGACGCTGACCCGGGTGCTGTTCGAACGGCTCGCCGAGCTGCCCCCGGACGCCCCCGAGCGGGAACGCGTCCGGGCCGCCCTGATCGAGGTGAACATCCCCCTGGTCCGCTACGCGGCCACCCGCTTCCGCAGCCGCAGCGAGCCGATGGAGGACGTCGTCCAGGTCGGCACCATCGGCCTGATCAACGCGATCGACCGCTTCGACCCCAGCCGCGGCGTCCAGTTCCCCACCTACGCGCTGCCGACCATCCTGGGCGAGATCAAGCGCTACTTCCGGGACAACGTCCGCACCATGCACGTCCCGCGCCGGCTCCAGGAGCTGTGGGTCCAGGTCAGCGGCGCGATGGAGGAGCTGACGGTGCTGCACGGGCGGGCCCCCAAGGTCCCGGAGATCGCCGCCAGCCTGCGGATCCCCGAGGAGGACGTCCGGGCCTGCCTGGACGCCGGGCGGGCCTACAACGCGGCCTCCCTGGAGGCCGCCCAGGAGCACGAGGGCGGACTCGCCCTGCTCGACCGGCTCGGCTACGAGGACGCCGCGCTGGCCGAGGTCGAACACCGCGACATGGTCCGCCACCTGCTGGTCCAACTCCCCGAGCGGGAGCGCCGGATCGTGATGCTGCGGTTCTTCGCCAACCTCACCCAGTCCCAGATCAGCACCGAGCTGGGGATGTCCCAGATGCACGTCTCCCGGCTGCTCTCCCGGATCCTCAACCGGCTTCGGACCGGCAACTCCTGGGAAGAGTGAGATTGCAGCGCGTTACCCCCGCGTGACATCTTGCGACGTTCGGGTTTGCCGTGCACCGTGTTCCGGTATGGAGGGGGGAGGGCCCCGCCGGGAACCTCCGTGCGAGGGCCCCCGTTCAACCGTCAGTCACAAGGGGGTGGGTGCATGTCCGGAGAGCTGGGCACTGCGGAGATCCACGCTGGTCACGCCAACGGCACGGCCGTCGCCGAGGACCTGATCCCGCGGCAGCGGGTCGAATCCGTCCGGCCGCCCGGCCCCGACGCGGCACCGGAGCCGCCGGCCGGCTCCGGGCTGGACACCCGGACGCTCTCCCGCTCGCTGTTCCTGCGGCTGGCCGCGCTGGAGCCCGGCAGTGCGGAGCACACGTACGTCCGCGACACCCTGATCGAGCTCAACCTGCCGCTGGTCCGGTACGCCTCGGCGCGCTTCCGCAGCCGCAACGAGCCGATGGAGGACATCGTCCAGGTCGGCACCATCGGCCTGATCAAGGCGATCGACCGCTTCGACCCGGAGCGCGGGGTGGAGTTCCCCACCTTCGCGATGCCCACCGTGGTCGGCGAGATCAAGCGCTTCTTCCGGGACACCAGCTGGTCGGTCCGGGTGCCGCGGCGGCTCCAGGAGCTGCGCCTGGCACTCACCAAGGCCGGCGACGAGCTGTCCCAGCGGCTGGACCGCTCCCCCACCGTCGCCGAGCTGGCCGCCTGCCTGGGCGTCAGCGAGGAGGACGTGGTCGAGGGCCTCGCGGTCGGCAACGCGTACACCGCCAGTTCGCTCGACTCGGGCTCCGGCGAGGAGGACAGCGACGGCCCGCTGGCCGACCGGCTCGGCTACGAGGACCTCGCGCTGGAGGGCGTCGAGTACCGGGAGTCGCTGAAGCCGCTGCTGGCCAAGCTGCCGCCGCGCGAGCGCCGGATCATCATGCTGCGGTTCTTCGGCAACCTCACCCAGTCGCAGATCGGCGAGGAGATCGGGATCTCGCAGATGCACGTCTCCCGGCTGCTCACCCGGACGCTCACCCGGCTCCGCGAGGGCCTGATCAACGAGGGCTGACCGAACCGGGCCGACCGGCGGACGTCGCTCGACGGAGGCCGAGCAGGAGGCCCAGCAGGGCCGGCAGGAGGCCCAGCAGGGGCCGAGCAGCGGGCCCGAGCAGGGGGCCCGAGCAGGGGGCCGATCGACGCGGGTCGATCGGTCCCCTCAGCTGTCGCTGCCGTCCAGCAGGTTGACGCGCAGTCCGGCCAGCACGTCGTCGTCCAGCCCGAGCCCCTCCCGCCAGAACGGTTCGAAGCCGCCCCAGCCGGCCTCGACCTCCGCGAAGGCCGCGTCCAGGTAGGCGCGGTCGGCCCGGAAGACCGGCAGGAGCAGCTCGGGCTCGCGCATCAGGCCGCGGGCCGCGAAGTCGCCCAGCACGCGCTCGACGACCGCCGCGGAGCGCTCGTTGGTGAGCAGGTAGTCGTCGAGGACCGTCGCGCGGTCCACCCCCAGGGCGGTCATCAGGAGCGCGGCGGCCCAGCCGGTGCGGTCCTTGCCCGCGGAGCAGTGGAACAGCAGCGGCGGCCCCTCCGGGGCGGCCAACAGGCGCAGCAGGGCGGCGAAGCGCTCGCGCGCCACCCGGTCCGTGACGAACCATCGGTAGAGGCCGGTCATCATCGCGCCCGCCCGGCCGTCGCCGAGCAGTGCCCGCTGCCGCTGCGCGCCGGCGTCGGACAGCGCATCCCTGATCATCACGTAGATGTCGAAGTCCGTTGCCAGCAAAGGGAAGTGGTGCAGAGCCACACCATCGGGCAGCCGGTCGCGGCCGGCCTCGCGGACCTCGTCCATGCTGCGCAGGTCCACCACCCGGCGCAGGCCCAACTCGGCCAGCGGGCCGAGGTCTTCGGCGGTGACGTGGTTCAGGCCGTCACTGCGCAGGGCCACTCCGCGGCGCAGGATCCGTCCGTCGGCCGCCCGGTAGCCGCCCAGATCCCGTGCGTTCACCGCGCCGCGCAGACCGAGGCTGCGCCCGACCGACTCCGTTCCGCCCCCCTCCGGCGCCGAATTCCGTGCGTTCACGATTCTTCCGGACCGGGTCTGCCGATCGGTCACGCGCACCTCCATTGCATATTCGGACTGTCACATGGCACAGCGGTGCCCGATATTGCATGAACCTGCCCAATGGACCGGGGAGATGTGCAAGAGTGTCATGCGCAACGACGACAGTGTAGGTGTCCCACCCACCCCATCGGGCCACACCGTCGGTAACCACCTGTAGCGCTCAGCTTCCGGTTTTTCATTTTCAATTCATTATTTGCGCCACCGGTCCGGTTCCGGTCACAATCAGCGCCTTCATGGCAACGCCATGAACGTTGGTAACAGGTTCGCTGCACTCTCGCCCATTTGGTCCCTCGCACGGCCGACCCTCGACCAGGATGGGCGCCGGGCAGCCTGCTGCCCGCGAACAGCTACACGGGCAGGCGAGCGCCGAGCAGCGCGTTGCCTGGCCCAAGGGGAGGATCAACCATGGGTCGAGCGACCCGAAGAGTCGCCGCGTGCGCGGCGGCAGTCCTGCTGGCCGGCGGCCTGCAGACCACCCTGGCCTTTGGCGACACCACGCCGCCCAGGATCGACCTCACCATCCTGGTCGTCGACGACGGCGGTCCCTCGGTCGCGGCCATCACCGCCGAGCTCAAGAGCCAGGGCACGCCGTACAAGGTCGTCAGCCTCAATGACCCCAACCGTCCCGTGATCAACGCGGCTTTCCTGAGCGACACGGTGAACGGCCAGCCGCGCGGGAAGTTCCAGGGCATCGTGCTGCCCAACGAAAACCCCTTCCCCAACAGCGCGGCCGAGATGACGGCCATCGCGAGCTACGAAGCCGCTTTCAACGTCCGTCAGATCGACGCGTACACGTGGGCCAGTCCGGCGGTGGGGCTGAACTACGCACAGAATCCCGGATTCGTCGGCACTCTCGACGGATTCCAGGGCGCCACCACCGCGGCCGGAACGTCGGGATCGTTCGGGTACCTCAAGGGCAGCGTCCCGTTCGAGGACAACGACCCGAGCGTCAGCGAGAGCTACGGCTACCTCGCCACCCCGCTCGCGAGCCTCCCGGCCGGCGCCTCCTTCGTCCCGCTGGTCGACGCGCCGATACCCGGCGGCACCTCGCGCGGGTCGCTGGTCGGCGAGTACACCCACGACGGCCGCAAGGAACTGGTCGTCACGTTCGTCTACAACCAGTACCAGCAGCAGTACCGCCTGCTCGCCCGCGGCATGGTCGACTGGATCACCCAGGGCGTCCACCTCGGCTACGACCGCAACTACTTCGCGGCCCACGTCGACGACGTCTTCCTGGCCGACGACCGCTGGGACACCACGCTGAAGTGCACCCCCGGCGACGTCACCTGCCCGCCCGGCACCCCGGACACCGCGAACCCGATCCGGATGACCCAGGCGGACGCCCAGTACCTCAAGCAGTGGCAGACCGCCAACAACTTCACCCTGGACATGGTGTTCAACGGTGGCGGCAGCGAGGACTGGAAGGCCGACCACGAGACCACCGTGGACCCCACGGCGAGCCAGATGATCGCCGACCAGAACAGCTACCGCTGGGTCAACCACACGTACACCCACCCGTACCTGGGCTGCGTCCAGGACGTCTCGGTGGTGCCGTGGAAGTGCACCAAGGACGCCGCGGGCAACACGGTCTGGACCGACCAGAACACCGTCTCCAGCCAGATCAAGAACAACTTCGACTGGGCCAGGACCAACGGCCTGAACGTCGACCCGCAGGTCCTGGTCACCGGCGAGCACTCCGGTCTGCTGACCGCCCCGCAGGAAACCAGCGACAACCCGTACCTGGCCCCGGCGCTGGCCGCCAACGGCATCAAGTTCACCGGCAGCGACGCCTCCCGCGAGCCCGCCCAGCGGGCCGTCGGCTCCTCGACGCTGACCGTGCCGCGGTACCCGATGAACGTCTTCTACAACGCCGGCACGGCGAAGGAGGAGACCGACGAGTACAACTGGATCTACACCAGCGCGGCCAACGGCGGCAGCGGCGTCTGTGAGAACAACGCCAACTCGACCTGCCTGCCGGCGCCGCTGGACGTCAACACCGGCTTCCAGTCGTACATCGTTCCGCTGGAGGCCCGGATCGACCTCGGCCACGTGCTGAACAACGACCCGCGGCCGCACTTCATCCACCAGTCGAACCTGTCCGAGGACAAGATCCTCTACCCGGTGCTGGAGAAGATCCTCGGCACCTACCGGTCGCTGCACGCCGACAACACCCCGATCGTGAACCTCGGCGAGCGCGAGATCGGCCAGGAGTTCCAGAAGCGCGCGGCCTGGAACGCGGCCGTCGCCGCCGGCAAGGTCACCGCCTACCGGGTCGGCAACACCGTCACGGTCAGCGCGCCGTCCGGTGTTCAGGTCCAGGCCACCATGCCGACCGGCACTTCTCAGAAGCTGGTCATCGGATCGACCGGGTTCGGTTCGTCCTACGCCGGTACGCTCTCCGGCTGGGTGTCCCCGGGCTCCCTGCAGAGCAACGTCACCCTGCAGCTCCCGTCCGCTCCGGCCGCCCCGGCCGCGGTGGCGCCGAGCGTCGCGGCCAAGTCCGTCCCGGCCGCGGTGCCGGCGGACAAGAAGGTCGTCCCGCAGGGCGTCGCCACTCCGGTCCCGGTGGGCCCGAGCGACATCACCCGCAAGCCGGCGCCGTCCCTGGTGCCCGGCAGCGGGACCCCGGTGCCCGGCAAGGGCGTGACCACTGATAACAACGGTCACGGCGGCAAGGGCGCGGCGAACAGCGGCAAGGCCTCCGGGGGGACGGCCACGCCGAGCAGCACCGCCGGACGCTCCGGCAAGCGGTAACCCGTAACACCCGCCGGCGGGGTCGGACCGGGCGACCGGCCCGACCCCGCCACGGCTCCCGTTCCGGCCACCCAGGCCGGAACCTACGCAAGAACAGGAGGGGGGACAGGAATGCGCGTCACCCTGCTCACCGAGGGGACGTATCCGCACCAGCACGGCGGCGTGAGCGTCTGGTGCGACCAGCTCGTTCAAGGCATGCCGGACGTCGACTTCGACGTCATCGCCGTCACCGGAACCGGCCACGAAGCACTGGCCTGGGAGTTGCCCGCCAACGTCAAGTCGGTCACGACCGCTCCGCTGTGGGGCCCGGCCTCCGAGGCCAGGGCACCCCGCGGCAAGGAGCTGCGGCGCTTCCTCAACGCGTACGAGCGCTTCCTGCACTCCATCCTCGACCCGGTCTACACCACGCACTTCGGCACCGAGCTGTACGGCTTCGCCGACCTCGCCCGGCGCGGGCTGCTCAGCCCGGCGCTGCGCAGCGAGCGCGCCCTGCGCACCCTGCAGCACGTGTGGACCCGGGACTACCTGCCCACCGCCGTCTCGCGGCCCACCCTGCACGACGCGCTGAACGCGACCGACCTGCTGGAGCACGCCCTGCGGCCGCTCGCGGTCGAGCCGCCGAAGGAGGGCGTCGCGCACGCGGCCAGCGGCGGCCTCGCCACCCTGCCCGGGCTGATCGCCGCCCAGCAGTACGGCGTACCGTTTCTGCTCACCGAGCACGGCATCTACCTGCGCGAGCGCTACCTCGGCTACCGCACCGGCCCGTACCGCTGGCCGGTCAAGGCGCTGCTGCTCGGCTTCTACCGGATGCTCGCCGAGGAGAGCTACCGGGTGGCGGCGCTGGTCACCCCCGGCAACCGGTACAACCGGCGCTGGGAGGAGCGCGGCGGCACGCCGTCCGCGCACATCCGCACCGTCTACAACGGGGTCGACCCGGCGGCCTTCCCGCCGGCCGGCCCCGAGCCCGACACCCCGACCCTCAGCTGGGCCGGCCGGGTCGACCCGATCAAGGACCTGGAGACGCTGATCCGGGCCTTCGCCATCGTCCACCGCGAGATCCCCGAGGCGCGACTGCGGCTCTTCGGGGGCACTCCCAAGGGCGGCGAAGCGTACCGGGACGGCTGCATAGCCCTGGCCGCCGAGCTCGGCATATCCGAGTCGGTGGCCTTCGAGGGCCGCGTCGCCGACATCACCGACGCGTACGCGGCGGGCAACGTGGTCATGCTCTCCAGCATCAGCGAGGGCTTCCCGTTCACCCTGATCGAGGCGATGTCCTGCGGCCGCGCGACCGTCTCCACCGACGTCGGCGGCGTCCGCGAGGCCGTCGGCGACACCGGTCTGGTCGTCCCGCCGCGCGAGCCCGAGCCGATGGCGGCCGCCGCGATCGAGCTGCTGCGCGACGCCGAACGGCGCGCCCGGCTCGGCGAGGGGGCCCGGCTGCGGGTGATCGAGCAGTTCACGCTGCGCCAGAACATCGACGGCTTCCGCGGCATCTACACCGAACTCCTGGGCACCTCCCGCTGGATGCCCGGCGGCATGGTGGCCGTCACCGACCAGGCCCCCAGCCCCGACTGGGGCCAGCAGCTGACCTCCTCCCGGCCCGAGCCGAGCGAGGTGGGCGCGTGAGCGAGCGAAGCATGGGGGTCCCCCCGGCCGAAGGCTGGGGGAGAACCATCAAGAGGTGCGTGTCCCGCGAAGCGGCCGCCGAGCGCTGCGAGGTGGACGCATGAGCGAGCGAAGCGAGAGAACCATCAAGAGGTGCGTGTCCCGCGAAGCGGCCGCCGAGCGCTGCGAGGTGGGCGCGTGAGCGAGCGAAGCGAGAGAACCATCAAGAGGTGCGTGTCCCGCGAAGCGGCCGCCGAGCGCTGCGAGGTGGACGCATGAGCGGTCCTCTGAGACTGGTTCCGGACGAGGGCGGCTCCGAGCGGACGATGCAGCTGCGCACGCTGCCGCTCAAGCTCCGCCGTCCCGCCCCGACGGACCCCGAGCCCGGGCCCGAGCAGCAGCTCGGCCTCTCCGCGGACCCGCTCGACGAACTCGCCGAGCGCCTGCGGGACGTCTGCGCCGACGCCGTCCACCCGTACGAGATCGCGGCCTTCCTGGAGTCCGACGGTCTCTCGGACGAGCAGGCGGCGCTGCTGTACGGCCGCCCCGACGCGTTCACCGTCGCCGAGGAGCTGTTCGAGAAGGTCGAGCGCCGCTACCCCGGTCCGAGCTCCGAGTTCGCCAACCCCTGGCGGGCCGACCCCTGGCGCTGCGTGGTGCGCGGCCTGGTGTTCGCCCTGCCCGGCCTCGGCTACCTGCTCGGCGCCAACCTGTTCGCGACCACCCGGATGCGCTTCGGGCTGCCCTCGGGCATGCTCGCGCTGTCGATCGCCACGCTGGTCAGCTGGGGCTTCAACCAGGCCCTGGCGCACCGCGCGTACCGCTGGCTGAGCCGGCTGCGCCGCCGGGAGGCCGCGGTCTGCCTGGCGGTCGGCGCACCGCTCGGCGCGCTGATCGCGGCCGCTGCCGCGTACGTGGTGGGCGGGCCGCTCGGGGCGTTGTGCTTCGCCGCCGGGCAGTCCTGCTACCTGGCGGCGGCCACCGTGCTACTGGTGCTCGGGCGGGAGAAGTTCCTGCTGCTGGCGCTGGCCCCGGCCTCGGTCGGCGCGGGCGTGGTGCTGGCGACGGACGTCCCGCAAGCGGTGCGTACGGTCGTGCTGCTCGCCTCGGTGCTGCTGGCCGTCGGGCTGGCCGTCCGGGAGCTGTTCCTCTGCGTCCGCCGGGGCGAACGGGAGTCCGTGGCGCTCAAGCTGCCGCTCCGCCAGGAGGTCCCGCACCTGCTGTTCGGCCTGGCCTGCGGCGCGCTCACGCTGATCGCCGGCCTGGGCACGACCATCCACCAGGCCGTGCAGACCGGCGGCCACGCCCCGCAGGGGGCGGCGACCGCCCCGACCGGACCGGCCATGATCGCGCTGACGCTCAGTCTCGGCCTCGCCGAGTGGCTGCTCTTCCGCTACCGGGCGATGGCCGTGGCCGCCCTGCGCACCAGCCACACCACCGGCCAGTTCACCCGCCGCACCGGCGGGATCCTGCTCGGCTGCCTCTTCATCTACCTCACCACCGTGGCCGCGCTGGACGCCGCCGCGACCGTGCTGTGGCCCGGCGCCCCCGCGCTCGGCGTGCCGCAGCTCGGCGCGATGCTGCTCCTCGGCGGCTCGCTCTGGCTGGCGCTGCTGCTGAACGCCTTCGGGTTCAGCTGGAGCACCGCCCTCATCTGTCTGGCCGCCGCGGGTGCCGAGAGCACCGGGCTGCTGACCGGTGTGGATCCGATCGTCCTGCAGCTCATCGGCTGCGGGGCGGCCGCCGTCGTCCTCACCTCCATCGCCGGGCCCGCGCTCGGCCGCACCACCCAGCACCGCTGAACCACTTCCGAATCACACCGAAAATCCCGCACGCCTCCTTGCGTGCACCGTCGTACCCGTTTGACCCGAAACACCCACCCTGACCAACCGGCGGCCGACCACCACAGAGCGTCCGGCCCGCCACGGCAGATCGAGAAAGCGAACCCCGCATGAGCAGCGTCGCGGTTACCGGAGCCGAGGGCTTCATCGGCTCCCACCTCGTCGAGACCCTGGTCGCCGACGGGCACCACGTCCGCGCGATGGTCCAGTACAACTCCTTCTCCTCCTTCGGGTGGCTGGAGACCCTGTCCGAGGAGGTGCTGGACTCGGTCGAGATCATCCTCGGCGACGTCCGGGACCCGGGCTCGGTCAACGGCCTGGTCAAGGGCACCGAGGCGGTCTACCACCTGGCCGCCCTGATCGCGATCCCGTACTCCTACCGCGCCCCCCACTCGTACGTGGACACCAACGTCACCGGCACCCTGAACGTGCTGGAGGCGGTGCGCCACCTGGAGATCCCGCGCCTGGTCCACACCTCCACCAGCGAGACCTACGGCACCGCGCAGACCGTGCCGATCACCGAGGACCACCCGATCAACACCCAGTCCCCGTACGCGGCCTCCAAGGCCGGCGGGGACCGGCTGGCCGACAGCTACCACGCCAGCTTCGAGACCCCGGTCGTCACGCTGCGCCCGTTCAACACCTTCGGCCCGCGGCAGTCGATGCGCGCCGTCATCCCGACCGTGATCGCCCAGGTCGCGGCCGGCCAGACCGAGATCACCCTCGGCGACCTGCGCCCGACCCGCGACTTCATGTTCGTCAAGGACACCGCCAACGCGTTCCGCACGGTCGGCACCGCGTCCGCCGAGTCGGTGGTCGGCCGGACCTTCAACGCCGGTACCGGCGGCGAGATCTCGGTCGGCGACCTGGTCACCCTGGTCGGCAAGCTGATGGGTGTCGACCTGGTGGTGAAGGAGGACGAGCAGCGCATCCGTCCGACCAACTCCGAGGTCATGCGCCTGGTCGCGGACGCGACCCGGCTGCGCGAGGCCACCGGCTGGGCACCGCAGTTCAGCCTGGAGCAGGGCCTGGAGCAGACCATCGAGTTCTTCCGCGACCCGGCGAACCTGGCGCGCTACAAGACCGACATCTACAACGTCTGACCGCCTTCGCGTTCATGCTCGTCCTGGTAACCAAGGTTCGTGTACTGCACATCCTTTCCGTGGGGGAAACACCATGCATGCAGTGATCCTGGCCGGCGGCAAGGGCGTTCGTCTCCGCCCCTACACCACCGCGCTTCCCAAGCCGCTCGTTCCGATCGGCGACCAGCACGCGATCCTGGAGATCGTGATGCGCCAGCTCGCCGCGGCGGGCTTCCAGTCCGTCACCCTGGCCATCGGCCACCTCGGCCACATCATCCGCGCGTACGTCGGCAACGGCTCCCAGTGGGGCCTGCGGGTCGGCTACGCCGTCGAGGACAGCCCGCTCGGCACCATGGGCCCGCTGCTCACCATGCAGGACCGCCTGCCCGAGCACTTCCTGGTGATGAACGGCGACATCCTCACCGACCTGGACTTCGCCGGGGTGCTCAAGCACCACGAGGCGTCCGGTGCCCCGCTGACCATCGCCACCTACGCCCGCCAGGTCAAGATCGACTTCGGCGTGCTGACCACCGACTCCGGCGCGATCACCGGCTTCCAGGAGAAGCCCAGCATCGACTACCGCGTCTCGATGGGCGTGTACGGCGTCTCGCGCTCGGCGCTCGCCAAGTACACCCCCGGCCTGCCGCTGGGCTTCGACGAGCTGGTGCTGGACCTCCTGGCCGCGAAGACCCCGCCGGCCTCGTACGAGTTCGGCGGCTACTGGCTCGACATCGGCCGCCCCGACGACTACGACCGGGCCAACGCCGAGTTCTCGACCATCCGCCCGGTCCTGATGCCCTTCGAGTCGGCCGGTGTCGCACCGGGCGTCGCGGAGCTGCCGATCCCGGCCGCCCGCACCGCCGCGAGCGACTCCGCCGACGAGCCCGCCGCCGCGGGCGCCGAGAGTGACGGACGTGCCGCGTGAGAATCCTGCTTCTCGGCGCCGACGGCTTCCTGGGCCGTCACGCCACCGCCGTCCTGCGGTCGCTGCCCGACGCCACCCTGCTGACCGCGGGCCGGCGGCCCCACCACGACCTGCGGCTCGACCTGGCCACCGCCGAGGTCGGCCCGCTCGGCGAGGAACTGGCCGCACTGGCCCCCGACGCGGTGGTCAACTTCGCCGGCGCGGTGGCCGGCAGCGCGGTCAAGCTCGCCGAGGTGAACGCGCGCGGCCCGGCGGTGCTCTGCGAGGCGCTGGAGCTCGGCGCCCCGAAGGCCCGCCTGGTGCACATCGGTTCGGCCGGCGAGTACGGCGTCTGCGACCAGGGCAGTTCGCTGCCCGAGGACGCCGACGCCCGCCCCGTCGGCGTGTACGGCGCGACCAAGCTGGCCGGCTCCCTCGCGGTGGCCGGCTCGCCGCTGGACGCCGTGGTGCTCCGGGTGTTCAACCCGGTCGGCCCCGGCGCCCCGGCCGGCTCGCTGGCCGGCCGGCTGGCCGCCGAGCTGCGCCGGGTGGCGCCCGAGGGCGCGGACGGCGTGGTCACGGTCGGTGACCTTTCCGCCTACCGCGACTTCGTCGACGCCCGGGACATCGCCAAGGCGATCGGCCTGGCCGTCGCGGCCGACGGCCCGCTCCCCCGGGTGCTCAACCTCGCCTCCGGGCAGGCCAAGCAGGTCCGGGCGATCGCCGACGGACTGGTCGCCGCCGCCGGATTCACCGGCCGGATCGACGAGAGCGGGGTGGGTTCCGAGCGCTCGACCGCGGTCTCCTGGCAGCAGGCCGACATCTCGGCCGCCGCCCGGGCGCTCGGCTGGCACCCGGAGACGGACCTCGCCGACACCCTGCGCGACCTGTGGCTCGCCACCCCCGAGCCCACGCCGACCCCGGTGGTCGCATGACCACCGGGCACCTCCCCGACGGCCGCCTGCTGGTGCCGCTGTACGTCCACCCCGCGGTGGACCCGGCGGCCTGGCGGGCGGTCGCCGCCGCCGACCCCACCCGGATCGCCGCCGTCGTGCTCAACCTCGCCGACGGTCCGGGCGAGGTCCCGGACGGCGTCTTCGCCGAGGCCGCGGAGGAACTCCGCGCGGCCGGGCTGCCGTTGGTCGGGTACGCCGACACCGACTACGGCCGCCGACCGCACGCGGCCGTCGTCGCCGACATCCTGACGTACCGCCAGCGCCACGGCATCACGGGCGTCTACCTCGACCAAGTGACCACCCACCCGGGCGCGTTGGCGCACTACCGGCGACTGGCCACGGCGGCCCGCGCGGCCGGGTGCGGCACCGTGATCTTCGGTCACGGCGAGCACCCCGATCCCGGGTACGCCGAAGTCGGCCTGGCCGACCTGCTGGTCACCTTCGAGGGGGACTGGGACACCTACCGTGCGATGACCCAACCGCTGTGGACCGGCCGGCACGCGTCCTCCCGGTTCTGTCACCTGGTCTACGACGTCCCGCCCGAGCACGCCCAGGACGCCACCGCCCTGATCGCCGCCCGCCGGGCCGGCGTCGGCTGCGCCGTCCCCGGCGCCGGGGAGAACCCCTGGCGCACCCTGCCGTACGGTCTGACCGCCGCCGAACTGACCTGACCCGACTCGGAGTTCGACTACCGTGAACCGCCGTAACCGGCTCCTGCCGGCCGCCCTCGCCCTCGCCACCGCCACCGCCCTGCTGGCCACCTCGTGCAGCAGCTCCGGTTCGGAGGACGACGACTCGGCCGACGGCTCCCCGAGCACCCCGCCCGCCCCCACCGCCCCGAGCACACCCGGCACCAGCGCCCCGGGCACCCCCGACGGCACTCCCGACGCCACCCCCGCCCCGGACTCGCCCAGCGCCCCCGCCACGAGCACGGCCCCGGGCACCCCGAGCGGCACCACCGCCCCGGGCACCACCCCGCCCGGCGGCACCGCCCCGGCGCCGACCGGCGCCCGCTGGCAGCCCGCTCCGGGCCTGGCCTGGCAGTGGCAGCTCGGCGGCGGCCCCGTGGACCAGTCGGTGGACGTGCCGGTCTACGACATCGACGGCTTCGAGAACGACGCCTCGGTGGTGGCCGCGCTGCACGCCAAGGGCCGCAAGGTGATCTGCTACATCAACGCCGGCTCCTGGGAGGACTTCCGCCCCGACTCCGCCGCCTTCGCCAAGGCGCTGCAGGGCTCGGACACCGGTTGGAAGGGGGAGAAGTGGTTCGACATCCGCAAGCTCGACCAGCTGAAGCCGCTGATGGCCGCCCGCTTCGACATGTGCAGGAGCAAGGGCTTCGACGCCATCGAGCCTGACACCATCGAGGCCTACAACCAGAACAGCGGCTTCCCGCTGACCCCCGACGACCAGCTGAAGTACAACCGGATGCTGGCGCAGCTCGCGCACGAGCGCGGCCTGGCCATCGGCCTGAAGAACGACCTGGACCAGATCCCCGCGCTGCTGCCGGACTTCGACTTCGCGGTCAACGAGGAGTGCTCGCAGTTCGACGAGTGCGACCGCGTCGCACCCTTCGTCAAGGCAGGCAAGGCGGTCTTCCACGTCGAGTACAAGCTCGACACGGACAAGTTCTGCGCCAAGGCCAAGTCGCTCGGCTTCAGCTCGATGCAGAAGAAGCTCGACCTGAACGCCTGGCGCAAGCCCTGTTGAGGTGTTCCGCTCCCGTCGCGCGGGTGACCCGGACGAGGGTCACCCGCGCGAGGGTCACTTGACCGCCAGCCAGATGACGGCGCCCAGCACGGCCAGGGCGACGACGGCGACCAGCGCGATCACGCCGGTCCGGCTGCCGCCGCCGCTGCGGCCGTAGGTGGAAACGGTGGCCGGCTCCTGGCGAGCCGGGGTCTCGTCGACGAACGCCCGGAACATCTGAGTGCTGCCGGCGGGGTCGTAGTCGTTGTCAGCCATGGCACGGACTCTAACGAATCGGCCCACCTCAGGCACAGCCCGGACCCCCTTCGGAACCGTCGCGCCACCCGCCGTGCGGCGGCGGTGCGACGGTGGTGCGACCGGCTCGTGAACACTGCGGGGAGCCCGGCCCCCGACGGCGGCGCGCGGTCGGGGGCCGGGTGCGTCCGCGGCGCTACGGCCGCCCGAAGTGGGTCGGGTAGTAGCCCGCGTCGAGGGTCGAGACCCGGACGGTCCTGCCCGGCCGGGGTGCCTCCACGAAGGTGCCGCCGCCCAGGTATATCCCCACGTGGTGGATCCCCGAGGCGCGGCCGTTGTCCGACCAGAACACCAGGTCACCGCGGCGCAGCTGTCCCGCGCCGATCGGCGTGGTCGCCGCGTACTGGTCGTCCGCCACGCGCGGCAGGCTTGTCCCCGCGCGCCGGTAGGCCTGCTGCACCAGTCCCGAGCAGTCGTAGCCGGACGGGCCGTTGCCGCCCCATACGTACGGCTTGCCCAGCTGGGCGAGCGCGTAGTCGACGGCCGCCTCCTTGCTCCCGGAGGCCGGCGCGGTGTCCTGGGGCTCACGGCTCACGGGCGGGGCGGGTGCGGGGGCCGAACCGCCGCCGGACTGCCCGGTGCGGTTCAGGTAGACGTCGTAGTGGCTGGTCCAGCGCCACTCGCCGCTGTCGTTCTTGAACCAGTACCTCGACCCGTCCCAGCCCTGGCGCGGGCCGTTCGAGGAGGCCGATCCGTTGGAGGGGGCCTTGGTGCCGGAGGCGCCGGATCCCCCTGCACCCCCGGCACCGCCTGCGCCCCCGGATCCGCCGGACCGGCCGGTGCGGCTCGCGTAGACGTCGTAGTGGCTGGTCCAACGCCACTCGCCGGCAGCGTTCTTGAACCAGTACTTCGAGCCGTCCCAGCCCTGCTTCCCGGCCGCGGCGTGCGCCGACCCGGCTCCGGCCGTCAGGCCGACCACGCCGGCGCCCGCCAGCACGGTGGTGGCCAGGCAGGTGGTCCGCACGGCACGGTGTATTCGGCTGCCGCCGGCCGGCCCGGGGCGGTGGGCGGTGCGCGGCCGGGGCGCGCAGTTCGGGCAGCCGCAGCCGGCGATCGCGGGGATGCTGCCGAGCCGCTCCTCGAAGTCGATCGGACCGGGGTCCTCGTCGAGGCCTGTGCCGGGTTCGGCGTACGCGCCGGTGGCTATCCTCATGCGGGTCGTCCTTCCTTCCGCCCGGCGCGGGCGGCCGGGGGCGGTACCGAGGCGGCCACTCCGGCCGGGGCGACGAAGGCGACCAGCAGCTGCTCCATCAGGGCGCTGCGGGCGGCCTCGTCCAGTTCGTGGGTGGTGGCGCGCTCCAGACGCCTTACCGCGAGCGCCGCCGCCTCCACCGCGTCGTCCACCAGCACCGTCCGCAGGCCCGCGTCCAGGTCGGCCAGCCGGCGGCGGCGCATCGACTCGGCGACCTCGGGCGCGTAGTCCAGCCCCAGCGGCTGCGCCGAGTACACCTCCAGGCCCGCCGGGGCGACCTCGGCGGCCAGCGCCCTGGTCATCTCGTCGGCGAACCACTGCCCGTCGCGCAGCGCGGGGCCGGGCGCCGCGTTGCTGTCGCACGGCAGCAGGGACGCGGTGCGGGTGAGCACCGCCTGGACCTGCTCGCGCAGGTAGCCCTCGTGGTCCGCGATGGCCAGCAGCGCCCGAGCGGTGTCCTTGACCCGCCAGACGATCAGCAGCCGGACCACGATCGGCGTGCCGGTCCGGTCGACCACCCGCACCGGCTCGCTGCGCCAGTGCCGCAGACGGACGTCCACCCGGCGACGGCGCAGCAGCGGGTTGACCCAGACCAGACCGGTCCGGCGGACGGTGCCGCGGTAGCGGCCCCAGCGGCTCAGCACCCGGGTCTCGCCGCCCGCGTTGGCCAGCAGCCCGGCGAGCGCGACCACCACCAGCAGGCCGGCCGCGCTGACCGCGGCGATCGCCGCGGCGTCGACCGCCGGCCGTCCGCTCGCCCGCGCGGTGGCGCCGCGCAGGTCGGGCAGCGCGTCCCAGTGCGGGACGACGCCGGTGCGCAGCAGCACGAACAGCACCCCGGCGAGCCCGAGCAGCACCACCAGCAGGGCGGTCCAGCCGGGCAGCGCGGTGGCGCCGTGCTCACGCAGCGCCTGGTCGGCGCGCGGGGGGCGCCGGGAGGTCGAGGCGGTGGTGGCGGCCCCGGCCGGGGTGGCGTCCGGCCACCCGACGGTCTCCGGGGCGGCCGTGTCCAGCGGGTCCCGCAGGTCCGCCGGGCCGACGGACGAGGGCCCGGGGACCACGGCCAACGGGGTGGTCGCCGGTCCGTCGTCGACGGAACCGACCGGCTTGGCGGGCTTGACGGTCGTGACCGCCGTGACCCGGGCCAGCCGGCTGGAGCCGGAGGCGGAACGTTCCGGCAGTGCCGGCGGGAGCATCTCGGGCGGGTTTTCGGGTCGCTGCGACGAATCGCGGGTGACGTCCATGCACGGGTCCTCTGGGTCGGTGTGTCGCGCAACGGGCGGCCCGGATCTGACGGGCAGTGCCAGGGTCAGGCTAAGTTCATACGTCATCAAATGCGACATTTGAGCCAAGGTGTGTCGACATTTACTGACGAATCATCCAAAGCCGACCTGACGCGCAGGCACATGGGCGGATGGTCGGGACAGTTCGGCGCAGGTCAGCGCCGTCGCACACCGGGACCGCGGGCGAACACCCGACGGGTGATCAGCCCGATCCCGGCGAGTACCAGCAGGATCCCGGCGAGCCCGCCGTGCCGGCCGGCCTGCTCGGACCGGCCCACCACACCGTGCGGGCCCTCCGTCGGCGGCACGGGCAGCGGCCGGGCCACGGCCTCGCCGGACTCCCCGGACCCGGCCACGGCCCCGGCCTGCCCGGACGGCGACGGCCGGCCGCTCGCGGCGAGGACCGCGGCCCGGGCCGAGCCGTCGGCAGCGGACGGCGGCGGGGTCGGGCTCGGAGTCGGGGGCGGGCTCGGAGTAGGGGTCGGGGTCGGGCTTGGGCTCGGGGTCGGACGAGCGGTGGCGGTGGGCGAGGGAGTCGCGGCGGCGGTCGTGGCAGGAGCGGACGGTACGGCGGAGGCCGACGGAACCGCCGACGGGCCGGACGACACCGGGCTCGCCGCAGCCGCCGGGACGGCGGGCGGCGCCGGCGGAACGACGATCGGCAACATCCCCGGCGGGACCGGCGCCGGCACCTCGGTCGGCGCCGCGACGGCCGGACTCGGACTCGCCGCCGCGGCCGTGGTCGAGGCGACGGGCGCCGCCACCGTCGTCGACGCCGTCGCCGTCGGGCTGGGCAGGGCCGGACTCGACGTAGCCGACACCGAGGCAGAAGCCGAGGCCGAACCCGAGGCCGAAGCCGACGGACTCGCCGTCGCCGCGCTCGGGGCCGCCGGAGAAGGCACTGGCGGAGAAGGTGTCGCCGGAGAAGGCACCGCCGCGGCGGTGACCCGCACCCGCACCGGGTCCGCCGAGGCCCCGTTGCCCGCCGGGTCGGTGGCCGTGACGGTCAGCCACTGCTCCCCGTCCGTCAGGTCCCGGTTGGCGGTGCAGGTCCAGCTCCCGTCGAGGGCGGACGTCGCCCCGCACAACACGGTCCGCTGGTCCGGACCGGCGCCCGACCCCGCGCCCGCCGTGACCAGGACGTTCGCGCCCGGCTCCGCCTGTCCGGCGAGCCTCGGACGGCTGACCCGCAGGGTCTCCCCCGGAGCGGGCGCGCCGAGGGTCGGCCGGGCCGGCGGAACGGTGTCGACGACAAGCACGGCCGACTGCCCGGCCGTCCGGTTCCCCGCCGCGTCGACCGCGACCGGGGTGAGCTGGTGCTTGCCGTCCGCCAGGTTCTCGACCGGCAGGCAGGACCACTGCCCGTCCGTCCGCACCGCCGTGCTGCAGAGCTCGCCGCCCGCGGGACGGTCGGTGACCGAGACGGTGCTGCCGGCGTCGCCGGTGCCGGTGAGCTGCAGCCCGGGGTCGTTGGTGTAGGCGGGCAGGGCGAGCGCGGGGGCGGTCGGCGGCGCGGTCTTCACGGTGACCCTGACCGGCTCGCCGCGCAGCACCACGCCGCCGGTGGTGGTCTCCACCGGGGTGAGGCCGTGCGGGCCTACGGCGAGCGGCGCAGCGGGGCGGCAGGACCAGCCGCCGCCGCGCCCGACCTTGGCCAGGCAGAGCGAGGTCTCGCCCTCCCGGATGTCGACCGTGGCGCCGGGCACCGCGCCCTCGCCGCTGATCTCCGGGCGGGCGTCGGCGAGGGCGGTGCCGTCGACGGGTTCGGCGATCTCCGGCCGGGCGGCCCCGACGGCCAGCTTGATCCGCTGGTCGGAGACCTGTCCGGAGTCGGCGAAGCCGCCGGAGGAGACGAGCTGCCTGGTGTCGCGGCCGATCCGCAGCCGGGCCCAGGTCTCGCCGGACGCGGCGCCGGGCGGGACGGTCCACTCCAGGGTCGCGGTGTCGGCGCCGGGCGGGACCTCGGTCTGCACCCGATCGGCGGGCTCGAACCGGCCGGTGTGCCCGAAGTCGATCCAGCCGGCCAGGGTGGCGGGCTGGTCGCCCACCTCGACCGGGACGGTCAGCCGGTAGTAGCGGCCGATCGCGGCCCCGGTGGGGAAACCGATCGACGGGTCGGCGCCGTGGTACTCGCTGCGGCCGGGCTGGAGCTTGGGCGGCAACGGGCCGGCGAACGGGCTGAGCAGGGAGGCGCCGTGGTCGAGCCGGACCATCGGTTCGTCGTCCACGACCTCGCCGGACCCGGGCCGGGTGCGCCGCGACGGCTCGGCCGCATCGGCGCCGAGGAAGAGGTCGGAGACGACGTGCGAGGCGTTGCCGTAGCCCTGCGGTGCGGTGCCGACGCCATCGTCGACGGTGACGGTGTAGGCCTGGCGCAGGACGGGCGGGGCGGTGGTGCTGCCGGCCCGGGCCGTGGAGCGCTGCTCGACCCGGAACACCGCGGTGCTGAAGGTCCCGACGAGCTCCAGCGAGCCTTCGGCGGCGGAGCCGGTCGCGCCGTCGGAGGCGCCGTCGCGGCCCGCGGGGGCGAGGGTGTTGCCGTCGACCGTCCAGCCGGACCAGTCGGTGCGGCCGGCCAGGGTGGGCGCGACGGGCGAGCCGCCGGTGAGGGTCAGCCGGGCCGCGGTGCCGGTCGTACCGGACGTGCCGGTGGCGACCGCGGCGAGCCCGCTGAGGTGCAGCCGGGGGTTGCGGACGGGCCGGGAGAATGTCAGCCGGAGCGTTCCCGCGGTGCGCCAGGAACCGTCCGCCTGCGCACGGTCCGGGGTGAGTTCGAAGGTCTGCGCGGGGTCTCCGGAGTGCATTCCGTCCGCATAGGGGGTGGTGGATCGCCCCCCTCCGGACCGGCCCGCCAATTGCCCCGGTCCGGCGGTGACGCCCACTCCCGGAGAGGCGTCGAAATCGATCCGGACGGAAAGCCCGGAGGGCAGCACCGCCCGGTGTTCCCCCGACCAGGAGTCAGGGGATTGCTGGGCCACCGAGAGCGGAACGTTCCAGCCGGTCAGCAGCCCGGTCGTGAGGACGGCCAGGGCGGCAGCGGTGCGGGGAAACTGTCGGCTCATCCGGCTCTCCTTCGCGGTCGGCTGCCGGGGCGACGGGCAGTCTGGGCACAAGATCCGACAAAAAGGAATCACGATCCCGGATCGGTCAAACTGCGACACCTACGCTTTTGACCGGGTCCCACCCGTTTGGCGGTCGTCCGGGCGGCAGGACGGGATGTACCCGAAACGGCCTTATTTCATCCATTAGGCGGGAATCAGCACCCCCGAACGGACGCGGGAATGGGAATTCCCGGCCGATCCGACGGACCCCAGCGTCCGGGACCTGACCATTCTTCGAGGGCTCTGTTCGAACGGCCCGACCGCTTCGCCGGGTCCGGCTGCTTCACCGGGCCGAGCGCGCTTCACCGGGCCGGCGTGATCCGCCGGGCCGAGCTCGTGGAGCCCGGAAACGGGAGAAGCCCCCGGCCGGTGGCCGGGGGCTTCTCGATGGTGCGCTCAGCAGGATTCGAACCTGCAACCTCTTGATCCGTAGTCAAGTGCTCTATCCGTTGAGCTATGAGCGCAAGGAACGGGCGAACCCGATCTTGCGGAGTTTGGTGCGCTCAGCAGGATTCGAACCTGCAACCTCTTGATCCGTAGTCAAGTGCTCTATCCGTTGAGCTATGAGCGCTCGCCCCGTGAACGTTGCCCCGGGGCGTTGCGGGGACAACATTACATGACCTGCGACGTGGGGCGAAATCGATTGCTCCCGGACCCCCTGCGGACCTCCCGCGACCTCCTGCGGGCCCGCCCCCGACCGGCTCCCCGGCCCACCCCGGACCAGCCCCGGACCAGCCCCGGGCCGCTGCCGACCTCCGCCGACCCGGGCCGACCCACGCCGGGGTGGATCGAGCGGGGACCGACCCGGCCCCGATCCGAACCTCCCCCGGGAACGCAAAGAGCCCCCGTCGACGAGATCGTCGACGGGGGCTCCCGACTGGCGGAGGCTGAGGGATTTGAACCCTCGATCAGGAATAACCCCGAAACCGCATTAGCAGTGCGGCGCCATAGACCGGACTAGGCGAAGCCTCCCCACATGGACCGCATCCGCGCGAAGCGGACCCGTTCCGTGTGTCAGTGATGATGCCACAACCCTGGGGTTCGGCACCAACCACCGCCAACGTTACTAGGCGGGTCGTCCCCGCCGCAAAGAAGAATGAGATACTGCCGTCTCCGGAGGAGCTGCCCCGAGCCGAGGAGACCTGTCGACGTGAGCAGCAGGCCGATCCGAGGCGCTGCTCGCCTCGCCGCCATACTCGACGCCCTGCCCGACGCGTTGTTGCTGGTGAACAGCAACGGCACCGTCGTGGACGCCAACAGCGCGGCCGTCCAGGCCCTGCAGGCGCCGGGCACCTCGCTGGTCGGCATGGGCGTGCTCGGCCTGCTCCCCGACTTCGACCCCAGCCGGATCCCCGGTTCGATGCGCCCGGCCACCCGCGACGGCGACGCCCCCGACCGCCCGGTCCGGATGACCGCCCACCGCACCGACGGCACCACGTTCCCGGTCGAGGTCTCCGGCAACGACTTCGCCGACGACAACGACAGCAGCCGCGGCTACGCGCTCTCCCCGCTCGTCCCGTACGACCCGTACCGCGAGGGCTCCCGTTCGTCGTCCTCCTCCGACCTGCTCCTGCTGCTGGTCCGCGACCTCTCCGGCCGGCTCGGCGTCGAGGCGGAGCTGCGCCGCCAGCACAAGCAGACCGAGATGATCCTGCGCGCCGCCGCCGAGGGCGTGCTCGGGGTCGACCTCGAAGGCCGCTGCGTACTGGTCAACCCGGCCGCCGCGCACATCCTGGAGTACCGGGCGAGCGAGCTGGGCGGGCGTGAGCTGCACCCGCTGATCCAGCACTCCCGGGCCGACGGCACCCCGCTGGCGCTGGAGGAGTCCGCGCTGCTGGACACCCTGACCTCCGGGCGCAAGCACCGGGTTCGCGGCACCGTGCTGTGGCGCAAGGACGGCCGTCCGGTCACCGTCGACCTCACCACCGCCCCGGTGCGGGACGGCGACCAACTGGTCGGCGCGGTGATGACCTTCACCGACCGCAGCCGCGAACTCGCCCTGATCGCCCGCAACGAGCACCTCACCGCCGTCCTGGAGAACGAGCTGGGCGGCGCGCTCAGCGCACTGAACCAGCGGCTGGACGCGCTCGCCGCCGACCCGGCCGGGCAGCTCTGGCCGGAGGCCAACTGGACGCTGCGCCGGCTCGCCGACGAGTGCCGCCGCTTCGGGAAGCTGATCGACGGGGTCCTCGACCACCAGCGCAGCGAGGCAGGCGAGACCGGCGCGGCGGAGACCAAGGACGGCAAGGACCCGAAGGACCCCAAGGACGGCAAGGACGTCAAGGGTCGTCGGAAGTCCGCCGTGCAGGTGCCGGTGGCTCTGGACACGGTGGTCCGCCGGGCCGTCGAGGAGGCCGGCGAGCTGGTCGGCCCCGGCCGGGTGCGGTTCTCGGTGCACGCCGCCGCGGTGGAGGTGATCGCCGACGAACGGCGACTCGCCCAGGCGCTGGCCCACCTGGTCGCCGATGTCAGCGGTGTCCGCCTCGCGCTGGACGCCCCCACCACCCCCTCCCCCGGCCTCGCCGTCCCCGGTCTGGCCGGCGGCGCGACGCCCGCGGTGCCGACCGCCCCCGAACCGCCGACCGTCGTCCTGGCCGCCGCCCAGCGCGGCGAGGTCGCCCGGGTCGAGATCCGCGGCCCCGGCGTCGGCGGCAGCCCCGTCCACCTGCCGATAGCCCGCTCGGTGGTCGAGCGGCACGGCGGCGTGCTCCAGCCGCACGAGCTGCCCGGCAAGTCCGGGACCACGTACGTCGTCGAACTGCCGCTTGACCCCGCCGCGGCGAAGGCCGCCGCCGAGCGCGCCGCCGCCGAGGGCCGCTCCGACCGGCCCAAGGAGAGCGACAGCGCCGTCCTGCCCGAGCTGCCGGGCATCCCGCAGCTGCCCAGCAGCAGCGAGGCCGCCGGGCCCGCCGCGACGGCGGGCGAACAGCCGGGCCGCAAGGCCGTGGAGGCCGCAGCCGCCGACCGGGCGCCCGCCGAGGAGCCCCCGGCCCCCGAGCGGCGCGGCCGCCGTGGCCGCCCGGCCGCCGAGACCCCGGCGCCGACCGCGCCCGCCGCGTCCGACGGTCCCGCCGGTCCCGCCGACCAGTGGCCGAACGCCCCCGCCAGGGTCGAGCGGGCCGTGCCGGAGCAGTGGAACGGCACCGGCAACGACCCCGCGTACGGCCGCCAGGGCCTGCCCGGCCCGGACGGTGCGCAGCGCGACCCGTGGGGCAAGGACGACGGCCGTTCCGGCCCCGCCTACGCCGTGCCCGTCGAGGGCGAGCGGGCGCAGCAGAACCGGTCCGGCGGTCGCGAGCCGCTCGCGCTCGGCCCGGCCCCCACCACTTCCCCGGCCGCCTCCCCGGCCGCCGACGGCACCCCGCCGGCCGGCACCCCGACCGACGGGGCCGCCCCGGCCGAGAACGCGGGCGAGCCCAAGCCGCGTCGGCGCCGCGCCCTGCCCTCCGCCGAGGACTCCTCCGGCGGCTTCGCCCTGCCCGGAGCGACCGACACCCCGGTGTACCCCGGGCTGGAGCACGCCCTGCCGGCCGGCCCGGCGCCCGCGCTGCCCGAACCGGCCGCCGCGCCGACCGGCCGCCGCCGCCGACTGGCCGTCCCGCCGGGGCCCGGGCCGGACGCGTCGACGGGCGCCGCCGGTCCGTCCGCACCCGCTGCGCCGGCCCTGCCCGCCGGCCCGTCCGGCCGGGACGTGGGTGCCCCCGGCACCGCCCTGGAGCCCGCACGGCCCGCGCTGCCCGCAGCCGAGGAGCCGTCGGGCCCGCGCCCGGTCGGCACCGGCCTGGGCGAGCTCGCCCCGCCGCGCCCGCTCGGCCCCCCGCCGATGTCCGCCGTTCCGGCGCAGCCGGCCGTTCCGGCCGAGGCCCGGACCGCCCCGCGCCCGATGGCCGAACTCCCGCCCGCCGACGAACGGCCCGCCGCCGATCAGCCGCCGGCCACCGGTGGCGAACTGGCCAACACCCGTCGGCTGCTGGTCTGGCCGGAGCCCGACCCGGCGACCAGGCAGGCCCTCCAGGCCCGCGGGTACCTCCCGGTGATCGTCAGCTCCCGCGAGGAGGTCGACGCCCAGGCCGCCGGCTTCCCCGCCGCCCTCTTCGTCGACCCGCTGACCGGCCCGATCACCCGCACCGCGCTGCAGTCGCTGCGCACCGCGGCGCTCAACCGCCGCGTCCCGGTGCTGGTCACCGCCGGCCTCGGCCAGGCCACCCGGGACGCCGTGTACGGGGCCGACCCGGCCGTGCTGCTGCGCGCCCTCGCGCCCCGCGACGGCGAGCACCACGCCCCGCGGGTGCTGCTGGTCGAGGGCGACCCGGACATCGCCGCCGCCATGATCAGCAGCCTGGAACGGCGCGGCATGCACGTCGAGCACGCGGTGGACGAGAACGACGCCGTGGCCCGGGCCAGCAGCGTGCAGCCCAACCTGGTGGTGATGGACCTGCTGCAGATCCGCCGCCGCCGGGTCGGCCTGCTGGACTGGCTGCGCGCCAACGACCGGCTGCACCGCACCCCGCTGGTGGTCTACACCTCGGTGGACCTCGACCCGCGCGAACTGCCCCGGCTGCGCACCGGCGAGACGGTGCTGTTCCTCGCCGAGCGCTCGACCAGCGACGACGTCCAGGGCCGGATCGTGGACCTGCTCGGACGGATCGGCACGATGGGCGAGGCGGACGTGGCCGCCGCGGGCTGACCCGCCGGGACGCGGGCCGACACCGGTCGGGACACGGGCCGACGCCCGCCGGACCACGTGGAAGGGCCGGCCGCCCCAGTTGCGCAAGGGGGGCGGCCGGCCCTCTTCCCGTCCCTGCGGCTACTCCTTGCCGAGCACCGTGACGTCCAGCCCGCCCGCCGCGTAGTCGGCCCGGATCACCTTCTTGTCGAACTTGCCGACCGAGGTCTTGGGCACCGACTCCACGATCGACCAGCGCTCCGGCAGCTGCCAGGAGGCGATCCGCCCGGCCAGGAAGGCCCGCAGCTCCTTCAGCCCGACGGTCGCGCCCGGGCGCAGCACCACGGTGGCCAGCGGGCGCTCGCCCCATTTCTCGTCCGGGACGGCGACCACGGCGGCCTCGGCCACCTCGGGGTGCGCCATCAGCTGGTTCTCCAGGTCGACCGAGGAGATCCACTCGCCACCGGACTTGATGACGTCCTTGGCCCGGTCGGTGAGGGTCAGGTAGCCGTCGGCGGTGATGGTGCCGACATCACCGGTACGCAGCCAGCCGTCCTCGGAGAACTTGTCGTCCGGGCGGACCGGGTCCTGTCCGGCGCCGCCGTAGTACGCCCCGGCGATCCACGGGCCGCGCACCTCCAGCTCCCCGGCCGAGACGCCGTCGTGCGGCATCCGCTCGCCGCCCGGGCCGATCAGCCGGGCCTCGACGGAGGCCGGGAAGATGCCCTGGGTGATCCGGTACGGCCACTCCTCCTCCGGGGTGAGGCCGCCCGGCGGCTGGGCGAAGCACCCGAGCGGGGAGGTCTCGGTCATGCCCCAGGCGTGGATGACCCGGATGCCGTGGCGCTCCTGGAAGCCCTCCATCAGCGACGGCGGACAGGCGCTGCCGCCGATGACCACCATGCGCAGGCTGGAGGTGTCGTAGTCGCCGGCGTCGAGCTCGTCCAGCAGGCCGCTCCAGATGGTGGGGACGGCGGCGCTGACGGTGGGGCGGACGGCGGCGATCATCTCGGCCATCGGCTTGGGCTGGAGGAAACGATCCGGCATCAGCAGGTTGGCGCCCGACATGAAGGCGGCGTGCGGGATGCCCCAGGCGTTCACGTGGAACATCGGGACCACCGGCAGCGCGGTGTCGCGCGGCGTGAAGGCGAAGTTGTCGCCGGTGTTGACCTGCAGGCAGTGCAGGTAGACCGAGCGGTGGCTGTAGAGCACGCCCTTCGGGTCGCCGGTGGTGCCGGAGGTGTAGCAGAGCACCGCGGCCTGCCGCTCGTCGATGTCGCTCCGCCACGGGAACGTGGTGGGGCGGCCGGCGATCAGCTCCTCGTAGTCGTGCACGCCGCCCGCGAAGCCCGCGAGCAGCGAGCGGTCGCCGGGGCCGCTCACCACGATGTGCTTGAGCGTGGGCGCGAGGTCCGACAGGACGGCGGCCAGCAGCGGGAGGACGGTGCCGTTGACGATGATCACGCGGTCGGCGGCGTGGTTGACGATGAACGACAGCTGCTGGGCGGGCAGCCGCAGGTTGAGCGTGTGCAGCACGGACCCCATCGCCGGAACGGCGAGGTACGCCTCCAAGTGCTCGGCGTTGTTCCACATCAGCGTGGCGACCCGGTCGTCCCCGGTCACCCCGAGCTCGTCGCGCAGCGCGCACGCGAGCTGCGCGGCACGGGCTCCCACCTCGGCGTACGTACGGACGACCGGCCCGGTGCCGTCCCAGGTGGTGACGGTCGACCGGCTGTGGATCCTGGACCCGTGCTCCAGGATTCGGGCGACGGTGAGCGGTACGTCCTGCATCGTGCTGAACACGGGTCCTCCTTGACCTGGCGGCACTGGCGGAATCGCCTGCGGCACCTACCGGGCGGTAATGCGCGCCGACCTGCCCGATTTTGCCGCCCCCACGGCCCGCTGTCAGCATCCCGACCCCGTTGCACGGATCACGGGCCCCCGCCGGCCCCGGGTCAGCGCTGTTCGCGCCGGCAGAGGCGGAGGGAGTTGGCCGGGTCGGGGGTGTAGGCGGGGTCGAGGGTCCAGCCGTCCTCGGCGGCGATGGACAGGGCCCGGTGGGCGCCGGCTCCGCGGTAGGTGGCGCGGTGGACCTGGATGCGCCGGAAGTAGCTGCCGTCGGGGGTGGTGAGCCTGGCGTAGCTGTCGGCGGTGCGGGCGAGTTCGCGCTTGGTGTCGCGCTGGAGGATGCGGCGGATGTGGCGGTCCCAGGCGGCGGGGCTGTCGGTGAACTCGGCCCGGAAGGCGCGCGGGCCGACCGTCCAGCGGGCTCCCCAGCGCTCCCAGTGGTCGGGCTCGGGGCGGTCGATCCAGAAGGTGGCCAGGCCGTAGACCGGGACGTAGACGATCTGGAGCAGGAAGACGAACGGCAGCAGCAGCGCGGAGCGGGTCGGCTGCGGGCCCCACGGGGTGCCGGGGGCGGCCGGCGGGTCGTACGGGGAGGGGGCGTTCAGGTCGGCCGGCGGGGGGAAGCGGCGGACGAGCCGGATGTGCACGGTGTTCGGACCGGACGGCAGCACGCCGTGCCAGCCGTACCGTTCGCCGATCCGGACCACGCCGGCCGCCCCGAGGCCCCGGTAGAGGCGATCGGCGAGCCCGACCGACACCTCCCGGCCGAGGTCGGCCTGCACCTCGCCGCCGCCGGCCGCGTGCTTGGCCTCGGCGGCGGCGATCCGGCGCCGGATGATCGGCGTGACGTAGCGCTCCCAGTCCTCCGGGCGGCCGGTGAGTTCGGCCCGCAGGCGGCGCGGCGGGATGAAGGTGCGGTTGACCTTCAGCCAGCCGTCGGAGCTGGGGCCGCCACCGTTGTAGTCCGAGAGGATCAGGACGGCGAAGAGGATCACCAGGCCGACGATCCAGAGCGGGGCGTAGATCCACTGCAGCAGGAACTGGAGCAGGACGGCGAGGCGGCTGCGGCGCGGCAACGGGCCGGGGAAGCCGGGGAAGGCGCCGGGTTGCGGCTGCGAAGGCGGCTGGGGCTGCTGCGGCTGCGAGTGCGGTGGAGCAGCGAACTGCGGTGCTGCGGCGGGCGGTTGGGCGGCGGCCGGCTGCCGAGCGGCGGCGTACGGCTGCGGCGGGACCGGCTGGCCCGGGTACGGCTGCGGCGGGACCGGCTGACCCGGGTACGGCTGCGGCGGGACCGGCTGGGCGTACGGGTTCTGTTCGTACGGCGCCTGCCTGTAGGGGTTCTGCGGCGGCACCGCGCCGTATCCGCCCGCGGTGCCGTACCCGTGCTCGTCGCCGTGTCCGTGGCTGTTCGTCATTCCGCCCCCCTGTGCCGGATCGGGGGCCACCCTACCGGCGGCCTCAGCCCGCGGTGGGGGCGTCGACCTGGTTGCGGTCGATCGTGAGGGTGGCGCCGCCGTAGGTCTCCGCGACGTTGCCGCGGTACTGGTGGACGCGTTGGTGGAGGCTCCACAGCCCGGGGTCGAGGGCGCCGGAGCCGGCCGTGTCGGCGTGGTCGTCCCAGCGGGCGTACCAGAACGCGTCGGGCAGCGGGGCGCTGCCGGCCCGGGCCGCGGCCGCCAGGTCGGCGATCCCGGAGTCGAGGCTGGAGTAGAAGCCGGAGCGGTAGCCGGCCGAGTGCAGGGCCTGGGTCCAGCCCAGGGCGAAGTCGACCACGGCCTGTCCGCAGGCCCGGTCGTGCATCGGGTAGGCCTCGATGTCCAGGTAGACCGGGCTGCCCGGGCCGAGCCCGAGCGACTGCAGCGCGCGGGTGGCCTCGCCCGCCTCGTCCCGGCCCTGCTGCACGGCCCTCGCCGGGTCGATCCGCGCGGGCCTGCGGCTCGGGTCTCCGCACGGCGCCTGGGCTCCGACGTGCACCGGCAGGAAGCGCCAGCCGGTCGCGCGCGCCCGGCGCACCCACTCGGCGGTGAGCCGGGGCTGGGCGCAGCCGCGCTGGGAGCCGCTGGTGTAGATGCCGACCGCCCCGTACGGGGAGGCGCCGTGCCAGGCCCGCAGGGTGTCGAGCGGGGGTGCGGTGCAGACGTCGAAGGCGGGGCCGTTCCAGTCGTCGTGGGGGCGGGGCGGGGCGCCCCGGTCGGGGAGGGTGACGGCCCGGATGCGGGGGACGGCGGCTCGCGCGGCGGCGGTGGCTTCGGCGCTCGCGCCCGTCCCATCGGTGGCCAGCAGGAGCACGAGGGAGGCGGCGAGGAGGGCCGCGGGGCGGAGATAGCGCACCCGGCCTTGATACTGACGGATCGTCGGACGAATGCGGCAGCCACGCCGCCACTCGCGCGCGGGTCCACCCTTTCGGATGCACCCGTCCGTATCCGTCCCGATATTTGTAACGAGCTTGCCGCCGCATCACTCCTTACGGCAAACTCGCTCATATGCCCACCTCCCATACCAGCGAAACCTTCACCGCCTCGTCGTCGGCCGCCGCCGTCGCCGAGGCTCTTGCCATGCCGCCCGCCCTCAAGGGCGAGCCGGCCGGCGAGCGGGGTGGCTGGCGACGAGGTGGGGCGTCCGGCCCCCCGGCCGAAGGCTGGGGGAGGATCCCGGCGCCGGTTCTCTGCCTGACCGCGATGTTCCTGGTGCAGACCGGCATCGCCCTGTCCAAGCCGCTCTTCGGCCCGCTCGGGGTCAGCGGCACGACCTTCCTGCGGCTCGGCTTCGCCGCCGCGATCCTGCTCGCCGTCACCCGGCCGAAGCTGCGCGACAAGCGCCCGCGCGACCTCGGCTCCGCCGCGCTGCTCGGCGTGGCCTCGGCCGGGATGACCTGCCTGTTCGCCGGGGCGATCGACCGGCTGCCGATGGGCACCGCCGCGACCATCGAGTTCCTCGGCCCGCTCGCGGTCGCCCTGGTCTTCGCCCGGCGCGCCAGCCACCTGCTCTGGGCACTGCTCGCGGCCGCCGGCGTGGTGCTGCTGACGCTGCTCGGCGAGGGGGAGGGCGGCGGCTCGCTCGACCCGGTCGGCCTGCTGTACGCCTTCGGCGCGGCCGCCTGCTACGCCGCGTACATCCTGTTCACCGACAAGGTCGGCGCGACCTTCCAGGGGTTCCAGGGGCTGGCGGTGTCGATGACGGTCGGCGCGCTGACGCTGGCGCCGCTCGGGCTCGGCGAGGCCTGGCACGGGCTGACCGCGCCGGGCGCCTCGCCGCTGGTGCTGCTCGCCTCGGTGGCCGGGGTGTCGCTGCTGCTGCCGGTGATCCCGTACGCGCTGGAGATGACCGCGCTGCGCCGGATGCCGCAGCGGGTGTTCAGCGTGCTGGTCAGCCTGGAGCCGGCGGTCAGCGCGCTGGTCGGCCTGGTGGTGCTGGGCCAGCTGCTGGGCGTGCCGCAGCTGGCCGGAATCGGCTGCGTGGTGGCGGCCAGCGTGGGCGCCACGCTGACCGGGCGCCGGTAGGGCCCGTCCGCGGACGCCGTTGGGCCGCTCGGGGCACCCGGCGGCCGGCGCGCCGGGTGAACCCGTCGGTTACCAGTGGCGGGGTACCCGTCGGCTACCGACGTCGAGGGTGCCCGTCGGCTACCGACGTCGAGGGTGCCCGTCGGCTACCGGCGTCGGCGGCTCACGGCCAGAGCAGGGAGCGCGACCAGTCCGGGGAGCTGACCGGGCCGGTGCGGGTGTACCGCAGCCGGACGTGCCGGCGGTCGGAGTCGCCCTGCCAGAACTCCACCTCGTGCGCCCACAGGGTGTAGACGGCGTGCCCGGGCGGGACGACGTCCGGGTGCGCCTCCAGCCGGCGGCGGGCGACGGCCACCGCGTCGTCGTACTCGACCAGCGCGGCCAGCGGCTCGCTCTGCCGGCCGACCAGCGAGGAGGCCCGGGCGGCGGGCGAGCGGGTGGCGAACTCGGCGGCGGCGACCAGGTCGGCGGCCCGCTCGACGGTGCCGCGCACCCGCACCTGGCGGCCCAGCTGCGGCCAGTAGACGGTCAGCGCGGCGGCCGGGTGGTCGGCGAGCTGACGGCCCTTGGGGCTGTCGGCGGCGGCGGAGAAGTTCCAGCCGGTGCCGGCCGCGTCGACGTCGCGCAGCACCAGCACCCGGGCGTCCGGCATGCCGTCCGCGTCGACGGTCGAGAGGGTGAACGCCTGCGGGTCCAGCACCCCGGCGTCCAGGGCGGTGGCGAGCCAGTCCACGAACAGCGGGCCGGGCTCGGCGGGAGCGGCCTCGTGGTCGAAGAACGGCAGCGGGCGCGCCATCGGCGGGCGGCCGAGCAGCAGCTCGGGGACGGACCTGGGCTCGGGCCGGTGCTCGCGGGCCGGATCGGCCGCCTGCTCCGGGCGTGCCCCCGCCTCCGGCTCCGGTACGGGCCTGGCCCCGTCCGGGCCGGTCAGGCCCTCCTCCTCCGCCGCCATCGCGCGCCCTTCCTTCCGAATGCCGCGGTCGCCACCCCGGCCGGGCCGTCCCTTTCCGGGCCCCGGCGCGGTGCGCTGTCGGAGCGCAACCGTACCGCCGCGGGCCGACGGCCCCGGGCGCGGGCCCTCGGTGGACGGATCGGGCCCGGGTCGGCGGTGGCCGGCCGCGGACGCACTCGTGGGCGGTGCCGATGGCGGCACCGCCCACGGAGCCGGTTTCGCGGTGACCCTTTCCGCTGGCCGGTCATGCGCTGTTCCCTTGGTGATGCGCGGTTCCCTCTGGTTGTCGCGGTTGTTGCGGCTCGCTGTTCCCGAGCCGGTTGTTCGTTGCTTTCGTTGTTCCCCGGCCGTTCGATCCGGTCCGAGCCCGTCCGCGGGTGCTCAGTTCACCCGTGGCCGCTCACTTCGGGCGCCCCCGCCCTCGGTGGTGCTCGGTGGGACCCGGCACGGTCGTACGGTCAGGGGAAGATCGGCGCGAAGATGACGTTGACGTTCTTGTTGCCCTGGCCGGCCAGGACGGCGCCGGCGTTGTCCTTCACCGCGAGGGTGTTGTTCTGGTTCGAGGCCCCGGAACCGGTGGCCGTCTGCTGCGTGGAGACGTAGTTGCCGTCGACGCCGCCGAACACGTTGCCGGTGCCCACGTCGGACACCACACCGGCGTTGGAACCGCCTGCGGCGCCCGCGCCGTTGTCGGCGACGGCGACACCGGCGGCCGCCGCGAGCAGCAGACCGGCCGCGAGCGGGGCGGCGAACAGGAGTCCGGCCACCCGGCGGGTATGGATGCGAGCCATGAAAGCCTCCAGAAATCCGTTAATCGTGCAATGTCGAGCATGGTGTGCGGGGGTTCGCCGGCCAGACGAACACCTGCGGGCTGCG